>JABCZY010000040.1 GCA_013289395.1 Bacteroidota bacterium
GCAGTTAATGTCCCGCGATTATTATACATCTGCACCCTTGCAATTTTAAATGCATTGCTTGTAGGTGTAGTAGCTAAAATAATGGTTGAGCTAATCAGCCTGGTAACCGGTATTGCATTCTATGGTAAAATACAGTCGGGAGAAGTTTCTCCTGTAGGGAATCACCTGGGTATATGGGTAATATTCGTGCCGGTAATTGGTGGAATATTAGTTGGCTTTATGGCTCGTTATGGTTCTAAGGCTATTCGTGGCCACGGTATTCCTGAAGCAATGGAACAGGTACTTACTAACGATAGTAAGATACATCCTATAGTAACATTACTAAAACCACTTTCTGCTGCAATTTCAATCGGCACTGGTGGCCCTTTCGGCGCCGAGGGACCTATTATTGCTGCCGGTGGCGCTTTCGGTTCGCTAATAGGCCAGATACTAAAGATAACTGCGTATGAAAGAAAGATATTATTAACTGCAGGAGCTACAGCCGGTATGGCAGCAATATTTGGCAGCCCTGTTGCAGGTATTATGCTTGCAATTGAGTTGTTATTGTTTGAATTCTCACCGCGCTCCATTATACCAGTTGCATTAGCATGTATTACAGGTGCTGCATGCCATATATTTTTCTTTGGCTACCATCCTATGTTTAGTATGCCTTATGTGCCAGCACCAAATATTCCCCAGTTAATTGTGTATGTTTTATTGGGTGCTGTGGTTGGTGTTTTCTCGGTTGGCGTTACCAAAATTGTTTATGCCGTCGAAGATGCTTTTGAAAAACTGCCTATTCATTGGATGTGGTGGCCGGCTATTGGAGCAGTCGCTGTCGGAGTGGTTGGATACTTTGCACCATCAACAATGGGAGTAGGGTATAGTAATATAAGCGGCATTTTAAGTGGAAACCTGAGTGTGAATATATTGCTTGTATTCTGCCTGCTTAAGTTTATATCGTGGGCCATTTCATTAGGTAGTGGAACTTCCGGCGGTACACTTGCACCTTTATTTACCATTGGTGGTGCCTTGGGCGCCTTGCTGGCGATTGGCACTAATCAATTATTTCCGGTGCTTGAATTAAGTGCATCTATTGCCGGGCTGATAGGCATGGCTGCTATGTTCTCAGGCGCTTCAAGGGCATTCCTTACAGCTGTTATTTTTTCGTTAGAAACTACTCAGCAACCTCATTTATTGTTACCACTTTTAGGTGGCTGTGCAGCAGCATACTTTATTTCCTTTGTAATGATGCGTAGTACTATTATGACGGAAAAGATATCGCGCCGTGGCATTAATACACCTGAGACGTATACACCCGATGTACTTAACAGCTATCAGGTGAAGGATGTTTTAAAAGAACAGGTAATTGTACTAAGTAGTGACGATACAATAGCACGTGCCCGCGAGTTTATTCATGAGCCGGGTGCTACAAATTATAGTAAGTCGTATGCAGTAATAAAGGAATTACATGAAGATACTTTGGTAGGAATATTGACTGCGCACGAAATATTCAGTTCAACATACGAGCCGGAAGAGAAGGTTAGCAAATTGATAACAAAACCTCCCATTACAATTAACGATACAGACAGCCTTAAGAAAGCAGTAGATAGTATGATAAGAAATAACGTAGACCTGCTGCCTGTTGTAAAAGACGGAGATAAGGATCACCTTGTTGGTCTACTCACCTATAGACAAGTACTGGAAGCATTTGAACTGGAACGGAAGGAATCTGAAGATAGAGATCTATCTATCTCAGTAAGGAATAAAGGCATGCGTATGTTTTTAAGGGGAAGAAGATATTTACGTAGATAACTATCTTCGCAGCATGAACAGTATAGCTGAACTGATAGAGCATATTAAAAAAGAGGGGCACTTACCGCATCACGACCCCAAAGAAGTGCTTGATAAACTAAAGCATAAGGGTAGTGAGTTTATTGCCAATGTTGAGGTAGAGGGCAAGGGAACAAAAGAAGCCTTTCATTTAATGGTGCAATCTACTTTTCATGGTAAAGAACTTACGCAAGAAGAGAAAGTTCAGATAGGGAACCAGATGAAAGATACTTTAAAGACAGTTGATCTTGTTGTGCTTGCTGTAGTCCCAGGTGGAACAGTATTCTTTATTCTGGCCAATTTTCTTAAGCTGAATAAATACATTATTCCATCTGCATTTCTTAAGAAGCCAGATGACACGGCTTCAAAATAAGGCCAAATACGATTTAGGTTAGTGCCCCATTTCAGACAGGAACCTGATACGCATCAGGCGAATATCTTCTTCTGTATAATCTTCGTTGCCTAGTTCTGCCAAAGCAGCTTCCAGTGAGTCAGAATCAGCGGTGCGGAAATAGTCGAATACTTCATCTTGCCTGTCATCATCAATTACCTTATCAATATAATACCTGATATCTACTTTTGTACCTGATGATACTATTGTTTCAATTTCGTGCAATAAAGCAGGTAATGCAAGGCCCTTGCCCTTTGCCATATTTTCAAGATCAACCTTTCTGTCGATACTTTGAATAATATAAACCTTCAGGCCCGATTTATTTACAACCGATTTTACTACAATATCCTGCGGGCGTTCTATTTCATTTTCTTCTACATATTTGGCTATAAGTTCAACAAAAGCTTTTCCGAATTTATCGGCCTTATTTACGCCAACGCCTGTAATGTGTGCTAACTCTTCAAGGTTCACAGGGTAGTGTGTTGCCATTTCCTCTAACGATGTTTCCTGGAACACAACGAAAGGAGGCAGTTTCAATTTAGCTGCCGTTGATTTGCAAAGATCTTTGAGTAATGCATACAACGTTTGATCAGTAGCACCACCACCTTTTTGAGCAGCAGCCATCATAATATCTTCTTCATCGTCGCTCTCGCCGCTATAATCATGGTCCTTGGCAAGCATAATAGAATGTGGCTTCTTAATAAAGTCCTTACCGGTCTTACTAAGGCTTAATACTCCATATGCTTCAATATCTTTTATTACAAAATCCATTACCAATGCCTGGCGGATAATTGCATTCCAGAATTTTTCATCCTTGCCATGCTCTACACCATCTCCGAATATTTCAAGCTTATCATGCTTGTACGATTTTACTGCAGAGCTTAAATTGCCTAACAATACATCTACAATATGTTTTGATTTGAACTTCTCTTTAGTTTCCTGTATTACCTCAAGCAATAATTGCAAGTCATCTTTTCCTTCAAATTGTGTTTTAGGATTCAGGCAATTATCACATTGGCCGCAATTCTTTTCGTTATATGTTTCGCCAAAGTAATGTAACAACATTTTACGGCGACATACAGAACTTTCAGCAAATGCAATAGTTTCCTGTATCAATTGCCTGCCAATTTCCTGTTCTGCAACCGGTTTATCTTTTAAGAATTTCTCAAGTTTCCTTACGTCCTCATAGCTATAGAAGGTAATGCACTTTCCTTCGCCACCATCACGACCCGAACGGCCTGTTTCCTGATAATAGCTTTCAAGGCTCTTTGGAATATCATAGTGAATAACATAACGTACGTCCGGTTTATCAATACCCATACCAAAGGCTATAGTTGCCACCATAACATCTACATCTTCCATCAAAAACTTGTCCTGTGTCTGGTCACGAGTAGGTTTATCCATACCGGCATGGTAAGGCAATGCTTTAATGCCATTTACCTGTAAGGTTTGAGCAATTTCCTCTACCTTTTTGCGGCTTAAACAATATATAATGCCCGATTTACCTGTGTGCTGGCGAATGAACTTAATAATTTCTTTAGCAGCGTTTTGCTTGGTACGTACTTCATAATATAAGTTTGGCCTGTTAAATGAAGACTTGAAGACAGCAGCATCCTGAATATCAAGGTTCTTCATAATGTCTTCCTGTACCTTTGGTGTAGCAGTTGCTGTTAGGGCTATAATTGGTACGCGGCCTATTTGTTCTATAAGCGGCCTTAATTTCCTGTATTCAGGGCGGAAATCATGTCCCCATTCTGATATACAGTGTACTTCGTCAATAGCGAAGAAGGATATTTTAACCTTTTTAAAGAATGCAACATTAAGCTCTTTGGAGAGTGACTCAGGCGCTACGTACAAAAGCTTTGTTTCGCCTCTTATTACTTCGTCTTTTACCTTATTTATCTGAGATTTTGAAAGCGATGAATTTAAAAAGTGAGCTATACCATCCTTGGCACCAAATGTGCGCAGAATGTCTACCTGATTCTTCATCAGGGCAATAAGTGGTGAAACAATAATGGCAACACCGTCGCTTAAAAGGGCAGGTAATTGGTAGCAAAGTGATTTACCTCCGCCGGTCGGCATAATAACGAAGGTATCTTTCCCGTTAAGTACATTCTTAATAATTGCCTCTTGCTGATCTTTAAACTTTGAAAAACCAAAGAATGTCTTTAAATGTTCCTGAAGGGAGATATCCTTTTCGGTTGCCGTTCCCATAATTTATATTTTTGTAGCGTAAATATAATAAAATTCAAGCATATCGCAATGGCATTAAGAGATGAATTACAGTTTTATAACATTAACTTGATATATTTTAAGACTAATACTAAAATAAGGGTATAATTGCCTGAAGCAAACGTGGAAAGAGTAAGAATAAAGAAAAGAAATTCAGCCTGTTATTGGGCTATTTAATGTAGTTAATGAGAAAAAGGTCTTGGGTTGTATTTAGTGTTTTCATTTTGTGTCTTGTTTCAGGAATAAGTGCTCGTTCTATTGGTCCTATAGATACCACTGTTAAACATGATGTAACACTCGGATATACCTTGGGTATGTTATCGCCTTTTAACATATGGGAAAAGGAGTCTATAAAAATAGATACCAATATTGATGAACTGGAATATTATACCACACATTATAGTTTAGGTAACCCAGGCTTACCATATGTACCGGTAATATTTAACAGCACACCTTCACCTTTGGGATTTTATTACGGGCCCGATTACCTTTCAGGCTATTTCCGGAACGATAGTACTTTAAAATATTTTACTACCCGTGCCCCGTATCTTAACTTCTTTTACGTAACAGATCCTACTACACACCAGTTCCTTGACTTGGTACTAAGCCAGAATTTTGGTAAGAAATTGAATGCTGCCATAAATTTTAAACGTGTCCGGTCTGATGGTATTTACCTGAACCAGGCCAGTAACCTGAATCAGTTGAGCCTTACATTGAGCTACCGTTCTAAAAGATACATGGCCTTGTTCGACGGGATTTACAATTCATCGAAAATTGACCAGAATGGGGGAGTAGCAAACGATACAGATTTTACTTATTCAAGCTTTGCTTCACAACGGTTAGCAACGCCAGTTAGCCTTGCTTCTGCGCGCAGTACAGAACGCCAAACATCATTCAGGCTTCAGCAGTTTTATTTTTTAGGTTACGATGCTGCGGATACATCAAAAGAGAATCCGTTCATGTATGTTTCACATACGGCAAGAATATCAGGAAACTCAAGGATATACAGCGATAACACTATTGCCAATGATTCTTCAGGATTTTACCCTGAATTTTACCATGATGCAGATACTACTTATGATTCATTAAGTTATAACCAGTTCATAAATGATTTCTCTATTGGTTCAGCCAAGGGTTGGAGCAAGGTATTGAAGTGGGATGCCGGGGTAGAAGACCAATGGGTTCATTTTACGGAATACAGTGGTGTCCCTGGCCGGAATAAATTACGAACACAAGATAGTCTTGTAACACGCATGCTGCACGATTCTGTGTTTAGTAATTTAATAGTACATGCACGAGTGTATAATACATTCATCAATGGAAAGATATTGTTTGATGCTGAAGGCTCCGATATTTTTGCGGGCACACAACACGGCGATATGCAAGCATCGGCACATTTGGGCTGGAAGCCTGACTCATTGAGACTACTTAAATTAAGTGAACAATATTCATACCAAACACCTGGGCTTATATATGAATTATATAGCGGCAATAATTTTGAATGGCAAAACCACTTTAGTAAAATAACTACTGTCACAAGCTCTGTTGTATATGAAGACGCACAATGGCATTTGAGCCTTGGTGGTGAAGTAACCCAAATGCAGAACATGGTTTATTTTACAACTGCTGATCTTAATTCCGTGCCTGCTCAAACGGCGGACCCTATCAATATTTACAAGGGCTATATTGCAAAGAACTTTACACTTGGTAAATGGCACTTGAACACTAAAGAAATAGTTCAATCGGTTACGGCAAACGAACCTATACACCTTCCTAAACTGGTAGCAGAAAATTCTGTTTTCTATGAAAATTATTTATTTAAGCACCACATGTTATTAAGGGTAGGTATTGATGTGTTCTATAACTCATCATACTACGTATATGCGTATCAACCTGTAATAAGCCAGTATTATGTGCAGAACGATACTAGGGCGGGAAATTACTTCTACTTTGATCCGTTTGTCACCTTCCGTGTACGTACCTTCCGAATGTTCTTTAAAATGGAAAACGTTACCTCACCATTTTGGCAAACCAAAGTATTTTATGGGTACGCACTACACTATCCGATGAATGACCAGGTGTTACGTTTCGGCATTAGCTGGGATTTCTGGAACTAGGGGCAAAGCCTTTTTTTCTTTCAAAGAACGTATTGCAAAGTTCTATCAGATAAAAGCTATTTGCAATAAGTATACGTTCTGTTTTTCAACAACCCATTTTGCAATTGTTCCATTGTTATTTACAATAAAATACAATGGGTCGAAATCAAGCCTTTTAATGTAAATATCTGATAACCAATCAATTGAGTCGAGTACTGATTTTAAGAAACCCAGTAAATTTTTTAATAACAATAAAATAACAATGGAAGCCTTATGGATATTGGGGTTTGACAACTCCAATATTACTGTTTGTTTTTCGGCGTATAAGTAAAACTCAACACTCTGAACTCAACTCTGCGGTCTGCTTCACACGCAGCAATTTTTTCCTCCTTGGTTTTCATTCTCTCAATATCTGCTTTACCATAACCAGGAAGAGGGTGTATAACACCCCATCCTTTTTCTACAATGCGGTCGGAGTCTATGCCTTGAGAAATTAAGTATTGCCTGCAAACGGAGGCGCGTGCAAATGAAAGCGCTTGAGCATTTTTTTCGTCTGGGCTGCCATGACCATCTGCTTCTATGGTTATTGTAGGATTATTATGTAATAATTTCACGATGTAATTAAGCGAATCGGGCAAACTGCCTAAGGCATTTGTGCTACCGAAATTAAATTTACATTGAGGAAAGAAACGGTCAGCAATATCACCACCTTTTTGTAGCTGAAAGTCTTTAATAAAAATTCTTGACTCCGTTAAACCAACAGTTGAAATATATGCCCTGTATTGGCTAGCAAAATATTTTTGAGCATTGGCTGAAATAATATAAGCTGTACATGGATGAACTTTGGTAGAATCGAAAAGATAAACCCCGTTACTATCTGTCTTAATAACATAAATTGAGCCATCAGAACCCATTTGAGTTACAGTAGCTCCGTTAATGGACTTATTTGTTTGTGCATCAGTAAGTCTCCCTTTAATGGAAAAATGAAATCGATTATATATAGTATCGCAGGGAGGGGGGGGGATATTATCCACTCTAGCAAGCTGTCCAAAAGCCGCAACAAATAAAAATAATGATAAAACTGTCAAAAGGGTGGTTTTCATTTTCCAGACAAACTAATTATTTTACGTTTCCCTCTTCTTCTTCTTCGCAGCAGGAAAAAGCACATTGTTTAATATAAGCCTGTAGCCCGGTGAATTAGGGTGTAAGCTTAGATCGGTAGGTGGATCACCTACACGGTGCTGGTAGCATTCAGGGTCGTGGCCACTGTAAAATGTCCAGGTGCCTTTGCCAAAATCGCCATGAATGTAGCGAGCTTCGTTTGCGCTTTTATTTTCGCCCATTATAGTTACACCCGGTTTTATAAAGCTTTCATTAAAGCCTGTAGTTTGTCCCCAAAATCCTTTTATTACTTTGGTATGGTCCTGGCAAAGCATAGCAGGTACGGGATCCCATTTAGCTGAAAAATCGAAGAGCGTAAAAAAATCGTTCTCCTGATTCAGGCCGTATTTCTGTGCACGGTACTGCGAGTCATCAATAGTTGATTTTACATATTCAAGTGCATTCAGGCTTACCGTAAAATTGGTAAATGCAAAACAATTATTGAAATTGAGTTTTTTGTTGCAGTTAGGGTCAGCAGGGTCGCCATCGAATTGTGCAGGACAAATATCAATGCCCTCAGCTGCCAGTGCAATATCATACGAATCGGGGGCCGAACACATGGCGAACAAGAAACCACCACCTGTAACAAAGTCACGTATTTTTTCTGCCACAGCCAGTTTCATTTGCGATACTTTTTGGTAGCCTAACTCATGCGCTTCTGTTTCACTGTTCTTTACATCGAGTTGGTACCATGGTGCATTTTGGTATGCGCCATAGAATTTTCCATATTGTCCGGTAAAATCTTCATGGTGCAAATGCAGCCAATCGTATTTAGGTAATACGCCGTCAAGTATTTCTTTGTCGTAAATAATGTCATACGGAATTTCAGCATAGGTGAGTGCCAGTGTTACTGCATCATCCCAGGGCATTTTATCTTTTGGTGAGTATACGGCAATCTTGGGTGGTTTCTCTAATTTCACTGCATCCATATTTACAGCCGGATCAGCAATTTGAGATAATATATTTGATTCCTGTTCATCTGCAATAAGTTCGAATTTTACATTGCGCACCTTACATTCGTTCTCAAATAATGGTGCATCAGGAAAGCTGAAACTACCTCCACGATAGTTCAATAACCATTCCACACCAATACCATGCTGCAATGCCATATAGGCAATGCCATAGGCTTTCAGACAATTAGTTTGACTTTCATCCATTGGGATGAAAATGAAAGTTGCATGCGCTTCCATAAATGAAAGCAGAATAAGAAATAAGGAAAGTATACTTTTCTTCATAACCATTTTTGCCGTCTCTAAATTAGGCAAAAAACTTTGAGGCACCAATGCGATTATGTTAATAAAACTAAAAAGAATTGAGAATTTTAAAACGGACCTTCTTCAATATCGTTCTTCTTATCATCCCAGTTCCTCGACTGCATTATTCTTGTCTCAACATCGTGAGGGGAAGAATGATAATCGCTCAAAGAAGGCTCGTACTCCACAAATTTGGCAAATTCCTTCTGGAATTTGAGATGTACGCTGTCAAGTGGACCATTTCTATGTTTAGCAATAATGATCTCTGCAGAATCCGGTGGAGAGTCTTCTGTATTCTCAGCACCATAATAATCAGGACGATATACAAATAATACCATATCAGCATCTTGCTCAATAGCACCCGATTCACGAAGATCGGAAAGTTGAGGACGCTTAGCGCCACCACGTTGTTCTACCGCACGGCTAAGCTGAGATAATGCTATTATAGGCACATTCAGTTCTTTAGCCAGGCTCTTTAATGAACGTGAAATAGTACTGATTTCCTGCTCGCGGTTGCCGCCTCTACCTTCTGTACCGCTGGTCATTAGCTGAAGGTAATCGATAAGTATCATCTGAATATCATGATTCTCTTTCAACCTTCTTGCCTTTGCACGTAAATCGAATACTGATAAGGCAGCGGTATCGTCAATAAATATAGGTGCCTCGGAAAGCTTGGCAACTTTATGGCCTACAAGCTGGTTAAATTCTTCATCGCTCAAACTACCTTTTCTAAGCTTCTCCATTGGTATTTCAGTCTCGCTCGAAATAATACGGGTAGCAAGCTGCAAGTTTGACATTTCTAATGAGAATATAGCTACAGGAACCTGGAATAACATAGCTGAATTGCACGCAAGCGTTAATGCCAATGCAGTTTTACCCATACTGGGACGTGCGGCAAGAATAATAAGGTCGGAACCTTGCCAGCCCGATGTAATACGATCGAGTTCAGAGAAACCGCTCGGAACACCGGTAATACCGGTCTTTCTTTTCTTAGCAGCTTCAACCTGTTTAATTACTTCGTGTACAAGACTACCTGCTTTCTTAGGATCATTTTTAATGTTCTCATCACCAATGGCAAATAATCTTTTTTCAGCTATATCAAGCAATTCAAAAACGTCAATACTGTTGTCGTATGAGTTTTCTATAGTCTCTGATGAGAACTTTATAAGCTCGCGCTGAATATATTTTTGTAATACGATACGGGCATGGTACTCAACGTTTGCCGATGATGCAATTTTGCTGGTAAGCTGCGAAATGTAATACGCACCCCCAACTGACTCAAGATCTTCTGTTTTTTTTAATTCGTTGGTAACTGTTAAAATATCGATCGGCTCAGAGCGTTCAAATAAGCGCCTTATGGCTGCAAATATTTTTCTGTGTGCATCCTTATAAAAAACGTCTTCACGTAAAATATCAATGATATTGGTAAGCGCTTCTTTTTCAAGCATAAGTGCTCCCAGTACAGCTTCTTCCAATTCAACTGCCTGTGGTGGTAATTTACCCATTTCCAACTCTGCAAAATTGAGAGCGGACTTTGATGTATTTCTATTTGGTTTCGTATTCCTCATTAAAAATTCTCGAACGGTTAAAAATCGGGATGCCAAAAATATTAAAATAGCCTTCCGTACCCCCATCTATTTTATCAACAACCCCTCAATCGCTTTGCACTATTGAAAATATTTTTTTCACCTCCATAAAAATGACTAAATTTAACTTACTATGAAGCACATTACAATTGCTCTAACGGTAATTATTTTATTTTGTTTCTCCTGTAAAAAAGATAGCCCCGTCGGCTACCCTTCCATACAAATTTCTAGCCCGTCAAGCCTTGTTACCTATGCAGTTTTCGATACTATTGTAATTAAAGCCACTATAAGTGATGCCACCGGTTTACAGTCTGTAGTTGTATATATTACAAATGCCCAAAATGTGCCTGTGCTGGCAACTATGAATATTCCGATTACAGGAAAGAACATGTCCTTTACGTGTAATTACCCGATAAATGATTTTCACATGTCAAGTGGTGAGTATACTATTGTGGTAAAGGCAAGTAATGGAACCAATACTCAGTATGGTTTCCGGCAGATATATATTGATGCGGCTCCAACCATTCGTACAGGTATATATGTCATTACCCGAAACAATAGTGGTTTACACGTTTCCAAGTTAGATTCAGTCTTTAATAAAACAACAGTATATACACAAGGCGGAGACTACTCTTCGTCGGATGTGAGTTCATATTACCGGCAACTTTATATTTCAGCAGCCGATTCTGGTAACGAGAATACATTATCAATGCCTTTGGCATCATCAGTATGGAGCATTAACGGAATCGTGTCTCCTACACAGTACTTTACGAATACATATAGCTATAGCGATGCTGTGTACATATCGCAGTTCAATGGATTGATTAAGTATTATAACCATTCAGGTGCGGGAATTGTTTCAAGTATGGCTAACACAGGGTATTACCCTATAAAAACCTGTGTGTGGAATAATTATTTATTTACAGAAGAAAAGTGTACCAGCTCATCATTGCGGAATCTGGTTGTGTATTATGCACCTTCGGGTGCCAGCTATGAACAAACAGCAATCCCCGGACCAGTTATTGGTATGTTTGGATTAGATGTAAATCACCTATTGGTATGTGGTAACCAAAATGCGGGAGGAGCTTATTTACAGTTATATAATGTTCCGGGTAATATATTTTATTCTCCACTTACTTTACCAAGCGCTAACCTGCTTTCAGTAGCTCAAATTGATGCACAAGATTACCTGCTTGGTTTTGATAATGGTACTATTTATACCTATTCATATAACACCAATGGTTTTACTCCCTATTTGAATGGAGTAAATGCATCACATATGCAATACGATGCCATAAACGATCAGTTAATTGTGTCTTCTGGAACGTATGTGTATGAATACAATTGCACTCCATTGTCACTTCTGTACACTGCAAATATGCACGACAGTGTGCGGAATGTGCACATACTTTTTAATAAATAAAAAGAGGAATTAATTGCCCGGTGTCAACGACTTTTTGTAGTCATCGAAACTTTCCGTTTTATATTTCTCCTGAACTATAAATGTGAGTATCTGCTTAAGATCAGATGCAGGATAATAATTAGGTGCAATAAGAACACGGTTGAATTTTTCATCGAGATAAACCGTAGTAGGATAACCCATCTGGCCGTTTAAAAGCGAGAAGGCTAACTCATTTGTTGAACCTCTTTGATCTGGTGTATGGTTATAAAATTTATGGTTGTCGAAATGAAAAGTATCCTGTGTTTCAGCATCAAGGCGAACGGCATAAAAATTATCGTTCAGGTATTGAATAATATCCTTGTCGGTATATGTCGTTGCGTCCATGCGCTTACACCAGCCACACCATTGGGTATAAACATCAATGAAAATTTTCTTTGGGTGGGCCTTACTCAACTTTACTGCATCATCAAAACTCATCCAGTTTACCGCAAAGCCCGGTTTTTTAAGGGCAGGTTTGAAGCTAACTAGCCCAATACTTGAAATAGCCAACAAAAGTAAAATAAGCCAACTGTATTTTATAAGCCCTGATTTCATAAATCAAAGTTACTATTTATTTAGCAGATGTTCAAGTATTAGACACCGCCAACCCTATAGGGTTTATTTATAGCAGATTGTTTTTTAAGAATGCCATTGACATAGCCCAAGCCTCACTTGCAGCTTTTGGATTATAAGCAGGCCTTTCATCGCAATGGAAAGCATGGTCTGCATACGATATAACCACATTGGTATAAGGCTTGTTAGCTGCTTTTACTGCATTAATAACTGTATCTACCTGGTCAGGTGTAATATGCTTATCTAAGCCACCCCAGAAGAACAGGTGTGGGCCACTCATAAGTGGAGCACGGTCAACATAGTCAGAAGTTCTGCCACCGTAAAAAGATATTGCTGCTGAAAGAGGAACAACTGTATTGGCAATAAATGAAACCCTGCCACCAAGACAGAAACCAATACAACCTACTTTATTATGTTTTACGTTTGCTTGTTTTTGTAGCCAGTCATAAGTCGCTTTCACATCAACCGACATACCTTCTAAGGTCATGCCTTGGAAATGAGGCATAATAGCATTCATATCGCCGTAAGACATTTCTGCGCCCGGGGCAGCAGTACGATGAAATAATTCAGGAGCAATAGCCACATACCCTTCTTTTGCAACGCGGTCAGCTACATTCCTTATATGACTGTTTACACCAAAAGCTTCCTGGAAAACCATTACGGCCGGAAAAGGGCCTTTACCTTCAGGCATTGATACATAGGCTTGCATGGTGCTACCATCACTTACCTGTAAGCTGATCTTTTGAGTTGACATAGTAATTTTATTTTGGGGTTATTTATTACAATCTGTGCATAACAGTTACATCACTGCGTTGCACCATTTCATTCTTCGGGTCGAAAAATTCGTAGTGCCAGGTGATCACTGCATGATGCTTTTCTGCATTTTTATTTAAATGAGATATGGTCAACTTACAGGTTATAGGTGTGTTTGCGTAAATAGGCTTTAAGAATTTCCAGTTATTCAATTCTAAGCCACAAATAACGGTATCACCAAAAAGTGGCACCCATCGTATTCTATACATGGTATTAAAAACCTGCGGGCCACTTGAAACAAGACCTTTAAAAATACTTGCTTCTGCTATTTTCTTATCGGTATGAAATGGAAGAGGATCGTATTGCTTCGCATAACTCATTATGTCTTCTTCTGATAAAGTTAGTGAACCGAGATCAAACACCTGATGTAGTTTGAGGTCCTTAATAAGATACTTTTCCACGTCTCTATAGTTTTTCCTGTTTGCTTATAGCAACTCTGTATAAAATGAATGCCATTAATGTAAAGAACCCTAAGGCTATTAAGTCAGTGAATCCGCCAATTTGTGTAGTCAGGTAGTCTGTAAACGGAACGCCACCAACATGGATGGTCAGTATATCTGAAAGTGTTTTCATTTTACCATCTGCCCCGGTAATATTGGTACCAATTAAAACAGAAACAAGTATTCCTGTAAGTGCACCACCGGCAATTAATCCTGAGCTGAACAATGCACCTGGTCCGATATCAGATTCCGGCTCACCGGTTTTAACTTTTCTATCTACCAGCCATTTTACAACACCGCCTGCAAAAATAGGCGTAGTGCTCGATAAAGGAAGGTATGCACCAACTGCAAATGCTAATGAGCTTACATCGCAAAGTTCCATAACGGCTGAAATACCCATACCAACCATTACTAATCCCCAGGGCAGGTTGTGACTAAGTAAGCCTTTAATTACGGTAGCCATCAATGTTGCCTGTGGAGCCGGTAGTGGGTGCGGATGTGAAGGTGTAATTGCGCCAATTCCTATTTTGTCATTTAATAAAGTAAGTGTGAAACCAATTGCGACCGTAGATGCTAACACGCCTATTATTAATCCTATTTGCTGCTTTATTGGTGTAGCACCTAATATATATCCTGTTTTCAGATCTTGAGATGTAGCACCTGCGTTTGCAGAGGCAATGCAAACTATAGAACCAACTACCAAGGCAATTGGCTGATAATGATCGCCTGTCCAACCAATACCTACAAATATGAGTGAGGTAGCCATGAGCGTGGCAATGGTCATACCTGAAATAGGATTGGAAGAAGAGCCAATTAAACCGACAATGCGCGAAGAAACAGTAACAAAGAAGAAGCCGAATACCACTATCATAATAGATGATATAACGTTGCCTGGTATTTGCGGGATAACCGACATGAAAACAATAAGGATCAAACTACCTACTAATACATATATAAGAGGCATATCTTTTTCTGTCCTTGTTTTTTCAACGGTAGCGCTGTCATCTTTTTTTCTCAGGTCTTTAAATGAATCGCGGAAAGCACTTATAATGGTAGGGAATGTTTTTATTAATGTCATTAAACCACCAAAGGTTACAGCACCTGCACCTATGTAACGTATGTAATGGTCCCAGATATCATCGGCACTCATTTGTGAAATAAGCTGTGTTGTTTCAGGCGGAAATGCTTTTGCAAGTCCGTCACCCAACATGGTAATTAATGGTATAAGTACTATTGATGACAGTACACCACCCGCTACCATTATACCCGCAATTTTTGGGCCTATTATATAACCAACACCTAATAGCTCTGGTGTTATTTCTCCATTAACTGTTGCATTTGGCAAAACCGATTTTCTATCGAATATATATTGAGGTATATCTTTCCAGAATCCAAATATGGACATCAACAACTTGTATAAGAATGCAAGTCCTAAGCCATAATAGACTTTTTGCGCCAGTTTGCCACCTTTTTCACCTGCTACCAACACATCTGCGCAGGCGGTACCTTCTGGATAAGGAAGGTTGCCATGCTCTTTAACTATAAGTGAACGCCTGAGTGGCACCATGAACAATACGCCCAAAATACCACCTGAAAGGGCCAGTACAAATATCTGGAAGTAGTGAAAATAATCACTGCCACCCGTAAGAAAGAGTAGGGCAGGAACAGTAAAAACCACACCTGCTGCGACCGATTCACCAGCCGAACCAATGGTTTGTACCATATTGCTTTCAAGAATACTGGCGTTCCCCAGCTTTTTAAATACAGAAATAGCCAAAACAGCTATAGGAATAGAAGCACTAACGGTAAGCCCAACTTTAAGGCCAAGGTATACAGAAGCCGCACCGAATATAACTCCGAAGATAGCACCCATAATTATAGCACGCAGAGAAAACTCAGGAATAAGATCCTTAGCTGCTATAAAAGGTTTGAATTTTTTATCGTCGGCCATGGGGTTTAAAAAGTATCTGAACGCCGTAAATATACAATTAGTTAGAAAACTTTATATTTGACAGCAACTAAAATCACAATTTATGTCAAATACTGCTGCTGTCAGGAAGGGCCACCCGAGGTCTTTATATATTCTGTTTCTTACAGAAATGTTCGAACGGTTTGGTTATTACCTCATGGTGGGTATTTTCTTCCTTTACCTTGTGGGTTCTAAAGCACACGGAGGAAAAGGGTTTGACACACTAATAGCAGCCGATATTGTTGGATCGTACATTGCCTTGGTTTACCTTACCCCTTTTATTGGTGGATTGATTGCGGATCGCTTCATGGGCTACAGGCGAGCCATTATTTTCGGTGGCATTTTAATGACTTGCGGGTATTTTGGCCTGGCACTACCTGGGCTTCCTGCCATGTTCATTTCGTTACTATGTATTATAGTAGGTAATGGTTTCTTTAAACCAAACATAAGTACCTTACTTGGCAATATTTATAATGCTGACGACCTAAAAGCTAAAAAGGATGTTGCCTATAACATCTTTTATATGGGTATTAATATAGGAGCATTTGTCTGCAATTTCGTTGCAGACGTTTTACGCCACAAAATTGGCTGGGGTGCGGCGTTCTCTGCAGCAGGTGTGGGAATGATTCTTGGCCTTATTATTTTTATTTCCGGTTCAAAGCATGTAAAAGTTGGCGATGTTATTAAGCCTGCTACAAAGGAAGATATGCCATTGAGCAAAATATTCCTGTATGTATTTGGCCCGGCTATTTTAGTTGGAACATTAGGTTGGAATTTCCATAAGATTATCGGGCATCCGCTTTTTGCAACAGTATCTAACGATGCTTTCTTCTTTGCCTGCGTACCAATCATTATATTCTATATAGGTATTTTGTTGCGTGCTTCCCCTGAAGATAAAAGAGGATTAGGTGCTTTGCTTGCGTTTTTTGCGGCATCAACCGTTTTCTGGGTTATTTATAACCAAAATAGTACTGCTTTAACTATTTGGGCCGATCAGTATACCAACAGGTCGGTATCAAAACCAGTTGAAAAGATTGCAAAACCTTTGTATTTGCTGCAAGAGGTTACACTTGATTCATCTACCCAGGCAAAGGTTGATGGTCGTTTTGTTCAGGAAAGTATTACAGCCGATATGCAACGAAAGCTTGATTCAACAATGAAAACTGATCCGGCAACAAAGGCTGCTTATCCAGTGTATACAGTTACCTTTCATTCTAAAAAAGATGGTTCGTATATAGGCAGGGGGATTTTTGATGCGGTGGCTGATGAAAAAGGTGTAAAAGAAGAAAGACGTAATGCTATTTCTGATACAACAACAGGCGAAGCACTGACAGTTTTGTGCCAGGATCCTTACTTGCAAAACCTTCCTAAAGACCAGTGGCCAAAGCAAGGTGAAACTCTTGGAGCAGGTTCTACCGAATTATTTCAATCGGCAAATCCTTTTTATATTGTAATACTTACACCGCTTATTCTTGGTCTATTCGGGTTTATGAAGAGAAAGAATATGCCATTAAGTACTCCTTTGAAAGTAGGAATCGGAATGGTAATTGCAGGCCTTTCTTCACTTGCTATGGTATTTGCCGTGAAGAGTTGCAATATTTATCTTGATAAGACAAGTATGATATGGATAATGAGTACCTATGGAATTTTCTCCGTAGGTGAATTACTCATCAGCCCTATAGGTTTATCCATGGTGTCTAAATTATCACCTCCCCGTTTAACTGCACTTATGATGGGTGCATGGTTTCTGGTAAATGCTATTGCCGGAAAAATATCGGGTATGATGGCAAGTTACTGGGATAAGTTCGACGATAAGAGTAATTACTTTATGTTACTATTTGTATTAGCGCTCTTTTCCGCGGCTATCATATTCTTTATGGTGAAATGGTTAAGTGCAGTTGTAAAAGAAAAGACAGGAAGTAATTAATATTTCAATACTGGTAATAAAAAAAGCCCCTCGAGCACTCGAGGGGCTTTTTTATTGTATTAACTAAATACTAAAGAACTGAGAACTTACCGTTATCAAGCATATTGCCCGACTTATCTGTTACATGGTAGAAATACATACCGCTTGAATAAGATGATGTATTCAATGTAGCTACACCATTGATCATTTCTGTTTGGCCAATTACTCTGCCCGTAATATCATACACAAAAATGTTTTGTGCATTTTGTGTCGAGTAACGGAAGTTAATTTGGCTAGTAGCAGGGTTAGGATAAACTAATGTGCTATGCGTTTGGCTTATTTCATTAACACCGTTAGGAAGACCATAATACCATTGCATTGCTGTCGCCTTAGTATCAGATGAGTCCATTGTCATCATAGCAGCTATATCGCCAAGGCCTTTAGCAAACCATCTGTATTGATATGTCTTAGTCATTTGAGCCTGAAACAATTGCCATGCTTTACTTGAAGAGTTATGTACAAATAAACTATCATGATCAAGCTCATAATGTTTTTGGCGCAATGCCTGGAAGGTAGAATTCCAATCAGATGTTGTTATTGATCCCCAAGCGTCAATAGTATCAGCATAGGTTGTATGAATAACACCTTTTACAGAATCAAAAATAAGATAGCTATAGGCAAATGCCGGAACCTTGGCAACTGTTACACCACCATCAACATCTCCATAATTTGCAGGAAGATTGAGTTCAGTTATGTTTGGATTAAATGCTACGGCTACCATTACCCCCTGAATACTTTGTTCACTACCTACAATATTAAAGGCTGCACCAGAGCTATTAATGTAGTTGTATCCGGCTGTTCCAAAAACACTATCAGCTAAGTTTGAGCCTGCAAATGAAGCGCCATAACTTGTCGCAGTAGGGTTAACAAACACTGTGGTATCTCTGTAGCTGGTTGGCAGTGAGCCATAGTTCCAGGTAACACTTGCACCTTTTGAACCAGGTGATAGTTTAGAGAGAGAACTTTTGGCTGTATCGTGACCTGTTACAAAAGTCGTGCCTATTGAAGGCATGTCGGCAGTGGTTACTGTAATTTGAGCCTCAGCCTTATAGGTAAACGCACCTATAAGTGAAAGACTAATTAATGTGTAAATTTTTTTCATGAATGTGCTTTTATTTTGGTTATTGTTAGACAAATATAGGAAAGGCAATCCAATTAATCCATTTGCTTACTGTTTTGCCTACTTTTGTAGTATGACTGACAGGGTACATGCAAAGAAACGGCTGGGGCAGCATTTCCTTAATAGTGAAGAGATTGCAGCTAGAATAGCTGATTCAATTTCGGCTAAAGAAGGCCTTTTAATGGAAATTGGCCCAGGAATGGGAGCCCTGACAAAGCACCTTGAAAAAAAATGGGGTGAAAAACTTTGGGTGGTGGAAATTGATGATGAATCTATACCATATATTGAATCTCATTTCCCCACTTTAAAAGAACGAATAATTCATGCCGATTTCCTTGCACTGGATATTGTTTCAGTATTTAAGGATGAAAAATTCTCAATCATTGGTAATTTCCCGTATAACATTTCTACCCAAATACTATTTAAAGCCATTGACCATCGTAGCCAGATTGTTGAGTTAGTTGGGATGTTTCAAAAAGAAGTGGCGAAAAGAATTTGTTCACCCGAAGGCAATAGAGATTATGGAATTTTGAGTGTATTGATACAGGCATACTTTAATGCAATATATTTATTTGATGTTCCACCGACGGTTTTTATTCCCCCACCGGCTGTTAATTCAGGCGTTATAAAGCTCATAAAAAAAGACAATTTTTCCCTGGGGTGTAATGATGACCAATTTAAAAAGGTAATTAAAATGGCCTTCAATCAGCGCAGAAAAAAATTGTCGAATGCACTTTCAGCTATGTTGGCAGATAAGCCAATAAAAAGTGGATTACTTGATAAACGTGCAGAACAATTATCGTGGAAGGACTTTGTAAATCTTACTTTGTTATTTGAAAAGGCTTAAACCAGCTTTGCAACAAACTGCATTTTAATGCCAATTACCTTTTCGTAAGCCTCTCCAATTTCTTTTATGTCCGGATCGGTTGGGTCAAAGTGCCATAATACTTCTATATCGGCACCATGTTCATTTTGTTCTTTTATTTTAGTAAGTAACTGCTTAATGCTAATAACCGATGACGAACTGATATAATCGAACATGAATGATATCCTAATCTTTTCCTGAGAGTTTGTTGGTAAATGCTTTAGCCAATCCATTACCGGTTGATAAAAAGCCTTTGTGTTTTCAGGAAATGATTTGCCTGATATTTCATACCTTTTTTTGGAAGGGTCTAAAATGATCCGGGGATTATTGAGTGTCTCCTTTATAATAAGTTTTTCCATACCAATTATTTGTCCGGTATTATAGCGGTTAGTTCAAAAAGAGAAACATTATCATCCAGGGTAATACAGTTAAAAGTAAAATTATTGTCGCATTTAAGGGCAACAGTTATCAAGCCCAAACCGGCACCACCTTTACTTGAGTACTGGTCATTACTCAGTACCTCCATATAATGTGCCTTTAATTGCTTTTCGTTCATTTTT
>JABCZY010000041.1 GCA_013289395.1 Bacteroidota bacterium
ACTAAATTTAACTACCAATGCATATGGTAGCTTTAGCGGAACTTTCACAGCTCCGCAGGGAGTATTGAATGGCGCTATGCAAATAACCGATGGGCATGGCTCCGTGCAGGTGCAGGTGGAAGATTATAAACGCCCGAAGTTCGATGTTGTATTCGGCCCGGTAAATGGTTCGTACAGGCTTGGCGATTCGGTAAAGGTTGCAGGAACAGCCAAATCGTATTCCGGTGCTAATGTAGACGGAGCTGAAGTAAAATACCGCGTGGTGCGTAATGCAAGTTTCCCGTATTGGTATTACTACTGGTGGGGCTATTACCCTACCTCAGCTGAAATGGAAATCACCAACGGTACAGCAGCAACAAATGATACGGGTGGCTACTTCATTAACTTTAAAGCTATACCCGATTTAAGTATTTCTAAAAGCAGTTACCCTACATATACTTATACGGTGTATGCCGATGTTACCGATATTAATGGTGAAACACACAGCTCTGAAACGTATGTGTACGTTGCATACAATGCCCTTAACCTGAATGTTGATATGCCAGGTGAAGTTGACAGGGATAAAGAACAGAAATTTAATATTACCACTGTGAATACAAATGGTATTGCTGACCCGGCACAGGGTACCATGCAGGTATACCGATTGAAACAGCCCGATAAAATTTACCGTTCACGTCCCTGGGATAAAGCAGACAAATTCATAATGACCAAAGCTGAATACGAAACTGCATTTCCGCATGACGAATACAAAGACGAGAATAATATATATAAATGGGATCGTGCTGAGAAAGTGCTTGAAAAAACCTTCGACACCAAAACAGATAAAGATTTTTCTATTCCTGATCTTTCAACATGGAAGCCCGGCACATATGTGTTAGAGGCGCATACCAAAGACAAGTATGGGGAAGATGTAAAGGACATAAAATACTTTATCGTTTACACGGAGAAAGAAAACACAATGCCTGATAACAGCATTGATTGGTTTACTACCATTAAAGACAAAGGAGAACCGGGAGAGAAAGCTTCATTCATTATTGGCTCGAAAGAAAGCGATGTGAAAGTACTTTACGAAATTGAAGAAGAAGGAAAAGCGGTACGACATGAGTGGATCACATTAAACAGTGAACAAAAAGTATTGGAGCTACCTATTGCAGAACACAACCGTGGCAATTTCTTCGTACACCTGGCCTTTGTAAAAGACGGCAGGCAGTTCAGCCACGATGTTACTATTGAGGTTCCATACACCAATAAAGAGCTTGATCTGTCCTTCGAATCATTCCGCAATAAGTTATTGCCGGGGCAAAAAGAAGAATGGAAGATAAAGATAAAAGACAAGAAGGGCGATAAGATGATGGCCGAAATGATGGCTACCCTGTACGATGCTTCGCTGGATGCATTCAAACCAAATTATTGGGAATACAATTTATATAGTGCGCTTTACTCACAAATGTCCTGGAGCAATTCAATTGCATTTGGTACACATAACGCAACATTGTATAATGACTATTGGAACCCTGTAGTTTATTATCCATCCATTTCGTATGACCAGCTAAATTGGTACGGGTATTATTTCTCATACTACTATAGGGGGCGTTATGATGATTATGGTGGCGATGTGCTGGTGGCTGACGAAGTATCAAAAGCAATGCCTGCTCTAAAAATGTCGGCGTATTCTCAAACTGTAACTACAGCATCTTCACCCGTAGCAGGGTTTATGAGAGGTGGTACATACAAAGATGCAGACAAAAAAGATGAATCAAAAAATGCGGAAGACCAAACCGAAGCAACAGGTAACAGTGCAGGAGAAGCTGGACCAAGGCAAACAGCTGCGCATGAAAGTGATGCAAGAAATGGTAGAGGCAAAGATGGTGGTGACATGAGTGGCATAAGCGCCAGAACTAACTTTAACGAAACGGCGTTCTTCTATCCTCAGCTTGAAACCGATTCAACAGGTAGTGTAATAATTAAGTTTACGGTGCCCGAAGCATTAACCAAATGGAAAATGATGGGCCTTGCACATACCAAGGACCTGAAGATAGGGCAAATAACCAATACACTGGTTACACAAAAAGAACTGATGGTGGTACCGAATGCTCCGCGCTTCTTCAGAGAGAACGACAGAATAGAATTTACTTCAAAGGTTACTAACTTGTCTGATAAAGACCTGGCCGGTGATGCACAGTTATTATTGTATGATGCCATTACCATGAAGCCGATAAACATATTGGTGCAGACAAAGAACATTGATGATAAAGGTGTACGCCCGTTCTCGGTAAAAAAAGGCCTCAGCACCAACCTTACATGGGACCTTATTATACCTGAGGGCATTGGCGCCATTACCTATAAAGTGGTAGCTAAAGCCGATAACTATAGTGATGGAGAAGAAATGGCAATACCTGTGCTTACCAATCGTATGCTGATTACTGAATCAATGCCATTACCTATACGTGGCAATCAGACCAAAACATTCAGGTTCGATAAACTGATAAACCAGAACGGAGGCTCCACTACCCTACGCAATCACAAGCTAACACTTGAATTTACATCGAACCCGGCATGGTATGCTGTGCAGGCATTACCCTATATTATGGAATACCCGTATGAGTGCGCTGAACAAACATTCGACCGTTTTTATGCCAATAGCATTGCATCGAACATTGCAAACTCCTCACCAAAAATAAAAGCCGTATTCGATAGTTGGAAGAATTCAACACCTGATGCTTTGCTTTCAAACCTTGAAAAGAATCAGGACCTGAAATCATTGATGCTGGAAGAAACCCCATGGGTGCTAGATGCCAAGGACGAAACCGAACGCAAACACCGCGTTGCAATATTGTTCGACCTTAACCACATGGCCAATGAATTAGGCAAAGCAATGGCTAAGCTCGAAAAAATGCAGACATCAAATGGTGGCTGGCCTTGGTTTGAAGGTATGCCAGACGACAGATATATTACCCAATACATTATAACCGGTATGGGGCACCTCGATCACCTGGGTGTAAAGAACGTGCGCAGCGATGGTAAGGTGTGGAATATGGTATACAAGGGAACAAGATACCTTGATGAGCGTATCCGCGAAGACTATGAAGAGATATTGAAATACGATCACCCTGAGTTAGATCATTTGGGTTATGAAGAGATTCAGTATTTATATGCACGCAGTTACTTTAAAGATATCCCGATTGCATCGCGTGACCAAAAAGCATTCGACTATTTTAAAGGGCAGGAACAGCAGTACTGGCTGAATAAAGGCCGCTACATGCAGGGTATGATAGCGCTTGCATTGAATAGGTATGATGATAAGGTAAATCCGGCTAAGATTATGAAATCGTTAAAAGAGAATTCAATCAGCAGCGAAGAAATGGGCATGTACTGGAAAGAGAACTACGATGGCTTTTATTGGTGGGAAGCGCCTATTGAATCGCAGGCATTGCTTATTGAAGCATTCGATGAAGTATCGCATGATGAGCAATCGGTTGATGATTTGAAAGTATGGCTGTTAAAAAGCAAACAAACCCAGAACTGGCACACAACCAAGGCAACTACCGAAGCCTGCTACGCACTTCTATTGCGTGGTACCGATTGGTTAGCAACCGACTCGCAGGTTGAAATAACATTGGGCGACACAAAGATCGATCCGAAGAAAATGCCGGATGTAAAACAGGAAGCAGGAACAGGTTATTTTAAAACATCGTGGAGCGGAGGTGATATAAAACCAGAGATGGGCAATGTAACCGTAGTGAAGAAAGACCAGGGAGTCAGCTGGGGTGCGCTCTACTGGCAGTACTTTGAACAACTTGATAAAATAACGAGCAGCAAAACGCCTTTACAGTTAACAAAAAAGCTTTCGGTTGAACGAAACACCGCAAGCGGCCCCGTGCTCGAAATTATTGACTCAACCACCAAACTGAAAGTGGGCGACAAAATAATAGTGCGTATTGAATTACGTGTTGACCGCGATATGCAATATGTGCAAATGAAAGATATGCGTGCATCGGGTTTTGAACCGATAAACGTAATATCGTCATACAAATGGCAGGATGGCTTGGGCTATTATGAAAGCACAAGAGACGCAGCTACTAATTTCTTTATATCGTACCTCAGCAAGGGCACTTATGTATTTGAATATCCGTTGCGTGTTACCCATAATGGTAATTTCTCAAATGGTATTACAAGCATACAGTGTATGTATGCACCTGAATTCACAAGTAATTCAGAGGGTATACGCGTAAAGGTGGGCAATTAAGGGTTGGTCGATGGATTTTTTTTGCAAGAGGTTGCATGGGAAAAATAAATTTCCCTCAGAGCAATTTTACAGCTTACAAACCAAATTTCTTGCGTATTTTATCGGGCATTAATTTGTCGCTCAGTGTTTCAAAAAGGTTCAATTATATCGGGACTTTACAGATATTGCCTTTTCTGTATTATGGTTTGTCCAATGGTTTTGCCTGCTCAAAATCATGAAATAGATTCTCTTTATTCGGTTTTGAAAACCGAGAAAGAGGACACTAACAAGGTAAATACACTAGACGCGCTTAGCAGGGAATTAGCAGATTTAAATAATTATCACACTTCCGATTCCCTGGTGCATATCACACTGAATTTATCTGAAAAACTTAATTATACAGATGGGAAAGCAGGTGCGTATTACAATCTTGGTGTTATATATACGTATAAATGCGATTATCCTAATGCATTGAAAAATCATATGCTTTCCCTGAAGATCAGTACTGAGAAGGGAGATAAGTCCCGTATGGCCAACTCATATGTCTGCATCGGAATTATTTATGAGAAACAGGGAAACTATCCCGACGCATTGAAGGATTTCTTGTCTGCATTAAAAATTTATGAAGAAACAGGAAATAAAAATGGAATTGCCTACACCTATAACATTATCGGGATAATATATTACAGAGAGAGTGACTATCCTAATGCCTTAAAAAATTATTTTGCCTCACAAAAAAAATATGAAGAAATAGGGGATAAAGAGAATATTGCAAATGCTTATGTTAATATAGGAATAGTGTATAACGACCAGGGTGATTATGCCGAAGCACTGAAAAATTTCTCTAACGGACTGAAAATAAAGGAAGAAACGGGAGCTAAGTCAGACATTGCAGATGTAGAGATCAATATTGGGATAGCTTATAAGAAACTTGGCGATTATACCCAGTCATTAAAATTTCATTCAGACGCCCTTGAAATAAATAAAGGGATAGGGAATAAATCAGGTATGGCCGATTCATATATTGCCATTGGGGAAGTTTATACTAAGACAAAAAAATATAACGAGGCAAAAGAATACTTAGGTAACGGGCTACAAATAGCTAAGGAGATAGGAGCAAAAGAACTTATTTGCCAGGATTATGAAGGTGCCTCGGAATTAGATAGCGCCATCGGCGATTATAAAAGAGCTTTAAGCGATTATACAAATTACATTGCATATCGCGATAGCCTTAAGAATGAGGCAAATACTAAAAAACTTGTAAGCGAACAAATGCAATACGATTTCGATAAGAAACAAGCGGCTGAGAAAGCAGAACAGGATAAAAAGGATACCATTGCTGCGGCAGATAAACATAAACAGCAAATAATTACGGCATCGGTTGGGCTCGGGTTATTTCTTGTGTTGATATTTTCAGGTTTGTTGTTCAACAGGTTCAGAATAACACAAAGACAAAAAATAATTATTGAAAGACAAAAAGCATTGGTTGAAGAAAAGAACAAAGAAATGCATGATTCTATTACGTATGCTAAACGCCTGCAGGATGCTATACTTCCACCCCTCAACACTATTAAAAAGCATTTGCCTGAATCATTTGTTTTGTATAAACCTAAAGACATTGTTGCAGGCGATTTTTACTGGATGGAGCAGACAGAGTCTGCACTATTTATTGCCGCTGCCGATTGTACAGGCCACGGTGTGCCGGGTGCTATGGTTAGTGTGGTATGCAGTAATGCCTTGAACAGGGCAGTAAAAGAGTTTAAGATAAGAGATACAGGAAAAGTGCTTGACAAAGTAAGAGAGCTTGTGTTGGAAACATTTGAAAAGAGTGAAAGCAATGTACAGGATGGTATGGATATATCTTTGGCCTCCCTTACTCCCTCCGAAGGAGGGATACATATTCAGTGGAGCGGTGCATTTAATTCGTTATGGTATGTACAAAACGGAGAAATGAAAGAACTGGCTGCCGATAAACAACCTATTGGAAAGACAGATAACCCTAAGCCATTTACAACCCATACCCTAACCCTCCCTAATGGGGAGGGCAAGGGAGGGGCTATGTTATACCTATTCACTGATGGTTATGCTGACCAGTTTGGTGGGCCTAAAGGAAAGAAATTAAAATACAAACAATTGCAACAATTGATAATAGACAATGCACAATTGGCAATGGATGAACAAAAGAACATGCTAAATCAAACCTTTGAAAACTGGAGGGGCGGGCTGGAACAGGTTGATGATATATTAATAATAGGAATAAAGGTGTAGATATGAAAAAACTCATATTCTTTTTTTTACTCACATCACTTTGCTTGCCATTACTGGCTCAACAGCATGAAATTGACTCTCTTTATACTGCTTTAAAAACTGAGAAAGAGGATACCAATAAAGTAAATACGTTAAATCAATTATCTGAGAACTTGTGGGGAATTGGCAAGTACGATACATCTAAAGTTTATTCTAACCAGGCCATTGCATTAGGGCAAAAACTCAGCTATCTCAAGGGCCTGTGTAAATCATACCGCAATCTGGGTATTATTAGCTCGCTTACGGGTAACTATCCGCAGGCGCTTGCATATTATTTTAAAGGACTGCCCCTTGCTGAGCAAATAGGTGACAAGCGAGGAGCCGCATCATTTTTGGGTAACACTGGTATAATTTACGACGAACAAAGTAACTATGCCCAGGCAATTGTATGTTACCAAAAGGCTTTAGTTCTCTATAAAGAAATTGATAACAAACGAGGTATTTCTGGCATACTTAGCTGTATTGGGGTTGTATATAAAGAACAAAAAAATTATAAGCCGGCATTAGTATACGATTCAAACTCATTGGCTATTGACATAGCCATTAATAACAAAAGAGGGATAGAGAGAAACTATAGTAATATCGGACTTATTTATAGTGAATTGAAAAACACCCCCAAGGCATTGGAATTTAGCATTAAAGCATTGGTAATAAGCAGGGAGATAGGCAACA
The DNA here is from genome assembly GCA_013289395.1 of Bacteroidota bacterium. Lineage (GTDB taxonomy): Bacteria > Bacteroidota > Bacteroidia > JABEUT01 > JABEUT01 > JABEUT01. The sequence goes on from JABCZY010000041.1 coordinate 7,205, forward strand.
GAAATGGAGAAGCCATTAGCCTGGAAAACATAGGCAGTGAATATCTTGATGAGAAAAAATATGCACTTACCAAAGCATATAATGATTCTGCTTTAACCCTTGCAAAAAGTATAGGCTCAAAAGAAGTACTGAGAGATTGTTATGGCAACAAAGCAGTAGTGGATAGTGCTATGGGTAAAATGAAAGAGGCGCTTGAAGACTTCAAATACTACATCTCGTATCGCGACAGCATGAAGAATGAAGAGAACACTAAAAAGCTGGTAAGCGAACAAATGCAATATGACTTTGACAAAAAACAAGCAGCTGAGAAAGCAGAACAGGATAAAAAGGATACCATTGCTGCGGCAGATAAACATAAACAGCAAATAATTACGGCATCGGTTGGGCTCGGGTTATTTCTTGTGTTGATATTTTCAGGTTTGTTGCTCAACAGGTTCAGAATAACACAAAGGCAAAAGGTAATTATTGAAAGGCAAAAAGCGTTGGTTGAAGAAAAGAACAAAGAAATGCATGATTCTATTACGTATGCTAAACGCTTGCAGGATGCTATACTTCCACCCCTCAGCACAATTAAAAAGCATTTGCCTGAATCATTTGTTTTGTATAAACCCAAAGACATTGTAGCCGGTGATTTTTACTGGATGGAGCAGACAGAGTCTGCACTATTTATCGCCGCCGCCGATTGCACAGGTCACGGTGTGCCGGGTGCTATGGTTAGTGTGGTATGCAGCAATGCCTTGAACAGGACGGTAAAAGAGTTTAAGATAAGAGATACCGGAAAAATACTTGACAAAACAAGAGAGCTTGTACTGGAAACTTTCGAGAAGAGTGAAAGCAATGTACAGGATGGTATGGATATATCTTTGGCCTCCCTTACTCCCTCCGAAGGAGGGATACATATTCAGTGGAGCGGTGCATTTAATTCGTTATGGTATGTACAAAACGGAGAAATGAAAGAACTGGCTGCGGATAAGCAGCCTATTGGAAAGACAGATAACCCTAAGCCGTTTACAACTTATACTATAACCCTCCCTAATGGGGATGGCAAGGGAGGGGCTATGTTATACCTCTTCACTGATGGCTATGCCGACCAGTTTGGCGGGCCTAAAGGAAAGAAATTCAAATACAAAACCTTGCAGGAAAAGCTGTTGGCCATAGCAAATGAAAACATGGATACGCAAAAAGAATTACTTAACGAAACCTTTGAGAACTGGAAGGGAAGCCTGGAACAGGTTGATGATGTATTGATAATCGGAATTAGGGTTTAAACAACTATTTTTAAGAAATGAAAGCAATAGTCTATATAAGTTCAATTTGTTTCTTACTAGGTTGCTCTGCACATAGGGTAAAGAAAAACGACCTTATTAAAGAGAATTTAAAAGGCAATATACACTCGGTAGTAACATCTATTTACGATGTTATAGAAATTGATTCAGGGGAAAGTGAAAACCAGTTAGTACGTAAAGACAGTTGTGTGTATAATGCTGCAGGCAATATGACCATAATGGTGGAAAGCTATAATAGCAATGCCAGAGACATAACAAATTCAAAGTACAATGCAGATGGTGATCTTATTGAAGAAAAACATTACACAAATCTTTCAGATGTACCACCTCAACCTATTATAGATCCTGTGACGGGTACTGAAACTTTTACTGCAGAACAGCCACATAAAATGCATTTAGTTGATTCAACTATTTATTCAACTTCAGGGAATACAGTTGAATTTAAAAGTTATTCCGCTGACGGAGGATTGACTTTCAGTGGTTCATATGAATATGATAATAAGGGGAATATGGCTCAGCAAGAGTTTATTGACTCCTACGGTACAACAATAGACACCTATACATATGATGATAATGGCAATAAAATGCAGACAAACAGCAAAACAGGAAAAGGTGATGCCGCAAAGATGTTCAGCTACAACGACAAAGGAAATGAAACAGAGTATAAGAGCTATAACACAAATGGCAAATTAGAAACTTCAGTAAACTATACATACCACGATTACGACAAGAACGGTAACTGGCTTAGCAGAACAACAACTGAAAACGATAAATTCGTTAGGCTTGAAGTTAGGGAAATAAAATAGGACACATACAATAAGCCTCCATTAACTCAGTTATTAAGCGTAACAAGCAGAAAACCTGCTCGAAACACTTATTTCTCCGTTTGATAACCCATTAACACCATTCACTCATTACCGCTTTCAATGTGTGTAGTACCCACATACTTTTACATTGAATTTAACTAAACACTCCCATGAAAATCCACAATTTACTTATAGCTGCAGGTCTTTTAATACTGGGGTTGAATGCTTCGGCACAATATGTTACCATACCAGACAAGAATTTTGCACATTACCTTGATACCATAATACCATCGGCTATGGCAGGTAACCAAATGGATACTACCAACCCGTCAGTTACAACTCTCAAGACAATAAACATCGAAAACAAACTCATCAATAACCTTAGTGGTGTTCAATACTTCACTTCGCTGCAACGGCTCGATTTCGGTAATGGAGATACTTCGATTGATTCGAACAAAGTAGTAAGCTTACCAATATTACCTGCTACACTCGATACATTAATATGTGGTAATAATATGATAGATACCCTACCCTCATTACCTAGTGGACTGATACTTTTAAAATGCTATGGCAATAAACTGACACAATTACCTGCCCTACCCGCAACCCTTATAGAACTTTATTGTTACACAAATCAGCTCGATAGCCTGCCTGCATTACCTGGTAGCCTGAAGTATTTAAACTGTTATAACAACCAGTTGAAAAGCCTGCCCAAACTGCCTTCAGCGCTTTCGCAGTTAATCTGTAACGTAAATCAGATAGACAGCCTGCCTGTGTTGCCTGTACCACTTAATACATTGTATTGCGGCAACAACCTGTTAAAGCAGTTACCTATTCTGCCTAATGCTCTCAGTACTTTATCATGCCCTTACAACCAGATCACCAGCCTGGGTATGCTTCCCAACAATCTTGTAATGCTCGATTGTACAGGAAACCAGTTAACTTCATTACCTAACCTTCCGAATTCGCTTATTATATTATGGTGTGGTCAAAACAGCTTGAACAACCAATTGAACTTACCGGGACAGTTAGCCTATTTAGATTGTACAGCCGATCAATTAACAAGCTTGCCATTTTTACCTGGCACGTTAAAAACATTAGCCTGTAGTAACAACAATTTTCCTGCCATCAACTATTTACCACCTGGGCTAACATCACTTATCTGCTATAACGATCAGTTATACAGTTTGCCTGCAAGCCTTCCCACCGGCCTAACACAGTTGTGGTGTGCAAACAACAATATTTCCTGTTTCCCCATATTTCCGCAAACATTGAGCGATACATTGTTGTTCGATATTTCAGGAAACCCATTTAACTGCTTGCCCAACTATGTGCATGGTATGGATAAAGTAACACTGGCTTACCAATTGTGCCCTGTCGGAAATTCACACGGATGCCCGCCTGCACAAGGAATAGTTGGATATACGTACAAAGATAACAACAGCAATTGCACAAAAGATTCCGGTGACCTTGCCTTACAAAATATACCTGTTATGCTTTACAATAACACAAACACACTTACTAACCAAACCTATACTTTTTATAATGGCATTTATGATTTTCCGGATACCACGGGAGCTTATACAGTGCAGGTTGATACAGTTGGAATGCCTTATATGGTGCAATGTACGCATCCGGGAGCCGATAGCGTGTTATTTCTTCAAGGCATAGATACAGCAGTTAATTTTTCACTTACCTGTAAACCAGGGTTTGATGTAGGAGTGCAATCGGTTGTAAGCTCAGGCCTTGTGTTCCCCGGTTTCAAACATAACCTGAACATAATTGCCGGAGACATGTCGCAATGGTACAACCTAAGTTGTGCAAGCGGAGATAGCGGAACCGTGCAGATAGACTTATCGGGACCCGTTAAACTCGCCGGTTTTGCTTTGGGTGCTATAGCTCCTTCGCTATATAATACCAATACACTCATTTATCATATTGCCGATTTCGGTGCCATAAACAACCTTACTGCATTCCAGCTTTTAATAAATACCGATACCACAGCAAAAGCAGGCGACCAGGTTTGCGTAACTGTTACGGTTACACCCGGTGCCGATAATAACCCATCCAATAATACATACCAGTATTGCTACCCTGTACGCAATTCACACGACCCGAACCTGAAGACTGTTTACCCTGTAAAGGTATTGGGTGGCTATGATGATTGGTTTACGTATACCATTCAGTTTCAAAATACAGGAACAGCAGCAGCACAAAACATATACATTGCCGATACCCTCGATCCACAACTTGATGCAAGTACCCTGCAGGTAATTAATTACAGCTTCCCAAACACGGTGCATGTTATCAACCATTTACTAAGCGCAAGTTTTAGGGGTATTAACCTTTCCGACAGCATGAGCGACCCCATAAACTCCATTGGTTTTATACAATACCGCATAAAACCAAAGATGAGCTACCCTGTAGGTACAACCATAAAAAACACAGGATGTATATACTTTGACAATAACCCGGCTGTGGTTACGAATACAGCAGTGAGTGAATACGTAATACCCGAATCGGTTACTGAAATTACTGAACAATCAGGGGCAACCATTTACCCTAACCCGAATAATGGAGAGTTTACAATTCAGTCCTCAGGCCTTAGTGATAAGTCCTTAGTTGAGATTTATAACATGATGGGGCAAAAAGTATATAGTGCGGCTATACATTCAGGCAACACACAAATCAGTTTACAGGGCAAAACTACCGGCGTTTACCTGTACCGTATTACAACAGAAAATGGTAAGCTGGTATCATCAGGTAAGGTTATAATTGAATAGTGAAATTAAACACACATCAAATGCCATTATTGCTTCTTTTCTGGATAATCAGGTTCATAAAACGGCGGAATTTGTTCCCCTGAGACCATACTGATTTTACTCATATTTCAGAATGCGTTAAATCACATATAAATAAAAAAGGCGTATTTACCTTTGTTGTACAATATAAAACAATACTAGTATGAAAACGCCAAAGAAACTCCCTCCGCTTACCATTGTATATGGTTTACCTCACAGCATACTAACCTATGTAAAAAAACATTTTCCCGAAGGTACTATAGTAGATATGGAAGAAGATAAGACCAAGACTGACGATTTGAAGTACTTTGATGTAGATGTAGTTGAAGGTGATAATACATTTCACCTGCGGTTCGATAGAAAAGGGAAATATGTGCATGACGAAATGGAGGCAGGAATTCATGATGATGAAACACCAATAGGTGATGATTATACAAAAGAACCATCGGCTACTGATGAGTTTGTTGCAGAGTTTTAAGCCTGTAAACTTTCTTTATTAGTTGATTTTATACATATCCGGTAGTCCTTACCGGTATTGGTTTAAATTTTTTTTGCACCCCATGCAACCTTTTTTTTATTTGCTGCGTCTTAGTGTTTGAAAGCGATATTGAAGACCAAAGGAATTTATGTTGCCAACTGGCAACTATACCTACGGAAGCTGCAATGATTGACTAAACACTTTACTATCGATCGGGGGGTTAATACGTAAGGACACAATTTAGCTATCCATTGCAGTTTCCCAAGGTAATAAGGCTCCTTATTACAAATTATATGAACCATTACCCCATGCCGCAAGGGCAGCTTAAAACTGCTGCGTCTGTTATTGCTATATTTTTAGGTTGTGCACTATTCAGGGGCATATTTGCTCAGAGTGCAGGGCATAGCTCACCTAAAATACAGCACAAAACGTATGCAAGTACAAACAATGTTCCGCTTAATATGGACCGCCATATTGAAGTTTCAACCGACCCTGCCGGCAACATTTCAATTAGCGATGCTTTCAACCACAACATTAAAAGCGTGCAGGTGGTAATATTGGCGAAGAACGATTTTCTTAAGAACATTCAAAGCCATAGTGCAGGGCAGTTCCAGGTTGAATTAAAAGATGCACCCGATATGAATATTGAGTTTTATAATGTATTTGGTGACATGGTTTGCAGCAGCAAGCTGAACATGGTTGAAACCACTATAAAAATGAATGTTATTCAGGGCATATACTATTACCGGATAGTAGGTGCCGATAGTAAATTAATATCGGCCGGGGAGTTGTTTCTTAGCTGAGCCCCATTACATAAACTGTTAAACTATGTTAACCAATGGCTTAACAAGCTATATGTGTTATACATTTGGAATAACCTGTTTGGTCGGGTATATAGGTATCTTCCTTAATTAATACACACACAATGAAATCAAGCAAAGCATTGAAAGTTACGACACTTGTAGTATTCATATTCCTTATGTCGAGCTTTATTGCTTATAAAACTGGAATGATCAATCTGCCTCTAGGTAACGATACTAACCTTAGTCAACAAAGCCCTGTTGATTCAACTAAAAAGAAAGCCAAAGTTGATTCTGTAATACTAAGCCCTGCTATGATGTCCACCTCGAAATCGGCAGTAATGATCGATCAGCGGACACAATTCAAAGCCAAGGACACAGCTAAGCACCAACAGAAATAAAAACTCGGAATGGGTTTCTATAAAATAATAGAAGGTACAGCCCTGAGCTTATTTTTCCTGGCACTGGTATTCATACCCATGGAAAAAGTATTTCCTGCCCGTGTAAAGCAAAAAACATTCCGCCCGCATTGGTTCACCGACCTCTGTTATTTTCTGGGGCAATATTTTTTGTGGGGATTCCTGGTTATATGGGCATTGAGTTATTTCAGTTTTTGGTTGAATGATATTGTTCCGAAAAATTTCAGGCACAGCGTGCAAAGCCAGGCATGGTGGTTGCAGGCCATTGAAGTAATTGTATTAAGCGACTTTATTATTTACTGGGGACACAGACTACAACATAAGGTAGGCTTTTTATGGCGTTTTCATAAGGTGCACCATAGTGCTGAACATTTAGATTGGTTAGCGGCACATCGTGAACACCCTCTCGATTCTATTTATACCGTAGGGCTTATTAATATCCCTGCATTTGTGCTTGGCTTTCCGCTCGAAACAATTGAAGGGCTAATGGCATTCAGGGGAATATGGGCAATTTATATTCACTCGAATGTGCGCCTGCCACTTGGCCCATTACGTATGTTTATAGGCTCACCCGAGCTGCACCACTGGCACCATGACATTGAACGCGATGCCGGTAACTATGCCAATATTTCGCCATTGATGGATATTTTTTTTGGCACCTACACCTGCCCCGATCATGAACCGGAACAATTTGGCATAAAAGAAAGCTTCCCAAAAAATTATGTCAATCAGTTATTACATCCATTGCTGCCAAAAAGCATTGGAGAGAAATTGACGGGAAGTAAAGTAGATAGTAAGTAATAGTAAAATTTATTGCCCAAACGTTGGGCGAAGGTTGCACCTTCGACCTTTATTACTTCACTGTAGCTGTCCGAATGGATTCCTTTGGAACAAGCTACTGGAATCAAAAAGCGAAGGCACAGCCTTCGCTTAACGGGGATTAAGGAAGGGCCTACTGACTAAGTGTAGTATGTGTTGAACCTAACTTCTTGTCTACTTTATCAACAAACTCAGATTCAAAAACATCGGTTAGCTTCTTCTTTATGTCCTTATTAATGCCGTAGCCTTCACTACCACCATTTCCTTTTTCATCATAAGCATAGACTATAAATATTTCCGAACTATCAGATGCTTTCCAATTTTGCTCGTCACCATAAAACCTAAAAATATACTCACACTCTCCATTTATTACTTTTATTTTAATAGTCATGTAATTTTCACCATCATTATAATAATTATTGTCGATAGTATCATGCTTGTTGTTAGTAATATCAATCATGTAATTTCGATTGCTATCCCTATAAACATCCCTATCACTTTTCAACACTTCTTTTATGGTCTTCTCAAGCTCATATTTATTAGCAGGATAGTCATATCCTATTATTGAGCCAGCTCCACCCATAAGACATCCCTGCATGAACGTCCCTCCAGCAATCATTATTATTGTAGAGGTTATAAATCTAATTTTAGATTGCATTAAGGAATAGTAAAATTTATCTGCGTAGTAGCCGATGCGGTTCCTTTAGGCGACAGAGTAAAAGTAGTATTGGTAGTACTCACATAATCGCCGCTATCCATAGTGCCATCGCTGTTTGCATCGTACACTGCATATAAGTAATAGGTACCGGGGTGCATGTAGTTAAACACATAACTTTTGCTGGATGCCGACAGAATAACATAACGTGAACGGTATATAAGGTTTGCCATATTCACACCTGTGCCTGAAATTAAGGGTTGCGTAGTAACTATAAGAAATACATGGTTGCTGCTGTTTAAGGTATACGATGAACTAACCGTATAGGAAAGCGTTGATTGCCCCAGGTAAGGTTGCTGGCTTTCAGTATAGGGGTCGCCGGCAGGGTCGCCACTATTAGCATAGTACACCGCCTCAGCTGCTGTGGCAAATGTGGTACTGAAATCTTCAAAGCCCGATTTTTGCGGAAAACTGCAAGCCGTTTTTGCATTCTGGCACGAAGTAGTGTCTTGCAATTTAGCCGACCAGCTCATGTGTATGGTTGCAGTGCTTTGGGTATTTTGTTTATTGGTATAGGCAGTAAGGTAAAGGCTGTCATTGCGGAACAATACATCTACTATATCGCGCTTTTTACCCTGCACAAAATCCGAGAACTGGTAATACGATTGGGTAGCAGTTTCCGAAACACTGTCGCATGCCATATAGGCAACACGTTGCAGCCCGGTAAAGGTACCGCCATTACGAAAAGCCAGTTTAAACTGCGAATTACTATAGCATATAAAGAACGACATAAATATGCTGTTCAATGTATCCAATTCGTTTTTAGCAGATACCTGCCAGCCACTTATGGGCCTGAAGTCTACTATCCATTGCGGATAATTACCCAGCGGCGTGGTTGATGTTACCGGCCCGTTCCATATACCGCATATTTTCGATAACAGGTTATAGCCCAATACAGGGGTGCTTGCCGTTAGCATTGGAGTTGTAGTAGTTGTTGCAGGAGGCGGATTCGTTTTTTTATTCGAACAGGCAACCAGTAAAATTGCTGCTGTAATATAAACGAGTGAGTGCTTGAGGGCTTTATTCATTTTGATGGATATAGAAAACCAAATTTAGCAAGAAGCTTTGACTAAATTGTTTATTTACGGTTAAAAAAATATCCTTACTTTAGCGGCACAAAAAACACGCATTATGGAAGTTGAAAACAGAGACAAGAAATTAGGCATGGATAATATCATTATCACCTTAGTGGCATTAGGTATTCTTGCTTACGCTTTGTGGATCACCGTTAACTCTCATTGAGTTAACAAACATATCTGTTCAGGTTTAGTATAAGTTTTACTTATACTGTGCCACCTCTTCTACACTCTTTTTATATTCCGCTTTTATTTCGGCTATAATTTCTTCGCAGGATAGTATGTTGTCAATCAGCTCAACCGATTTACCTGCACACCAAAGGCGCTCGTAGTTATTTGGCAATACCGATTTCTCAAGCCTTTTCATACCCTGCACCTGTATAAGCATTTTAAACCACTTTTTGGTGCGCTTGTTATTGCTCAAAAACTTCTCAAACCACGATTGGGTATAGCCCATCTTTTTGGCTTCAGCTGTATCTATTATAGTGCAAGGCGTGCCCGATAATTTGGTGGTCATTACAATATCATCCATGCCGGCCTTAACAATTGCATTCTTATAGGCATCGTTCACCATACATTCCTTGCTGGCAATAAACCGTGTACCTATTGAAGCGCCATCAGCACCCAGCACGCGGATAGAAAGCAAGCCATGCCCGCCGACAATGCCACCGGCAGCAATAACATACTTATTGGGGAAGTTCTCTTTTAATGCAGGTACCAATACCTGCAATGGGTTCGGCCCTGCATGTCCGCCTGCACCCTGCCCTACTGCTATAAAGCCGTCGCAATCGCAGTCGAATGCTTTTTGTGCATGGGTAATATTAGTTACATCGCAAAACACTTTTGCACCATAGCTGCGGGCTGCTGCAATTACTTCCTTAGGGCTGCCTAACGAGGTTATGTAAAAAGGAACCTTTTTATCGACACATATTTTCAAATGCGTTGAATATAATGGGTTCGATTTTTGTGTAATAAGGTTTATGCCATAATTGCCCTTTGGGTATTGTGCATGGCCCGCGTTAAGGGTATCGAGCAAGGCAGCCAGCTCGCCCTCTTTACGGTAGTTAAGCGACGGAAATGTCGCCATAACCCCGCTCTTCATTCCTGCCATTATCATATCGTAATTGCTTACCAGGAACATAGGCGCCATAATAACGGGGAACTCTATTCCTAAAAACTCGGTTAAGGGCTTATTGCTTTGCATATTATATGGCCGTAAATATTTTAAACTAATTTAGCCCCGAAGATAAATAAAACCTATTGTACCATGCATAAACTCGCCGCACTTATAGAAAAAGCCAAAACATCAGCCTTTTACATGTGGTTGCTGAACAAAATATTGTTGCGCACCGTACCCTTTAACAAACCACACGGGCTAACGGTAACCGCCATTGGCGACGAAGATATTACCATTGTTGCCCCTTACAAGCGCGCGAACATGAACCATATTAAAGGTATACATGCCTGCCTGCTGGCAACCCTATGTGAATATGCCTGCGGATTGAGCCTTACCCTTCGTCTGCCTGCCAATGAATACCGCATAATACTGAAATCGATACATATGACCTACCATTACCAGGCTAAAATGGCTGTATTTGCCAAGTTCACGCTTAGCAAAGAGATGGTGGAAAAGACCATATTGACTCCGTTAAAGACTGAGCCTGCTGTTTTCGGTGAGTATACGGTCGATCTGTATGATACTGCTAATAACCATATATGTACGGGGCTTATCAACTGGCAGGTTAAGGCCTGGAAGGATGCCAAGATGAAGGTTTAGTCCTTTAAATATTTGGGCGTTACGGCAAAGCCGTCGGGCTTTACGTTACAACTCCTCGCCTCCCTTGGTCGGCTGTGGGGTTTCCACTGCAATCCCTAACGCAACTCCGCTCATTCGTCATTGCGAGGTACGAAGGAATCTTACCAACCCCACCATTTACCTATTTCACGAACCAAACAAGTAAAATAGTACGTAGCACAGCGTTAGGGATAGTAGCGTAAAGCCCGCAGGAACAAGGACTTGCAGCGGATAGTCCGACCCGTAAGGGGAACGCCCTAAGAAAATGTTGAATTAAAGCCCCTTTAGGGGTTTGGGGCAAATACTATCACTCAATACTGCTATTGGCCCTTAACTCCTAAGTATAAACACCTATTTGAGGGTAAGAAAAGGGCTTATTTTACCAGAATAGGCGTATATCCATTTATTTATAGTATCTTTGCAACTCATTAAATTTTTAACTAATAACAATAAACAATTTTTAGAATGGCAACCGGAGTAGTAAAGTTTTTCAATGAAGCAAAAGGATTTGGATTCATTAAGGTAGATGAAAATGGTAAAGACGTTTTTGTTCACGTATCTGCATTACAAAATACAATACAAGAAGGCGACAAAGTTACCTTCGACATCGAAGAAGGCAAAAGAGGCCAGAACGCTGTAAAAGTAAAGTTAGCGTAATTTGTACCGTACCGCCTCAGCAATGAGGCGGTACTTTTTTTTAAAGCAATTAAACCCGAGGATAAATCCCGGGATTTTTTATTTATAGCATGAAACAAGCACTACTCTATTTAATGGCACTGGTATATGTAGCTGCAGGCACCAACCATTTTATAAATCCGAAATGGTACATGCGCATTATGCCGCCCTGGTTGCCAGCCCCTACCTTTATGAACATGGCCAGCGGTGCGCTCGAAATTGTATTTGCACTGTTACTCATCCCCGAAGCAACCCGCAGCATGGGTGCTTGGCTGCTTATAGCTTTACTTATAGCCGTCTTCCCCGCCAATATACAAATGTGCATTAACTATGCCCATTACAAAAACCCTTATTTGTGGGTAACCATTTTGCGCTTGCCTTTGCAGATAATACTTATATGGTGGGCGTACCAGTATACGAAGTAGAAATTTCCTGAACTCCTTTTAAGTTATTTCGGATTATATCAATTAATTAAGAAGGTAAAAAAAAGCAGGCCTGTAAGCCGGATTCTGTGTTCCATATTGCTATGGAGCTTCTATCATTTATCTGGGCAAGGTATTGCTACCTATGCTCTTGCAGCCTACCCACCGCGATCGGACGAGCCGTCCTCAAGCCACGGCATATTTGGCCTTGCAACACCCGGGGTTTATCCATTTTGCTGTTACCAGCAAAACCGTGAGCTCTTACCTCGCGTTTTCACCCTTACCCTTAGCGGTTTGCGCCAGGGCGGTATTTTCTCTGCGACACTTTCCATTACACAACAGTTACCTATTGTGCATCCCCCGTATTCTGAGGGCGGGTTGCTCTATGTTGTCCGGACTTTCCTCTCCGCATTGCTACGAAGCGATAGAACGGCCTGCTTCTGATACAAAAGTACGAAAATTAGTATTTAGTAGTGAGTATTGGGTAT
>JABCZY010000042.1 GCA_013289395.1 Bacteroidota bacterium
GCTTTCCGGCACCTGTTTTACCGCATGGGCAGTACCCTGTTGTTCAGCCTGGGTATAATAGGTTACACTATTCCCTATCTTATCCTTTACCTGTTCAGCACCATAGCCAACAATTAAATTAATATCACTTACTCCTGCATTTCTAAAACTTTCAATAATATGCTGTATAATGGGTTTGCTTTTGAAAGGCATTATGGGCTTAGGTAAGTCCGACCGCATGCGGGTACCTTTCCCGGCAGCTAATATAATGGCTATAGAGTTCTTGTTCATTTACTGAGCAAATGTATGTAATTCAAAAAAGCTCAATATGTAACCTGAAAACCTTAACTAAATAGTAATAATAAAAAAAGCGCCATTTTCATGGCGCTTTAAGGGAGATTAAATTGAACGTGTAATATTATTCAGAAGGAACTTCAGTCATTTCAAAAGGTATATCAACTATATGCTGGTAGTCAATACCTACATCGCGCATGTTTTCATCGCCATCTTCATACAGCCAGCGAATGTGTACCATATTGCCTTCTTTTTTAATTTTTGAAAGGTGTTTTAATACGCCAAGTATGCAACGTGACGAACTGGTATTGAAATACTCCATTCCAATATCTACTTTAGTTACCTCTGCGGGTGTGGTGGCATATTTTTCGAGGCTTTCTAATAGTGGTTTGTAAAATTCAGCAGGATTTGCGGCTATTGATCTTCCTTTTATCTCAAGCATTCCTTCTTTTGAATCGAACTTGATGGTCGGAGTTTCGGGGGTGCCGTCTATTTTAATATTTTCCATAGACCTTTAGAATTTAGTAAAGCGGTTTGTGTTACTTTTTCTTCTATCACAAATTTACGCATTGTACTATTTCAAAATACAGCCCCTAAATGCTTTAAGACTTGAAATTTTAGCGATTCGTCGCTTTTCTGGTTTTCGGTAACACTTACTTAACCTTTACTTTATAATCTTTTACGGCCTTTTCTATTATCTTTTTTGCGGTGGCTTTGCTCTGAAAACCCTCAACCCGCACGGTCTTTTTCTCGAGTTTCTTGTATTCCTGGAAAAAGTTCTTCAATTCACTCAGTAGGTGGGCAGGCAGCTCCTTAATATCATTAATATAGTTTACGCCCATGTCTTTATCGGCAATGGCTATTATTTTGTCGTCGCCTTCGCCCTGGTCGAGCATGCGCATAACACCTATAACTCTTGCTTCTACTATGCAAAGGGGTACAAGGTTTATTTGCGATAATACCAATATGTCAAGCGGATCATTGTCTTCGCCCAATGTTTGCGGAATAAAGCCATAGTTAGCAGGGTAGAACATAGCAGAATACAATACCCTGTCGAGCCTTAAAAGGCCTGTGGCCTTATCCATTTCATACTTGGCATTACTACCCTTAGGTATTTCAATAATAGCATTAACAATGTCGGGGCAATTATCGCCTTTACTTACGTCGTGCCAGGGGTTGGTGTACATAATCGTGTTGTTTTTATTTGTAGTTAAATGGAATTACCACTTGTTTTGCATGCTCTCTCCAATAACGCAGGTCCAATGTATCGGGCCTGTTCTTTAGCATCCATAACACACTATCGCAACATGCTGTATTGTTTTCTATGTATCCAGCGCAGCCCTTTTTGTAATATAACAAGGCCATATTATAATCTTGCTTTGTACCTATCCCTTTATAATAGAAATCGCCAAGCATTTTATAATCATTCTTGTCGCCTTCATTAGCCGCGGCATTTAACCAAAAAAAAGCGCTGTCGTTATCGGGCTTCGGCTTATCAAGATAGTACATAGCCATAGCAAACATAGCGGGCGTATATTCAAGGAAAGCAGCCTTTTGTTCTAAACTGAATTTACGGACCGTATCGGTTATCAGGTATGCCAGGTTATATATGGCCTCAGGATCATTTAATTTTGCACCTACCGTGGCCCAGTATAAGGCTTTTGCGTAGTTGCTGTGTAAGGTGTTCAGGTAATAATCAGTAAGTTGGTCAATAGATTCAATATTATTCCGTTTTGCTTCGTGTTCCAGTTTCTGTTCGTTGGTACACGATATGCAAAATAATAACAAAAGGCTCATGACAATATTTCCTTTCAGCACCTTGCTTATAATATAAAAGGTTTTGAAATTGTTACTCCATTGGTATCTGACTCTTCACAACCAATGTGTCGGCCAATTCGTCGTGCAGGGCTTGTGCTTTAGGGGTAAAGCCTGCCATAATATAACCAATACCTAGTGTAATTTGGGTAACAAACCTGCTTACATACCTGCCTGCTGCCATCCAGAATGTAAGTTTTTGGCCTAAACTATCGGTAACACGTATGCCAATGGCAAGCTTGCCCGGTGTAGCCTGCAACCTCGACGATTCGAACGATGCATAATAGAAAAAGGTAATGAAACCGGTAATGATAACTAACCACGATTGGTGTATAAGCAAGTCAATGGTCGGTAGCCAAAGGTCTTTAGGGTTTTTAAAGTTGTGTTCGAATATTTCTTCCCATCTTTTATCGCCATTCAAAAACAACATGTTAAGCGGCGAGAATAATACACCCAGTAATAAAGAGTCAGCAATAAAGGCAAAGGCCCTGCGCCAGAAACCCGCGTAAATAACTCCGTTCATATGCGGAATAGGGTACGATGTTTTAAGCACATAACAATTAGTCACTTTATCGTGCAATGCCTGATGTTTTTCAGTTATAAGCGCCATTACATAACCCAGCAATAAGGTGCAGTTTGACACTATTTTTAACAAATTACGTGCAAAAGAACGAACAAGGGTAAGCCTGTTACCATGTTCATCAACCACTTTTAAATGGGTTGCCATTTTACCCGGTGTGGCCTGAAAGCGCGATGCCTCCCAGATGCCATGATACAACAAATCGAATAGAGCCCTTGCACTGATCATTATAATAAGTGCATTGAAGAAAGAACCAAACAAACTGGCAAAGAACATGGAATTATCCATAGTGAATAGCCCAGCCTCACGTGCTTTATTGCCCATCTCTACAAGGCTCCAGAAACCAGATGCTTTGAAATACCAGAATACAAATGGCAGCATAAGCAAATGAATGAGCGTGCTATCAATAAGAAAGGCGGCCAACCTTCGCCAAAATGTAGCGTATGTACTGGTAGAGTCAATTGCCGGGGTGCCTGCTGCTTCCATAAATGAAATTAATTATAGGGGTAAAGATAACAATATAATGTTCATTAATATGCTGAGAGCTATTGCATTGGTTTAGGTAAACAGTTATTTTTACAGCAAATAATATGCTCATGAAAAAAACGGTTCTTATTGCATTACCACTCATTGCTTTATCGGTTCATGCACAAAACACCCTTGACCTTACACCACCTGCTAAAAAGGTTACCGTGTATGTGAGCGGTGCTGTACTTACACATGAAATACCTGCCCAGTTGCAGGAAGGCAAAACAACAGTTATCTTCCATGGCCTGCCTGCTGAAATAGATAAAGAGAGCATACAACTTGCATCAACGGGAGATATTACCATACTCTCTGTAACGGCTAACCCCGATTTTTCAGTTGATGGCAAAAAGAATGCCAAGACAAAAAAACTGAGCGATTCACTTGAGATGTTCAATGATGATATGGAGCGTGTGAAAAACAATGTAAGTATAATGGAGTCGGGTAAAGGCCTGCTCGACAATAACCGCAACACGGCAGGTGCAAATACCGGAACCAATGCTGCAACCGTAAAAGCTATGTACGATTATTATGTACGCGAGGTAGAACGCATTGACGATTCGTTGATGATGTTTCGTAAAAGAGAGAAAATGATACAATCACGTATTGATAGGATTAACGGGGCTATACAGGAACTGGTTGGTAATACTGCCAGGCCTAATTGTATTGAGGCAATTGTTTCTACCGATCATGCTCAAAGCCTGAACTTCCGCTTATCATACTTAACTAATGATGCCGGCTGGAGTCCCGTGTATGACCTGCGTGCAAAAGATATTAAGCATAGTGCACAACTTACATATAAAGCTGATGTACGCCAGAACACAGGCTTCGACTGGAATAATATTGACCTTACATTATCTACCAGTAACCCGAATGTAAGCCAAACGGCACCGGTACTGAATGCGAACTACCTGTATTTTCAAAATGTATATAACGTGGCTGCGAAATCACGTGCTTATTATGAATCTGCACCAGCTCCGGTTGCAAATAATGCAATTAATGAAGAACTATCTACGGTTGCGGGTGTTTCTGCTTCTTCTCAAAACTCATTTACATCTACCCCGGTTGCGAGCACAACCAATGAAAGCCAACTTACAGTTGAATTTCATATTGATATACCGTATTCTTTACCAACCGATGGCAAAACCCATTCTGTGGAAGTTAAAAAGTACGATCTGCCAGCTATATATCGTTACCAGGCAACTCCTAAACTGAAACAAGATGCCTTTTTAATGGCTGATGTTACCGACTGGGAGAGTCTTGACCTGTTGCCGGGACAAGTGAATATATACTATGCGGGGGCTTATGTAGGTAAGTCATATATTACTGCACAAAGCACTACCGATACCATAAGTTTCTCTTTAGGCATGGATAAAAAGATTGCTGTAAAGAGGGAAAGAGTAAAGGAGCTTTGCTCAACCAAATGGATAGGAACCAACAAAACCCAAACGTTTACCTATTCTATAACAGTCCGCAATTCCCGCACCGACTCGCTTAAAATGGAGGTTTTCGACCAGGTGCCTGTAACTACTGACAAGGATATTCAGATAACGGTTAGCGATAATGGCGGGGCCAAGCAAAACAACGATACAGGTAAGCTGACATGGAAGCTTTCACTGGCTCCCGGCGAAGCAAAGAAACTTACTTTCTCATATTCCGTAAAATACCCTAAGGATAAGATTGTGGAGAACTTAAATTAATTAAGAATTAGGAATTAAAATTACGAATCGTAATATAAATAGGTAAAAGGTGGGCGCGGGTTAGCTGCAAATGATGCGAGTATAGGGAGGCAGGCAAGCAGGGAGCAAGAGTCGCCCCGCATAGAATTGAAAATTAGTAACAAAAGATAAGATAGGGGGACAGGCACAAAAGATTTAGAATAAGTAAAAGCGAGTGTATGCAGATTCTATTTAAAAAACATCAGCGATTAAGGAGGGCGTTCTATTTCTTCCCTCTGCAATTGTTTTTTATGACCATTAAAGAGAAC
Source organism: Bacteroidota bacterium (assembly GCA_013289395.1). GTDB lineage: Bacteria > Bacteroidota > Bacteroidia > JABEUT01 > JABEUT01 > JABEUT01. The sequence goes on from JABCZY010000042.1 coordinate 5,181, forward strand.
CTGGTGTTTGTGTTCATGTGGTTATTGTTCTTCGGTTTTGTTACAAAGGCAATTGGTGTTAAATATGGTATACCATACCTTTTCCTTTACCCAGAATATTTTAATAAAGTAAGTTTCAGCTCGTTCTTTTTGCTTGGCTTTGGTTGTGGCGGTTTTATAATGTCGTACAATGTATCAAGCTATATAATAAACAGTTTCCGTTTCCCTTTCCTTGCCACGCTTGACAGGCCCTTTTTTACATTCATTTTAAACAACTGTTTTATACCGCTTGCATTCCTGATAACATTCGTTTATTGCGAATTCAGTAACCGTGCTTACGATAATATTAGCCCGCGTATGGTATGGTATCATACGGGTGGTTTTATGTTAGGCGTAACATGCTTTTTACTTATAACTATTGTGTATTTCTATCTGTTCGATAAAAACATATTAAAGGTATTTGGTATTGGCCCTAAAAAGGTATCGAAGCTTAGTTATAAAAAAGAAAAGGTAAGGCTGGGCCATGGTATGGAGTGGGAGAGTGTAAAACATAACCAACCTGCATTTGGCGATCGTACCTGGCACATAGAAACATATTTGGGTGGTACCCTGGGCCTGAAACTGGCACGCGGGTATGAGCACTACGACCATAAAATGCTTGATAAAATATTTAAGCAAAACCACCAAACGGGTATGGTGTTTGAAGTGGTGGCTATTATAAGTCTGTTAATGTTGGGTATTTTCCGCGATAACCCATTGCTTATGGTACCCGCCGGTGCAAGTATATGGCTGTTGTTTACCATTTTTACCATGTTGGTTAGTGCTATACATAATTTTTTCAGGGGCTGGACAACCATTGTGGTAATTGGTTTGCTGGTGGTGGTCAATTATTTTTCATCAACCCATTGGGACTGGTTTGCAGCAAAAGCTTACGGGCTTAATTACACAACGGCGCCCGCACCATATTCATACGAGGAACTGAATAAGCTGAACAACGACCCGGTTTTGATAAAGCAGGATAAGGAACACATGTTAGGTGTACTTGATCTGTGGAAGCTTAAGAACTCTGATGCAGGCAATAACGATAAACCTCCTTTTATAATTATTAATACCAGTGGTGGCGGCCTTCGTTCTGCTATGTGGACCTATTTTACCTTACGTTATTTGGACAGCGTTTTTAACGGGCAATTATATAAACGGGTAGAGCTTATTACGGGTTCATCGGGTGGCCTGGTAGGTGCAGCATATTACCGGGAAATGTATCTGGAACATGAGAAGGATAAAAGCATTAACCCGAATGATATGAAATATGTTGCAAACATATCAGAGGATATTTTAAACCCGATGGCCTTTACCATTGCTACCAACGACCTTGCTTTTCGCTTCCAACGATTTAAAGATGGTCCGTATTCATATACAAAGGACAGGGGATATGCGTTTGAAGAAAAGCTGGATGCGAATACCGGAAATGTGCTGAATAAAAGACTGAGAGATTACAGGTTACCCGAGGAACAAGCTGTTATTCCGCTAATGATTATTAGCCCCACTATTGTAAACGACGGACGCAAGTTGCTGATATCGCCTCAGGGCATTTCGTTTATGACGGCATATGATATTGATACACCTATGCACTATAATGCGGTACCGCAATCGGTTGAGTTTTCGAGGTTGTTTGCTAACCATGATGCACAAAACCTTTGGTTTACCAGCGCACTGCGTATGAATGCTACCTTTCCTTATATAACACCTATTACTGCCTTACCAACTGAGCCCGCCATTGAAGCTATGGATGCGGGCCTGCTCGATAATTTCGGACTTGAAGAATCAGTTAAATTTGCATTTACCTTCCGCAAATGGCTTGCTGAAAATACCGGGCGCGTTATCATTATTCAAATACGCGACCAGTTAAAGCAAACGCTCATTCGCGATAACTCACCCAATAACCTTATATCGAGCCTTACCTTTCCCATAAGCAGGTTCTATGGCAATCTTTTTCCGGTAGAGAATTACAAAGAAGACCGTATGCTGGAATATATGAGCCATTGGTATAAGGGTAAAATGAACCTTATTTATTTTCAGATAGATAATAACGGTACCGACGATATTTCGCTTAGCTGGCACCTGACGGACAAGGAAAAAACTCAGGTTAAAAATGCCATGAAGCAATCTGATAATCAGTTTTCAACGGAACAGTTGCGGAAGTTGTTCAGGTAGTGGCTGAGTTATGCCTGGCGTCATTGCGAGGTACGAAGCAACCACGTAGCGCTCACGAATTCATTACTGAAATAATTAGAGTCCATGAGTAATCTTACCATCTTGTTATTTGCTCCAAACCCCTGGGCTTTGATGTTTTAATTCTGTTCGGGGTTTCATTTACTCCCTGCTTGCCTGAATTTCCTATACTCGCATCATTTACAGCTAACCCGCGCCCACCTTTTGCCTATTTCAAAATTTACAAGTAAAATAACAGGTAGCACAGCGTTAGGGATAGAAGTGGAAACCCCGCAAGCGCAGCGCGGAGTTGAAGCGGATAGCCCGACCCGAAGGAGAACGCCCACTGAGTTAAGAATTTGATTTTTTGATATATATTTGCTTACGTAAATCGAATACAAAAAACCAAAATCATGATTAAAAAACTATCTTTTATCTTATCGTTATTTGTTGCAGGTTCTTTAACCGCACAAACATCAATACCTAATGGTAACTTTGAACAGTGGGATTCTGTTATCAGCCATGCACCAACAGGATATTTTTCTTCAAACCTAAATGGTAACCTGCCTCCAAATGCCCCACCAAACTGTACACAAGGTCCTGCGCATCATGGTGTGTATGGAGTTACACTTACAACCACTGTTTTTGGTAAGGATACAGGTTTTGCCTACATAACCAATTCAAATGGTAACCCGGCACAGGGAAAAGGCGGAATACCATATGCCCAACAAGCAAAAGGAATGCGTTTTTACTACGAATGTAGTTTAGTAGGTAAGGATACTGCAATTGTAGTTGCTGTATTTAAAAAAGCAGGTACAATAATAGGATCTGCCGAATGTAAGCTGACAGGTAAGGTATCATCGTACACGCTTTATTCAAAAACCATCAGTCCGGCTCTTCCTATGGCACCCGATTCAGTAATATTTGCAGCTGTATCGAGTAACGTACTATCAGGCGGTAATGGCATAGCAGGTAGCACACTTACTATTGATAGTGTTACGTTTACAGGTGTTAGCAGTCAACCTCTTTTAATGAACGGTGATTTTGAGAATTGGACAGCAGATTCTGTATATTCTCCCGCACAATGGTTCACATTTAATGCAGGCAATCCACGTACTACCGATAAATATGCAGGTAAATATGCATTGGAGTTAAACACCGGAACCCCTCCTGGTAATAATGGAATTCAGGCTGGTTACGCTACCGATGGAAAGGAAGTACAGATCACTAAAAATCAAGATTCAGTAGAAGGTGGGTTCCCTTTCAGTCACCAGATCGATTCATTGGTTTGTTATTATAAATATTCAGCTGCTTTTGCAGGCGATACAGCCGCCATTGAACTTCAATTCAATAAGAGTTCAAAAGTAATTGGTGGATATATGATAAAGCTACCTCCTGCTGCTACATACACTCGTATTGTTGCTCCATTTAATATAGGCGCAACACCTGACAGTATGATAGTGTCATTAACATCTTCAATCGGATACCCTATTACCACACCAGGTTCGGTATTGAAAGTAGATTCACTTTCACTATATTCTGCAATAATTGCAGGTATTGCTCCTGTTGCCAATAATGGCGACATAAAAGTGTATCCTAACCCTACAACATCTCTTTTTTATGTTGATATGAAAGGATATACCGGTAAAGTAGATATGATACGTGTACTTGATATGAGCGGAAAAGTAATGGAAACAAGAAATTACAATTTCAGCCCATTGAAGAACACAGTGGAAGCTTTTGATATGACTGGTTACAGCGCAGGTACTTATATTATAAGCATTAGCACCCCTAGCGGTGTTCAATACCAGAAGTTAAGCAAAGTTGAGTAATAATAGTATTGATTTGTTATATAAAAACGCCCTGCAATGCAGGGCGTTTTTATTTTTCGTTATTAACCCCAGGCTTAAGCCTGGGGTTAATGGTTATAGACTATTGGGCTTTAGCCTTGAAAATACGAACACAAGGATAATTTTTTTAATCGCATTCCTCAAACGTAAAAATAATATCAGGGAACCGTTTCTTTAGTTCTTCCTCTTTTTTATGCTCTGATTGCTGTTCCTGTTTGGTATATGGTCCCAGTGGATAGAATTCATTTATGTGTACTTGCAGCCCTTTCATTTCATTCAGGCAGTCGGGGAGTTTCAAATGATAATTGCAGGAAACTGATAATACCATGAGATGAGTTAAGTTGAGTATGGAGGAAGGAATTTCCTTAAAGTCATTGAAATCTAATTTTAATATTTTAAGTTTTTTAAGTGACCATACTACATCTGGTATAGTTAAAAGTCCATTTCTGCCCAAATCTAACTCTTCCAGGTTAGGAAGATTTGCAAGGGTTGAGGGTAGTTTTTTTATCTTAGATGTATCGGGTTTTCCCCATTCATCTCTGTAATCGAGAGCACCAAATAATGTTAATTTTTTCAGGTTAGTTAATTGGCCAATAGTAGAGGGAATACCAACATTCATAGCGCAGCCATTCCCATTATCAATAATCAGTTTCTCTAATGATTTTAGTTCTCCGATTTCTTGAGGAAGTTCTTCCAGATTTTCGAGGCATCCAATACGCAGCACCTTTAAATGGCTAAGTGTACCTATTTGAGCGGATAGGTGCTTTATATAATGGTAGTTCGAGTTTAAACTCAGTATAACTACTTTATCAGGATTTAGTAAAGCCTCTTTAAGATTATCAAATGAATCTTTTACAGTAGCCCCTGAAGCAATATTATGTACGTTCTCTGTATTGTTTTGCTGGGCCTCAGTTCTTTGCTGTAAACTACCAAAGCCGATTATAAAGATTAACGCACAAAACAGAATAGTTGTTTTCATGAATAGGAGTGGTGGTTAAAACAGCTTCTTATATTCTTCTATGTAGTTAGCCTTTCTGAAATATTGTTCAGCAATGGCCTGTATGTTTTTCTTTTCAATATCAGCAGGGCGTTTAATGTTTGCCCAATCGGTATTGCCAACCAGCATACCACAATTCTTTTCTGTAACAAACGTGCTATAGTCGCCAATGTTTTCTGATATAATTACAGGTAGGCCTGCTGCAAGGTATTCTGCAAACTTTACAGGCGAACTTACTTTATTGGTTACCGATTGTTCCCGTATCAACAGCCCGTAATCAGCAGCCTGCAAATAGTTATGTACTTCATCTTCATTAACCCATTTTTGCATAACCCTACCCGGGAATTTATCGGCCAATGTTTTTTCTTCACCTGCTTTGCAAAGCATTAAAAGCTTCAATGCAGCATTCGTTGAAAATGCCTTGCTTATGTTTTCTTCCAATACATTGAACGATTGCCATTTGGCCGATGAGCCTGAATAAACCAATACCACATCGCTGTCTGTAAATGATAGTTGTTTGCGTAGTTTACTTATGGCAGCCCCATCGTATTCGGTAGATACTTTTTTGCTAAGCGTACATGGTATAATAACATGGTTCGAGTTAGCGTAGTTGAAGTTTTCTTTCCAGTAATCGATGAGTTTTTGCGAAACAGCAATGCGGCTATCACTATTCAGCAGCGCATCTCCTTCAAGCTTTTTTATGTCTTTTTCTATCGCAGCCGATTCTCCTTTCAGATATTCTGACCATTCTGCAGCATAAGCCCCGCGTGCATCAAAACATACCTTGGTAAATTTTTTGTTTTCCCTAGCAAGTAAGGTTGCAAATACACCGCGTGCAATTACATTGCCCTTACTTCGGCTAAGCATTGCCAGTTTAAGCAGGCGTGTGTTTTTTTTCCAGTTAGTTATACCGGGGTACATAGGCAACACAATTGAATGGCTCCATGTTTGTTTTATCTGTTTGCGGGTGGCAAAAAAATTACGGCCCGATACCAGTGCTATAAGTAATGCCTCTTCATCGAAGGTATCTTCCCAAAAGCGGCAGGTGTCAATTACCTGGCTCTGGTATATGCCTCCGGGGGCGTCGTTATAGGTAATGTATATCATTAGCTCAGTAATAATTGTTTGGCATGAGGCCCCTCGCAAAACAACAGGTCAATAATACTGAGGTTGGACAAAAAGCCATGCTTTTCCTGAAAAACCTGTTGGTATTTAATATTCTTATTTGCTTCCTTTTCCATTATGCCTGGCGATGCCAGTTTGCGGTAATCATCAGCGTCGGTATACTCTTTAAAATATTCAGTGGTAAACGAAAGTTTTATTTCAACCTGCATAAGCTTGTTTACGGTTTCAAATATTTTTTTGTTCCAGTCAACAAGCAGTTCAGGTCGGTATTCACTATTATATAAAGGGTTCAATTCATGCTCAAAGTATTCGAAGTAAGGCGAACGGCGGTATGATGCTTCCAGTGAGCGCCAGTGCAATATCTGCCAGTTATCTTCATACTTTATCTTTACATCTTTCAATGCAGTTTTTACGTGGCGCTTTTGTAACGGAATTATAAGCTTTAATGGCCCGTTGGCACCATAAATAGTACAACGGTTATAGAAAAACTGTTTGTGAAAATGCTCAAATACATCCCATTTGTTTTCCGTATGTTTTAACATGGCAGAATAATGGGGCAGGGGAGCAAGGTATGCTACCGGAATTATGGCAGCCGTGTTCACGTTATTTCCTTTTTGCCATTAAGCCTTTTGCTACACCATAAACAGCCGGAAGAAGCGATACGCCTATTATGCCCAGTGTAACAAGCCCGAAATGTTCTTTTACTATTTTGTTCTCGCCAAGCAAATAACCCGCCCATAGGAATAGGTTTATCCATATCATATTACCAAGAATACTGAAGAACACAAACTTGCTGTACAGCATTTCGCCAATACCTGCAACAAAGGGTGCAAAGGTGCGGATGATAGGCATAAAACGGGCAATTATTATGGTTTTACCACCATGTTTTTCGTAGAAACTGTGAGTGCGCTGTAAGTAATCTTTATTTAAAAAGCGGATATTCATATTAAACACTTTATGTCCAAGGTATTTACCTATAAAGTAATTAGAGTTATCGCCGGCAAAGGCAGCAACAAATAATAACATAACCAGCAAAGGCACGCTAAGTACACCTGCCACATCGCTGGTAGACGCCCCTGCAATAGCCCCTGCAACAAACAACAGCGAATCGCCAGGCAAAAACGGTGTTATAACAAGGCCTGTTTCGCAAAAAATAATGATCATTAATATCAGGTAAGTGCCTGTTTTGTATTCCCTTACTATATTAAATAGGGCTGTGTCGGCATGTAATATTAAATCTATCCAATGTTTTATCTGGTCCATTATGTTGATTGTTAAGCCTCAAAGATAATGATAAACCTTTAAGGAGTAAGTGGTAAGGAGTGGGGGATAAGTTGGCGCAGGTGGTATTGTTTTTCTGCCCCAAACCCCTAAAGGGGCTTTAGATTCATAATTATTAACTCCTAATTCTTAATTGAATTTGGAGGGCGGCTTTTGAGCCCTGCTTGCCTGTGTTTCCTATACTCGCATCATTTACAGCTAACCCGCGCCCACCTTTTGCCTAGTTCACAAACTAAATAAGTTACATAGCATGTAGCACTGCGTTAGGGATAGTAGCGTAAAGCCCACAGGAGGAACGACGAGGACTTGCAGCGGATAGCCCGACCCGAAGGGGAACGCCCAAAGAATAATATAAATACAGAAAAAAGTACCATATTAAATTTTACATCGATGCTATTGTTATTTCAAAATAATTACTATTATTGCAATGAATTTCCCACGAAACTTATTGAACAAGCCGACAACAAGAGGTATATAGTATAGATTCCAGACACGCATTTTTCTCCCTATCTTTTATCAGAAACAAATCCAGATCTTTTAATATTTTATTATGCACGACATCGTTGAATTGAACACTAAATCGTTGGTACAGCTTAAAGAGATTGCTAAATCGCTTAAGCTAACCAAGCTCGAAGGCCTTAAAAAACAAGAAATTATTGTTAAAATATTAGATGCTCAGAAAGGAGCACCGACGGAAGGTCATTCAGCAGCTGAACCGAAGAGCGAACCAAGAACTGAAACACTTTTACGTGAACGCAGGCCGCATGAACCTAAGCATGAAAAAGTAGGTTCACATCATCATGAAAAAAAGCAGGATAAAGCAGAGGAAACACCTGTGCCTGATTTTGCAACCGAACCTGAAATTACACCTGTTGCAGATGAGCCGATGAATACTCCTGTAGCTGAAGCCGTAAAGCCTGTTGAGCCATCAAGTGATTTTCCTTTTGCACCTGAAGAGCCAAGACAACCTAACTCTAGCACGCAACAAGGTAATAATGGAGGACAGCACCATCATCAACATCAGCACCAGAACCAACAAAACAATCCAAACCAGCAAAACAATCCAAACCAACAAGGCCAACAATCAAGGGAACCTCAATACAACTTTGATAATATAGTTGGCGCTGAAGGTGTGCTTGAAGTTATGCCCGATGGATATGGTTTTTTAAGATCATCAGACTATTATTATTTAAACTCACCCGATGATATTTATGTTTCTCAATCGCAAATAAAATTATTTGGATTGAAAACCGGCGATACTGTAAATGGTTATGTACGCCCTCCACGCGAAGGTGAAAAGTTCTTCCCCTTAACCCGTGTTGACCTTATCAATGGTAAAAGCCCTGATGTGGTAAGAGACAGGGTTCCATTTGATTTTTTAACTCCATTGTTTCCACACGAAAAATTTAACCTGGCTAACCACCCGAAGGCAACCATATCGAGCCGTATTATTGATATGTTTACCCCAATAGGTAAAGGCCAGCGTGGATTAATTGTGGCGCAACCAAAGACCGGTAAAACGGTTTTATTGAAAGAAGTTGCCAATGCAATTGCCGACAACCATCCGGAAGCATACCTTATTATATTACTTATCGACGAGCGCCCTGAGGAGGTTACCGATATGGCCCGCAGCGTAAAGGCTGAGGTTATTGCATCGACATTTGATGAGCCTGCTGAGCGCCACGTAAAGATCGCCAACATTGTACTGGAAAAGGCTAAGCGCCTGGTAGAATGCGGACACGATGTGGTTATATTGCTCGACTCAATTACCCGTTTGGCACGTGCGTACAATACTGTATCGCCTGCATCGGGTAAAGTATTATCGGGTGGTGTGGAAGCCAATGCACTGCAAAAACCAAAACGTTTCTTTGGTGCTGCACGTAAAATTGAAGATGGTGGCTCACTTACCATTATTGCTACAGCGCTTATTGAAACCGGTAGTAAAATGGATGAAGTTATTTTTGAAGAGTTTAAGGGAACAGGTAATATGGAATTGCAGCTCGACCGCCGCCTTTCAAACAAACGTATTTTCCCTGCTATTGATATTGTTGCATCGAGCACACGCCGCGATGACCTGTTGCTTGATAAAGAAAGCCTGCAACGTATTTGGGTATTACGTAATCACTTAACCGACATGACCCCTATTGAGGCAATGGAATTCCTCAGAGAAAGATTGGTACGCAGCAAATCGAATACGGAGTTTTTAATTACGATGAACGACTAAGTCAATTAAAATTTCTAATTAAAATGCCCGGTGAAAGCCGGGCATTTTTGTTTTTAGTAAATTGCAAATAGATTTAAAATATTTTTCTGAAAACTATCCACAAATCAATAACCATTAATGCCTCTGCCCAAAAAGTGTGGGCAGCATTAACTACGCCTGAACTGATCAAGCAATGGCAAACAGATGATGGTGGGGTGGAAGTAATAAGTGATTTTAAGGTTGGTAGCCCTATACATTTTGAAGGTAGGTGGCACACCGGTGTTTTTTATAAAGATAAAGGAACCATTTTGAAATTTGAACCTGAAAGAGTGTTTCAATATTCGTATTGGAGTGAGATATCGCACTTGCCCGATATACCTGAGAACTACGTGGTGATAGAGTTTAAGCTGCGTCCTGAAAAAGGTGCAACAATACTGGAGATGACAGTAAGCAATTGTGCCGAGGGTACTATTTTCGGTCATTGGAATTTTTACTGGAGCACTACTTTACATGTGATAAAAAGATTGGTAGAGAAACTGTAACTTTCAACTTTACTTATTCGTCCTACGACAAAACTATCCCTTTCATGAAACCTATACGAGCACTAGCTATTATATCTATTCCTGCTTTATTGGCCTGGAATAGTATTGGTAATTGGGTCCTTGAAGAACAAAAGGGATATACTATTCAATATACGAATGCTGATAAAGCCAATAAGAGTGACTATGTGCGTTTGGTTGACAATGGAGTAAAAGCTGTGCACGTTTTTTTTAATAGTTCTTATAAAAATGAGTTTACTGTATTTGTTTACCCTGACAGGAAAGGCCTTGACAGTACCTGGCAAAAGGACTGGAATATGCCCAATTTTAAATCGGAATGCTGGATGGTAGCAAGTGGTATTGCTACTAAATTGGATATGATATCTCCAAAAATGTGGGATAAGGAATCATGTGAACACAGATATGCTGACAGTATTAAAACACAACAGCTGATCACACATGAACTTGTTCATGTGTACCATGGCCAGCAAAACCCAAGCCCCGATTTCAGCAATGTAACCGGCATTGATTGGTTTGTAGAAGGCTTGGCCGTATATGCTTCAGGGCAGTGCGACTCTGCAAGAATGGCGCAGGTTAAAAAAGCAATTACTGAAAACAAAACACCTGCAGGTTTAGATAAGTTCTGGACAGGAGAATATAAATATGGGCTTTCAGGCTCTGTGGTAATGTATATCGATAAAAAATATGGCAGAGAAAAACTAATTGCCTTATTGAAGCTCACTAACATAACTGATCTACTTGCTACATTAAACACTACCGAAGTAGAATTACTAAGCAACTGGAAAGAATTTGTTTTGAATTACTAATTGAATTATGGGGCTGCTCTTGCTCCCTGCTTGCCTGAGTTTCATATACTCGCATCATTTGCAGCTAACCAGCGCCCACCATTTTGCAGCTCTCAGTCAATAGTCGTAAATGGTTAGTGTATTGCGTTAGGGATAGAAACGGAAACCCCGCAAGCGCAGCGCGGAGTTGAAGTGTATAGCCCGACCCGCAGAGGAACGCCCAAATTCAATTAAGAATTAGTAATTAAAAATTAAGAATCTAAAGAACCTTTATCGTCTATTCCTTGCTGCGTGCATCCATAACCAATAGCACAAAAACAAGAGACATATAAATTACCACATCCAGGCTAAGCCAATCTATTTGTTTATGGGTTGACCATAGGGTTAAAGCATCTCCTCCATGGCTATATACTTGTTGCAACAGTAAAATACCAAACAGGTAAACAAAATATATTGGACGCTTTAGCAAGCCATAAAAACAAAAAAGGTTAATGCCAACAAACAACCCATTTCTCCAAATAGGCTCTGCATTTACTTTAGCAAACAGCCCAATTATATGATAAGCTCCTGCTAACAGAAAAAATACCGACAATGATTTTAGTAATGTGTTCCTCAACTTAGAACCGGAGTACAACACCGGCTGTTATTTTTAAAATACCCGTTGGTAATGAAAGCACGTCGGTAGGCGATGAATAGTATGCAGTATAATACCCCGGTATGTTTCTGGTTATCGAAAATCCATTGTATTGTATGCTTGCATTCATGTAGTTAATATTGATTGATGCTGCAAACCACTTTGAAAAGTTATATTCGGCACCAGCACCCAGGTTATAGGCAAAGCCAGAACCGCCTTGAAAATCGTATGTATACGTTGTGTCATGAGCATTACATGTTATTTCAGGGTAAGCAATGCTTGCAAGCCCTACCAGTGCATTAAAAGTAAATCGGAAATTGCCTTGCGGAAATACAGCAAAGGGGCCTATCAGGTATTCGTTTTCGCTATATAGTTCGGAATTAGAACTGGATGGAAGGCCGACGCTGGCAGAGAATGTGTATATATCGAACGCATTTGAATTAGTGGCATACATAACCATGATGCCGAAATTGCCCGGAAATAAATACGATCCGGTAAGTGTAAAGTTAACACCGGTCTTTGCGAAACCCTCTAAGTGAGTTGAGTCGATTGAATGGAAATCCCAGAAAGTACCCTTGACACTTGTGCTGGCAAATTTGCTCAATGGAATTGCAGCACCTACCGAGAGGCTGATGCAAAAACGTTTGTCTTCGGAGTTGTTAGGTTCTGTATACGATTCTGTAACTGGCCGGGCATAATCTTGTGCTGTTGCTGCTGCAATATTAAGGGCAGCAAAAAGGAGCATGATTATTTTTTTGTTGGTCGTCATTTGGGCTGACAACAAAGTTAGTTAAGAACAGGGAATAACAGTAATTAGTTTTACTTACCAATTTTCAAGCCAAACCCTATGCTCGGGTTAAATATTGAATAGAACGTAAACGAAGTGGGTGCGTCAGTATCTGGTTTGGTAGAATTATTGTAGGTAGTCGTTATACTTTTTCCATTTCCTGGTGAGTAATAATAATCGAGGTTTAATGAAACTACAATTCTTTTACCCAGCTTACAGCGTAATGATGCACCGGCATTAAGAACAAAAGATGTTAAGTTATAGGTTGATACTATTGATTGAGGCAATGCATTGGCTTGCCCTGAATTACTATAAATATTGTTTTCAGCATACGTTGCCTGAGGGCTTCTAAAAAGCAGGGCACCGCCTGCCGCTCTTAAGTCAATTGAAGTTTTATTGTCACCCGGAATAGTGTAGGCAGCACCTATCAGTATAATGTTTTCATAGTAACTAACACCACTGGCAGGTATGTTTACATAACTTGTTGTATTATTAGTAGATATGGCATTGAATTGGTTTACACCATAATTATATGTAAGCGTTCCGCTAAATTGCCCTTTTATTGGCCAACTGAGTGAAGCGCCAATGTTGTACCCGGTGTAGGCACCATATTCAATTATTGCAGACTGAGCAAAAGGTGCGGTAAGAAACAATCCCCCGCCGCTTATTTCAATAAGTTTATATGGCTTTGCTTTTGCAGTATCGATCTGGGCAAAGCAGCTAACTGAAAAAAAGGTTAGGGCAAAAGTTGAGATATATAAGAAGCGTTTTATCATAAGACTTACTTCGCCACTATTTTCATTTCTGTACGTCGGTTTTGTGCGCGGCCTTCTGGCGTATCATTACCTGCGATCGGGCGGGTTTGGCCATAGCCTTTGTATTTCATTCTGTCTGCCGCTATATTATGAGTGGTTAAATAGGTGTAAACCGATTTCGCCCTGTTCTCGGAAAGTATTTTGTTGCTTGCTGCTGAGCCTACATTGTCAGTATGCCCGCTTATTTCAATTTTTACAGTAGGGTTTAAATTCATAAAGTCAACCAATTTATTCAACTCAACCTGCGATTCAGGCTTAAGGTCGAACTGATTGGTAGGGAAGAAAATGTTTTTGAGTACAATATGTGCACCGGTATCGATTGGTTGCAGCGGTATGTTAATGGTATAGGGGTGCACACGCGAAGAATTGGAATCTTTCAGCTCAAAGTTTTCAGAGTAGAACAGGTAGCCTTTTTTAGTAACATTAAGTGCGTAGTTTTTATTCAAAGGAATGCAAACCAAAAAGGTACCATCGAAAGCAATTGATGTAGATTGCATAACGGTTGTTCCCGTGCTAAGGTCTATCAGGCTAAAGTTTGCACCAAGTGGTTTTTCTGTTTTGGCATCATACACTTTCCCTTTCATATAGGTAATGGCTGTAGGCCTTACCGAATCATACAAAGCAAACTGGTAAATATCAGTTCCGCCAAAGCCACCCGGGCGGTTCGATGAAAAATAAGCCAGCTGCCCGTTTGGATCAACAATAATGCCTGTTTCATTGGCGGTAGTATTAATTGGGTAGCCAAGGTTCTTTGGTGTGCCCCAACTGCCGTCAGGTTTTCTTCTCGACATAAATATGTCGGTGCCACCAAAACCCGGATGCCCGTCTGATACGAAGTAAAGCGTTTGGTTATCGGCAGCTATATACGGGCATTCTTCCCTGCCTGGTGTATTAATGCTATCGCTCAGTTTTACGGGGACGCTCCATGTACCGGTATCGCTAAGCTGTGTTACGTAAATATCCTGTGCATGCACACCATCACCACCTACCGAGCCACGCACAAAGTAAAGAGTTCTGCCATCGG
>JABCZY010000043.1 GCA_013289395.1 Bacteroidota bacterium
AGGCCTGTTTTCACTCATAAAAAAGCAAGCCTGGAGCATCGAATACCTTAACAACGGAAAATATGGAAAAATTGCGTGCCGCAATTAACCTATACCCGACCAGAATAAAGGAGGAAACGGAAAATATGGAAAAATTGCGTGCCGCAATTAACCTATACCCGACCTATTTAACTATGATGGACGAAATGGCACGCTATACGTTCGATGATATGATACTTTGGGTACTGGCTGCTTTCAAGGATAATGAAAATATGCTGCTTTCATACCAGGAACGTTTTCTTTATTTTTTAGTTGACGAATTTCAGGATACAAGTGGTTCGCAAAACCAGCTTCTTAAATACCTTATTGACTATTGGGAGGCACCAAATGTATTTGTTGTAGGTGACGACGATCAATCTATCTACTCCTTTCAGGATGCGAATGTTGAGAATATTATGAATTTCAACAGGCAATATGAAAAGAACATAAAGAAAGTTGTGCTGACCGAAAATTACCGTTCTACACAAATAATATTAGACGTTGCAAAAAAGCTTATTGAACATAATAAAGAACGGATAGTAAATACAGACAATAGTCTTGATAAGAATCTGTTATCTGCAAACCCTAAGTTAGCGGCAATACAAATTACCCCTGAAATAATTGAGTATCCTAATTCGGCGCATGAAGCCATTTGTATAGCAAATGAAATTGCAGAACTTATCAGCAAGGGAACTTCGCCTAGAGATATTGCTGTCATATATCGTAACCACAGGCAAGTAGAAGATCTTGTTACCTATCTTGAAAAAAAGAAGATTGGTATTAACATGAAGCGCAATACTAATTTACTTGAATTGCCTTTTGTAAATAAAATCCTAAAAATATTAGAGTTCATAGCATCTGAAAACGACACTGCTTATAGTGGTGATGAACTTTTATTTGAAATTCTTCATTTCGATTTCTTTACTATTCCCGCTTTGGATATTGCAAGGATAAGCCTTGAAGTATCGCAAAAAAACTATGGAAACCGCAGGGAGAAGTTTTCTATACGGCTTGCAATAAGCCAACAAACAGATGGTGTTTCAGATCTGTTTACCCAGGCTGAAATAAATGAAACTAAAAGAGTTAGCCGGGTACTGGAAGGGTTAATCACAAAAATGAATAATGTAACACTGCAAGAGTTATTTGAAGAAGTAGTGCGTGAAGCAGGTATTTTGAATTACATTATTAACTCACCTGATAAACCATGGTTAATGCAGGTGCTGACTGCAATCTTTAGTTTTATAAAGTCTGAAACACGTAAGGACCCCGATATTACACTGCAACGGTTGCTTGATATGATACATACCATGCAGAAGCATTCTATACGAATAGAAATGCAGAAGGTAATAACATCAGAAAATGGGGTTAATTTAATGACAGCCCACGGTTCAAAGGGGACTGAGTATGAGTATATATATATAATAGGTTGTAACCGAAGCGTATGGGATGAAAAAAATTCAGCCGGAACACGTACCTTCAAATTACCTGATAACCTTTCTGCGAATAAAAATGAGGTTGATGACCTTGAGGAATCAAGGCGTTTATTTTATGTTGGCTTAACAAGAGCAAAAACACACCTCGCAATTTCATATCCGCTGAAAGACTCAAATGACAAGAACCTTGAGCGCTCTTCTTTTTTAGGAGAAATAGTAGAAAGCAATGAAATAACTGAAGTAAAAAAACAAGCAGAAGAAAGTACATTGATCGAATTCCTGGAACTTCAATATACAGCTAAGGCAATACCACAAATTGAACTTATTGATAAAGTATATATTAATAAACTTTTAGAGAATTATTCCCTTAGTGTAACACACTTAAGTAATTATCTCGAATGTCCAATCAAATTCTACTACCAAAACCTTATTCGTGTACCGGCCGCTAAAAGCGAGTCGATGGCATTCGGTAGTGCCATACATTCAACACTACAGGCATTGTTTGAAAAAATGAAGGATAACAACAACACATTCCCAAACAAGCAGACAATGTTAAACGATTATACGGTTTACATGCATCGCAACAGAGAGTCGTTTACCAAAGAACAGTTTAAGCGTAGGCTTGAATACGGAGAGAAAATACTACCTGCGTACTACGACTTCTATATTAATAAATGGAATAAGATAGTTAGCCTTGAATTAAATATACGGAATGTTGAAGTAAAAGGTGTTCCGCTAAATGGAAAACTTGATAAGCTTGAGTTTGATGGAAAGAAAGTAAATGTGGTAGATTATAAAACTGGCAGGTATGATAATGCCAAAAAGAAACTGGTTCCGCCAAATGAAAGCGCTCCGGTTGGAGGGGATTACTGGAGGCAGGCCGTTTTTTATAAGATTTTGTTAGACAACCAAAAGCGCAACGACTGGGTGGCAGAAACTTCTGAGTTTGACTTTATTGAGCCAGTTAAAGATGAATACAAGAAAGAAAAACTAAACATAAGCGAACAGGACATTGAAATTGTAACTAAACAGATAACGGATACCTGGCATAAGATCCAGAACCACGAGTTTAATAAAGGATGCGGGAAAGAAGATTGCCACTGGTGCAATTTTGTAAAAGATAACGAGCTTCATGTAGCCTTGCATGAGGCAGTTGATGAAGAGTAAAGGATTCTTTCTACTTTTACCAAGTAATTAATGGCTCTGTAGTACAACGGATAGTATGGAAGTTTCCGGAACTTCTGATCCAGGTTCGATTCCTGGCGGGGCCACAACTAACACTAATAATCAGTTATTCACATACTAGTTGCAAATTCGTTTGCTAAAAGTTGAATAATCCCATTTTTCCTATTATTCTGTATAATAACTTGTCTATACATGCATAATTTGCAATATTCTACAATAAATATGTAACAGAATATAGCTTGAGCAGATACACTTTTGCATTATAATCAATTTATAAAATTTCAACTTAATTAAAATGAAAAATCTAAAAGTCTTATTTGCTGTTGCTTTACTTTCCGGCATATTCTTCACATCTTGCCAAAAAGTAGCCGATGCCAGTTTTAATTATTCCGAGAATGGTGCAGGAACGGTTAACTTTACTAACACGTCTTCCAGAGCATCTTCCTATAACTGGGATTTTGGTGATGGCTCAAATTCCACCCAAACATCTCCAACCCATACATATAGCAGTTTCGGCAACTATAATGTTTCGCTTACAGCAGATGGATCGGGTGGTAGTGGAACAAATACTCAAAGTATTAATGTTCAATAATTACGGAATAGCTAAACGTAATATGAATGCTTTCGTTTATTGATTTAAAATAAAATAGCCATTCTTGAAAGCATGTCTTTCCTTTGAGTGGTGGGAAAGACGGAGGAGCCGGCATAAAAGAGTGATCTTTTATGTCCGGCTATTTCTTTGCACGTAATCATATTTCATAAAACAAGTAAAATGTAAAATCTGTAAGGTTCTTTAAGTTGTATGTAACGGCTTAATGGCTGAATAAGGCCATTTTTATCACTTATCAATTGAATATTATACAATGAAGTCAGCTAAGAGTAAATTTAAAAAAACCATACTAATAATTTTAAGTTTACTTATTGTATTACCTATACTAATTCTAATTTTTGCATCACCTATTACCAAGTACCTTGTTGAAAAATACAGTGTTAAATATACCGGCAGGCAAATCAGAATGGACAAGGCTTATGTTAATCCATTTACAGGCTATGTTCATTTCAGTAATGTTAGAGTATACGAAGCAGCAACTGATAGTATATTCTTTTCGGCAGATGGCTTAAGCATGCGTTTTGCCTTGCACAAAATGCTTTCAAAAACGTATGAAATATCTGAGCTTACAATAGATAAACCTAAGGGAATAGTTATACTTAATAAACGTAATGATTTCAATTTTTCTGATCTTATAAAGAGGTTTTCCCCTTCTGCAGCAGATACGGATAGACCTCCCCTTCATTTCAACATCCTGAATGTGAAGATAAATGACGGAATATTTTATTTCCACGATACGCTGATAGATATAAACTACTTTATCAAAAATGTACATTTTGAAAGTAGTGGCAAAAGATGGGACAACGATAGTATTAAAGGCAAGTTTTCTTTTTCTGCAGGAATAGGCACCGGCGATATGGAGGCTGATTTCAATATCAACCTTAACACCTTAAACTACTATTATGCCATTAAAGCACATCAGTTTAACCTTGCAATTGTACAGCAATACTTAAAACAGATGATTAACTACGGTACTTTTTCTGCCAACCTTGACGCTGACCTGACAACATCAGGCAATTTTAAGGATGAAAACGACCAGGATACTAAGGGACGAATTGCAGTTAGTGATTTCCATTTTGGCAAAACCACTGCTGAAGATTACTTAGCATTTGACAAGTTTGTAATGACAATTAATGAAGTAAACCCTAAACAACATATATACCATCTTGATTCTGTAACACTCACTCACCCCTATTTCAAATTTGAAAAATACGATAAACTTGATAACATTGAAACCATGTTTGGTGAGAAAGGAGCTAATGTAACTGCGATAAATGCCGATAATACACAGTACAACCTGATAATTGAACTGGCCCACTATTTAATAGATATATCCAAGAACTTCTTTCAAAGTGCTTATACCATCAATAGGGTTGCTTTTACCCGTGGGAATCTAAAATTTAATGACTTTTCGAGAAATGAGGAGTTCTCCATAGCAGCTAATCCTTTGTCTTTTTCCGCAGATTCAGTAAACCAGGGTAAAGGAAGAATAAAGTTCTTCATGCATTCAGGAATAAGCCCATATGGTGAAGCAAGCTTACAGGCCAGCATTAACCCGAGAGATAGTGAAGATTTTGATGTTAATTTTCATTTTGGTAAAATCCCTATTTCACTATTTAATCCTTACCTGATCACCTATACATCCTTTCCTTTGGACAGAGGAACACTAGAGTTGAATGGTGCGTGGAAGGTAAGAAAAGGTGTTATTCAAAGTGAAAACCATTTGCTGATCATTGACCCACGAGTGGGTAAAAGAGTAAAAAATAAAGCGAATACATGGATTCCTATGTGGTTGGTTATGGCATTTATAAGAGACCGTAGTAACGTAATAGATTATTCTGTGCCAATTACCGGTGATCTTAGAAACCCAAAGCTTCATTTGCATGATGTGCTTTTCAGTATTCTGCGCAACATTTTTGTAAAGCCACCAACAACCGCCTATGGCGTAGCTGTAAAAAATCAGGAAAGCACAATCGAGAAATCCTTAACCATGAAATGGAACATGAGGCAAAGTTCAATGTCACCCAGCCAGGAAAGGTTTATGAAAAAGCTAGCCAGCTACTTGTCAGAAAACCCAAATGCCTGCATTTCTGTATATCCGGAACAATATGCTGTAAAAGAGAAAGAATATATTTTATTCTTTGAAGCCAAGAAGAAATACTATTTGTCATGGCATCAGGAAACCAGCAAGGCATTTTCTGAAGGCGATTCTGAAAAGGTTGATAGAATGTCAATACGCGATACATTGTTTTTAAAGTATCTGAATAAGCATGTTACAAATAGCCTGATGTTTACCATACAGGATAAATGCACTGCTTTAGTAGGTAACACACTTGTGAATTTGAGGTTTCAGCAGTTAAACACAACAAGAAAGAAAGCTTTTAATTCCACATTTGATAGTGATGGCCTGAGCAGCAGAGTATCATTCAAACCTTCACAGAATAATGTTCCATATAATGGGCTCTCATTTTATAGAATAGAATATACGGGAGAACTACCCGGATTCTTATTAAGAGCGTATAAAGATATCGGAGAACTTAATGATGAATCGCCACGCGAGGAATATAAAAAGGATCGCAAAAATATCAAGGCTATTTAAATAGCATCATTTATCAGGAAGAAATTCTACTTCTTTTCTTTATAAACACAAACTTAGAAGCAGTTGGAACAATGTTCCCTAAAAGGAAGCCGAGCGGTTTTAAGGGTTCTATATGATCAAAAATAACTTTAATGATTGCAGTTAACGGAATAGAAAGGAACATACCGGGGATGCCCCACAATGCGCCCCCAATTAAAACAACAATAACAGATACAAGGGCGTTTATCTTTACCCGTGATGCTACTATTTTAGGAACCACGTAGTGATTATCAATAAACTGTATGAAAATATACACAGCAAAAACCAGTAAGGGATAGGCAAGTGAATCTTTTGTAACAAAGGCCATTATCATAGGTAAGGCTATTGCAATTACACCTCCTATATATGGTATTACATTCAATACAGCACCCGTTATTCCCAGTATAATTGCATAATCTATTCCAAGCAGTAGCAACCCAACTGAATTTAAAATTGCAATAATTATAAACTCAATGAAAAGGCCAACCAAATAACTCTGAATTATTCTTTTTGAGTTTACTAGTACTTCAGTTACAGCAATGTGGTCTTCTTTCCGAAAGAGCTTGCGGGTAAACTCCATTAATAATGGTTTATAGTATAGTATCATAAACAGGTATACCGGCAAAAGCATTCCGGTAACTACTAATTGTCCTACTTCGGAAAGCTTTTCACCAATGGCGAAGTTATTGATGGCCTTGCTTTGCGATTCACTTATCCAGGTATTGATCTTTGATTGCTGAACATTAAACTTTATGGAAACCCATTGCAAGAAACTGGTACTTGTTGTATGAAACTTATCTTTTAACAATGGATACGTTTCCCTGAACATATTCACCTGGGACGATAGAATATAAAGAAGTCCAATAGTTATGGAAATTGCAAGTATAACGGCCATAATAATGGCAACAATTTTGTTTATACCCTTACTGATTAAGTAATTAACGAACGGATTAAGCAGAATAGCTATTATAGTTGCAAAAACAATAGGTATAATAATAAGCTGGCCTATGTACATAGTATATACAAAAGCAAAAACGCTAATGAATATTAGCGCCGATTTAGCGTAAAAAGGAATTTTAAAAGAACTATCCATTTATTCAATCATTATTTACTTTTTGTTTTATCTGCTTTAGTATCAATTCCGGTAGTATCGGGGCTAACTTCCCTGCCTGGTTTATTAAACTTGCCTTTGCTTTTGCCTTTTTTCTCTGTGGTTTCAGTTTCATCATTATCACAGTCCCCATCTGAATGATCTGAATTATTATCCTTCCCGGTATGATCTGAATCGCAATCAGACCCGATATGATCATTGGATGGATATACCTTCTTCTCCTTTACAGGATCCTTTGTTTTTGCTGTATTTTTCATTTTACTTACTATTTTTTTATGCTTTATGCCCATAGTTTTTTCGTCAATAGAAACTCCTAGTCCTTTTGCTATTGCCATTCCCAATTGCGCATCAGCACGGAAGAAGTGACATAATTGCCGTTTAATAATTTCTTCTTTCTTTTCTCCACTAATGCCACTCATGGCACTAATAATATTTGCAACTGTGTTTTTCTTGTCCTGATCATTCATTGCCTCCCTGTATAAAATACCTGGCTGGGTGTAATGGTCATTATCGTTTTCATTCCGGTCAAACCAATCTGCCACATTCGATTCTAAATTCATTGGTCGCTCTTTATAGCTTTCATCAACAACAATATCATCAAAACTATTAGGGCGGTAATTCGGGTTTGCACCTCCATTCTCACCTACCTGCATTTGCCCATCGCGCTGGTAATTTGCAACCATATACGGGCATTTATTTACGGGAATATTTTCATAATTTACTCCTAACCGATACCTATGCGCATCAGGGTAAGAAAGTAAACGGCCCTGTAACATTTTATCGGGAGAATAACTGATGCCATTAACAACATTAGCAGGTGCAAATGCTGATTGCTCTACATCGCGGAAATAATTTTGCGGAATTTCATTTAACTCCATTGTACCTACATCAATCAACGGAAACTCTTTATGGCTCCATACTTTTGTAACGTCAAACGGGTTCCATTTATAAGTCTTTGCCTGTTCCACAGTCATAACCTGAATGCTCATAGCCCATTTCGGGAAATCTTTTCGTTCAATAGCCTCCACCAAATCACGTTGTGAATGATCCGGATCGGTAGCTTTCATGTCACTAGCCTCTTTTCCATTGAAATTCTTAACCCCTTGCAGGGTTTTAAAGTGAAACTTGACCCAAACCTTCTCATTTTCCTTATTAATGAGTGAGAAAGTATGGCTTCCGAAACCATGCATGTTCCTGTATGAAAATGGAGTACCCCTATCGCTCATCAATATCATTACCTGGTGAAGGCTTTCTGGATTTAAGCTCCAGAAATCCCAAACCATTGTTGGGCTCTTGCAATTTGTTTTAGGGTCGCGTTTTTGCGTATGAATGAAATGAGAAAATTTTTTAGCATCCTTAATGAAGAACACCGGTGTATTATTGCCAACTAAGTCCCAATTACCATCTTCAGTATAAAACTTAAGTGCAAATCCTCTAGGGTCTCTTTCAGTGTCAGCACTCCCCTTCTCTCCTGCTACCAGTGAGAAACGTGCAAACATTTTTGTCTGCTTTCCTATTTCAGAAAATATTTTTGCTTTTGTATACCTGGATATATCATGTGTTACGGTAAAAGTGCCAAATGCACCTGTTCCTTTTGCATGAACAACCCTTTCAGGTATTCTTTCACGGTTAAAGTGGGCCAAATCTTCATGCAAGAAATAATCTTGCAATAGAATTGGCCCTCGGTTACCAACCGTCATTGAATTATCAAATTCAACATAAGGCCTGCCGCCTGCGGTAGTAAGTTTTTTCTTTCCCATTGTATTGCAGTTAAATAATATCTATTATCTAGTACCCTATCTTTTTAGAAGCGGAAGGCTCTAATTCCATTGCCAGCTCCTTTTGGTTAACGTTAACAAGTTCAATATCACACGATATTGCAACTTCATCGCTAACCATAACTCCACCAGCCTCGGTTGGTGCATTCCAAACAAGTCCCCAATCACTTCTCTTAATTTTACCAGTAACAGTGAAACCCGCTTTTTCATGTCCGTAAGCATCATGTACAATGCCGCCAAATTGCACTTCAAGCTTTACAGGTTTAGTAATACCTTTCATAGTTAGCTCTCCCCACAATTCATGGTCGCCTTTAGCATTCTTTCCTATTGTACTCGATTTGAAAGTTATTTGCTTGTGGTTTGCCACGTCAAAGAAGTCAGGCCCTTTTAAATGTGTATCGCGTTTCGCATCTCCAGTAACGATTGAAGTTGGGTCAATCCACAGGTCAATCTCTGCTGTTTCAAAATCCTTATCAGCCGTATAAATATTTGCGTCAAATGTTTTGAATGTGCCCTTACTGTGAGCAATCATCAAATGCTTTACCTTAAAGGTAATTTCGCTGTGGGTCTGGTCTATAGCCCATTTTACATCTTTTGTCATAGTATTTATGTATTAAATTTTGCTTATTTAGATGATTTTGTTGTCAAGTCCTTAAATGATTTACCAAGGTCGTCCATGCTTTTACTGAATTCAGCTTTGAATGTCTCCCATTTCTCTTTTCCATCCGCTTTGTAGTCATCCATTTGCTTTTTCATATCTGTATTCTTTTGCTCCAAGGCATTAACTTTTTTCTCGTATTCTTCCTTAGCTGCTTTCTTATCATTAGCTATGCGAGCATTAAATTCATCAATACTCTTCTGGTTATCAGCAATCTTCTCATCGGTTTGTTTCCTGTAAGTATCAATATCTGCAAGGTATTCCTTGTTAGCCGTATCCAAATCTTTATTGGCCTGGGTAACATTGTTTTGCGCGTTTTCTACTTTCTGTTCAGGAGAGTTGCAACTTATTAAGGTTGCAGTTGTAATAACTGCCAACACAGACAAGTTCTTAATTATTGTTTTCATTTTCTTTATTTAATGTATTGATTTAATTAATTATAGACGGCTTATAACCCAGCAATGATCTTATGTATCTCTTGTTTTGTTTTACCAAGTTTAGTTTGTAACCTGCCAATAAGCTCATCCATCTTACCATCTGCCAGCAACAAGTCTTTATCAGTTAAAATGGCAAATTGTTGTTTTAGTTTTCCTTTGGTTTCATTCCAGTTTCCTTTTAATTCGGTTATATTTTTCATGATCGTAATTTTGTTTAGGTGTGAATTAATTTTCACATTACAAAGGTGAGTAAGTATTGCACTTTTGTTGTTACACTACTATTTTGATTACTTATATCATTCACATATTGAATTCCACGCTTCATTCAAAGCAAAAGCCCCGCTCAGACGCTTGGTCTGAGTGGGGCTTCTAGTATTTAAAGTTTTAGTTTTGAGAAACCAACTTGCCTGATTGCATCAATACATTGTTATTTAACAATTGGTAAAAATACATTCCGGAAGCAAGGTCATTTGTGCCAAGAATGGTAGTTTGGTTAGTTATAACATTACTCATTACTTCTTTACCCAAAACATTATATACCTTCAATTCATACTTATCAGCCGGAGATAAATCCTTTACTGAGATTGTTATTGAAGACTTGAAAGGGTTTGGATACAAAGTAATTGCTTGCTCATTACCATGCATAATAGAAGCAATACCAGCAGGTACACAAGTTGAGGTCTTGGTAATTGTAAGTGTATCGGTTGTAAATTGACCATTAGTTGTAAAGGCTCCGCCGGTAAGGGTTGAATTTGAATGTATGCTTATGGCACCATTATTGCAAATAATTGTTCCAATGAAAGTAGAATTAGAATTAATATTTACAGCACCATCAACCTTCCAGAAAACATTCTTTGCCTGTGTTCCATTGATCAGCTTAATTTTTGAATTAACGCCGGTTGAAACAGCACCATTAACCTGGATAACAAATACTGCATTAGCATTTCCTTCTCCATTAAGGTAAAGTGTATCAACAAATGTAACAGCTGCCTTCATTATATACGTATGCGGTGTAAGAACTAATCCGTGACCAAGTTGGGCAGGGAACAATAATTCTATATCTGCAGGCAAAGTGTTAAGGTAAGTATAAACATTGCCTAAATCAGTAGCACATGCTGCTGTAAAGCCATCGGGTTTAGGGTGAATAGCACCGGTTACATCAGGTGCATTGTAGCCTGTAGTTAAACCTACGTTCGTACCAACATCGCCAACTACTATACTTGTTCCCGCATTTGTAACTGCTCCGTTTCCTGAAAATATTCCCCAGCAAGATGTAGACGCCAGTGCAGGAGCGGCAGGGCCTGTAAGAGTAGGGCTTCCACAACCAACCGGTGTATACGCCATTACACTATCAACCAAAACAGCACCATTAATAGTAAGCGCTCTTCCCTCAAGTGTATCGCCAGTACCTAATGAAATTGCACCACCTGAAATAATAGTTCCTCTCATAATTGTTCCTGCTGCAATAGTTACAGCGCCATCAAGTTTCCAGAACACATTACACGCTAGTGCTCCATGAATTAAACGGATTTTTGATTTTGCACTTGTACTGAAGGCATTTGCTGTTTTAAAGATAAATACAGCATTTGGGTTTCCCTTAGCATCTAAGGTGAATGTTCCATTTAATGAAGCAGCACCAGGCATAAGATATGTACCAGGGCGGATAGTATCGCCACCAATTACAACACCTATTGTAGAATCTACTACGGCTTTGCCCAGTGAATCGTACGCAGCTAAAAGGTCTGAAGCGCATTTTGCACTTAAAGCACCGCCAGAATAGGTCATTACTCCGTCAACATTGCCAAAACCTGTAATTGTAGTGGCACTGTTCGAGCCAACATTACCAGTAATGTGTGTTAAGTAAGTAATTCCTGAATTTGTAACTGCACCAACAGAGGTAAACAGTGTATAATTAGCTGCTGTACCCAGGTTAGGTGCTTGTCCGAAGTTCGTCTTCGGAAAAGATAATAGAGCAGCAGATGCTACTATAATAGGTAATAATTTATTTTTCATAATGAGTTGATTTAATTGTGAATTAATTTTCACGGAGCAAAGGTGCCCACCTTTACACTGAAAAGTATTGCATTAGTATAGCCAATACTTGCAAAAATCACATATTACGAAAATCGGGTACTGCTACAGGCGAATGCCTATAACAAGAATATCGTCTACTTGCTCTATTCCTGCCTTCCAGTTCTCCAGAAAGTAATCAAGGTGCTTTTCTTGCTCAGGCATTGAAAGACCCTGAATATCAAGTAATATCTCTTTAAATTTCCCGGTCATAAGTTTTTTACCGCTCTCACCTCCAAAAGTATCTGCATACCCGTCAGAAAAGATGTAGAATGAATCCCCTTCCCGCAGTTTTACTTCATGGGTCTCAAAATGTTGTTCATCTTCAGTAAAACCACCTATTCCCATTTTGGTTCCTTTAATTTCCTCAACCTGGCCATGTCCGTTACGGATGATCCAAAGCGGCCTGTTAGCACCGGAATATTTCACAATACGGTTTTCGGTATCTACTGAACAAAGAGCAATATCCATTCCATCCTTGGTCGAATCAAGGCTCTCAGTTTGACGCAGTGATGTTTTGATACCTTTATTTAGCTTTTTCATTATATCTGATGTATCTGTGTTTGCAGAAACAGCTTCGCTAAGTTTCTCTGAGGCAATCATACTCATAAATGCCCCGGGTACTCCATGACCGGTACAATCGGCTGCAGCAATAAAAAGTGATTTGCTGTCTTTATAGAAAAAATAGAAGTCACCACTAACAATGTCTTTAGGTTTAAACAACACAAAGCAGTTAGGCAAGGCAGAATAAATTTCCTCTTTTCGCGGCAATTTTGCTTGTTGAATACGTTTTGCGTACAATATACTATCTGTAATGTCTTTGTTCTTGGTTTCAATTATAAGCTTAGATCTTTCTACTTCTGCTTTTTGCGTACTAATAATTATTAATTCCGCGGCTCTCTTAGCTTTCTCATCATTTTGAAAATCCAGTTCCTTATTCGCTATATTTTGCTCAGCCATACGTTTGGCCAGTTCTATGTCATGAAATCCTTTCTCTCTGCTTGCAATTAAAAGCTCCACGGCCTTTTTTGCTTTAATGTCATTCTGAAAGTCTAATTCCTTCTTTGCAAATATCAATGATATTGAATCGTTTATTTTATTGAAATGTCTATCCGTTTTAATTACATAATCCGCAGCTCCGTGGTGAAATGATTTTAGTGCAATATCAATCTCCTCATTACTTGTTAGCATAATTACACTCGTAGCGAAGTTTATTTTCTTTATTTGCTCTAATATCTCAAGGCCATTCATTGCATCCTTGTCCTTACTATTCAGCGAATAATCGAGGATAACCAATTCAGGCATAACTTCTACGTATTCCTCCATACAAGCCTCACCGGTATCGAACGAGCTTATTTTAACCTGGGTATTTTTAAACGCATTTTCAATAGCAGATTTCATAGCCAATACAAAGAGCTTATTGTCATCAACAATAAAAATATTTATTTGCTTTTTTGAATTCACAGCTTTGCTCTTATAATTCAGATTTAGGTTGACTTACTTATTAAGTGAAAAAATAAGCATCTGCATGGCAATCATTCCCCCAATAAGTAATGCAATGCAAGTAAATAATACAATACGCTGCCTTTTGTATTTCCTTACATCAATCTTTGACTCCATTATTTTAAAAATATTTCTCAGGGAATAATTAATTTTATTGAATTGGGTTGGTGTTTTAACCACGTAATCAGATGCCCCATGCAAAAACGATTTAACGGCAATATCCACACTATCTTCCCCAGTAAGTATTATTACACTCGTTTCCGGGTTTTCTTTTTTTATCCATTCCAACACCTTTATTCCATTAGAAGCGCTGGGATAATCACTATTAAGGTTATAGTCAAGAATAACCAATTCAGGCAATACTTGCGTAAATATAGATTTACACTTTTCACCTATTTCAAACAAGCGGATCTTTATCACTCTATCCTTAAATGCTTCTTCTATATTGGCTTTTAAAGCGAGTGAAAAGACATTATTATCATCAATAATAAAAATGTTTATTTGCTTTAGCTTGCTCACAGTTTCGTGAATTAAATTATTTAAGTAGAGAAGGCTTAATTATTGTAATTGCAACTACTGCGCCCACTACTAAGGCAATAAAAACAGATAAAAGAAGGCTTACATACTTATATATTTTTGTTTCATCCTTTGCTTCACTTACCTTAATTAGGTTAAACAACGAATAATTTATTTTCTTGAATTTAGTTTCCGTCTTAACAACATAATCAGAAGCTTCGTGATGAAACGACTTTAACGCAATATCAATATTGTCATCGCTGGTAAGTATAATTACATTAGTATCTTTATTTGCTTTCTTTATCATATCCAGCACCTGAATTCCATCAGCAGCAGCAGGGTTCTTACTATTTAAATGGTAATCAAGAATGGCAATTTGAGGCTTCTCTTCGTTGAATTTTTTCATACAAGCTTCGCCTGTTTCATACGCTTGTACCTCAATTCTGCACACATCTTTGAAAGCAACTTCTATCTCAGATTTAAGAGCGAGTGTGAATACTTTATTGTCATCAACAATAAAAATGGTGATTTTATTTTTTTTATCCATAATTTCCTGCTTGTTACTGTTTAAACGAAATTTTCTCTGTCCTTTTCTACCTCTTCCAACGCCAGGTGGCATATTAAAGTAAGCTCCTGGTTCAATTCCTTAATTTTTTCAATATTCATAGCCGTTAATGCCAATGCTTCCATCTCCTGTAAAACCGGTGTAAGCATAGTAATACCCATTATAGATACAGATGACTTCATGGTATGTGCAAAGTTTTTAATTGAAGCGTAATTCGCATTTATTATAGCTTCACTAATAGAGTTTAACTCTTCCGGAATTTGCGTAAGAAAGGCATCCATTATTCCCTTTATCAAATGCTTTTTACCGCCCATCATTTCCGTAAGGTACTTAAGGTCACATACGTTTGCAATTATTTTCCCCGATCTATCTGTTATCATTATATTAAGTGTTAAGTCGTATATTTTCTCGAAAAGCAGGTTAGCATTAATGGGCTTTGATATGTAATCGTTCATCCCAAGGCTTAAGCACCTTTCTTTTTCGCCTGCCATAGCATGAGCTGTCATGGCTATAATCGGTATTGAATTCTTCATTTCATTTCGGATAATGGTTGCTGCCTCATACCCATTCATTACAGGCATCTCCATATCCATCAGCACAATATCAAATTTATTTTCTCTTAGTTTTTCAATGCCTACGCTTCCATTCTCAGCTACCTGTAATACGAGGCCGTACTCAGAGAAAAGGCTTAATATCAGTTTCACATTTAATTGATTATCCTCTACTAGCAGAATGTTCAATTTACGAAGCTCATCCATATTGAATTTCTCTCCTGTATCTTCAGTTTCGTGAAGCACCTCGATTGATTTCTTATATGGGATATTGAAAACAAACATTGAGCCTGATTTAAACTCGCTGGTAACCGACAATTTTCCACCCTGAAGTTCAACTAATTGCTTTGCTATACTCAACCCAAGGCCGGTGCCTCCATATTTCCGGGTTGTATGTGATTCTGCTTGCCTGAATCGTTCAAAAATATGTTGAATTTTATCGGCCGGTATACCAATTCCTGTATCCTTTACAGAAAACTCCAATAGAGTATCTTCTTTTTCCTTTTTAAGCACCTTTGCCCGAACAATTATTTCTCCCTTTTGAGTAAACTTAATTGCATTGCCCGCCAGGTTGATTATGATTTGGGTTAAACGTGTAGGATCTCCAAGCAGACTATCCGGAACGTCTTCATCACAGAT
Source organism: Bacteroidota bacterium (assembly GCA_013289395.1). GTDB lineage: Bacteria > Bacteroidota > Bacteroidia > JABEUT01 > JABEUT01 > JABEUT01. Next base: position 15,692 of record JABCZY010000043.1, read on the forward strand.
AAATAATAACTCAAGGCCCTTTTCTTTTGCTTTTCCCATTAGCATAACATTGAGCGATTTGAATATATCCTTCACGCTGAAAGTATGCTCTTCAAAGGTCATCATACCTGCTTCTATCTTTGATATGTCAAGTATGTCATTAATGATTGTCAGAAGGTTTTCTCCGGCAGATTTAATTATTCTTATATATTCCTTTTCTTTCTCTTCTAACTTTCCTTTCGATAGTATATCCGAAAAACCAATTATGGCATTCATTGGTGTACGTATCTCATGGCTCATATTCGCCAGGAAAGCTTCTTTTAATTTGGTTGATTCCTCGGCCTTTTCCTTAGCCTCGCTATAGTCCTCGAGTATATTAAGAACAGCGCGTTGAGTATTCTCAAGGTTAATTTTTTCTTCACTATAGTCGTCCAATATATTGAGCAATGCCCTCTGGCTATCCTCCGAATGGATTTTCTCCTCCGAGTAGTCATCTAATATATTCAACAGTGCCTTCTCAGTATTCTGAAGGCCCATTTTCTCTTCAGAAACTAATTCTTCATTCTGAGCCAGAAATTTCTCCACCTCAATCGGATGATTATAAACACTATTTTTTTGTGAAGACGTAGTTGGCATTTTTCTTTATCTATATAATTGGTATGTACCTATCTCAATTAGTTTTTACTCTTTAGTTCTTCGATTTCCTTTTTCAATTCAATCATTTTAAGCTCACGGCCTACTGTTAACTTTCTGAATCTTTCCAACTCTTCTATTCTCATTAATTCCTTTTCGCGTCCTGCAATTTCTCTTTCTGCAAGTTGCTTTTGAGCAGTAATATCTCTGGCTACAATTACAACACCCAGCACATTTCCTCTATCGTCCTTATATACTGATCCGTTAAATAACACATCGGTAAGTTTTCCATTCTTATGGCGGAGTTTAAGCGGCGAGTCAATAACAAAGCCTTTTGCAAATACCTCCTGGTATACTTCACGGGCCTTTTGTGGTTCTGTGAAATAATCAAAGAAATCGGAACCAATTAGTTTTTCACGCTCAATACCAGTAATATTTACCGTAGCCTCATTCATGTCCGTGATCTTTCCTTCCGTACTGATAGTTACCAGTGGGTCAAGACTGGCTTCAATAAGACTCAATGAGTATCTCGAAAGTAATTTCTGTGCTGTAACATCTCTGGCCACAATAACAACTCCAAGCACATTTCCCCTATCATCTTTATATACTGACCCGTTAAATAATACATCGGTAAGTTTCCCATTCTTATGACGGAGTGTAAGTGGCGAATCGGCTACTGAGCCCTTTGCAAATACTTCCTGGTATACTTCACGCGCCTTTTGCGGTTCTGTGAAATAATCGAAGAAATCAGATCCGATAAGCTTGTCTCTCTCTATACCGGTAATATTTACCGTGGCTTCATTCATGTCAGTTATCTTGCCTTCGGTACTTATAGTAACCAAAGGGTCAAGGCTGGCTTCAATAAGACTCAATGAGTATCTTGAAAGCAATTTTTGTGCTGTAACATCTCTGGCCACAATAACTACGCCTAGTACATTTCCTTTATCATCTTTATATACCGATCCGTTAAATAAAACATCTGTAAGTTTTCCATTTTTATGACGTAGTGTAAGTGGCGAATCGGCCACTGAACCCTTTGCAAATACTTCCTGGTATACTTCGCGAGCCTTTTGTGGCTCAGTGAAATAATCAAAGAAATCAGAGCCAATAAGCTTTTCTCTCTCAATGCCCATAATATTTACCGTTGCTTCATTCATGTCAGTGATCTTACCTTCGGTACTTATAGTAACCAAAGGGTCAAGGCTGGCTTCAATTAAACTACGGGCATATTCTGATGATTGCTTCTGTGCATCTGCTAAGTTTATAGCAACTTCACTGTTCATTGCTTTACCTGTTTTTTCTTTCTTAGTATCCATCATTTGTAAGTTATTATGGTTGTTCCTTAAAATCTATTATTTAGTTGATGTAACAGTTGTTGCTTTTGGAGTAGAGAATGACATTTCTGCCCTTCTATTCTTCTCCTGTTCCATATCGGTACATTCTACACCTTCAGTGCACATATTCAAAAACTTAGTTTTACCATAGCCCTTAGCTAACATCCTCTTTTTATCAATGCCCTTAGAAGCTATATAATCAACTGTTGCAGCAGAACGCTTTTCTGATAAAACCTGGTTGTAAATAGTAGTTCCTCTCCAATCGCAGTAACCATTTACAGTAAGGATTAAGTCCGGGTTCTGTTCCATTACCTTTGCAATGCTATCAAGCCTTTTTGCTGCCTCAGGGCGAATAGTAGCCAGGTCCAGATCGAAATGTATGCTCATCATTCCCTTCTTGGCTATTACTATTGGTTTAGCCTTGGTCTTTATAGGGTCAATTGCTACCTTAATAACAGAGTCTACAACTACAACCGGTTTAGGTTTTGGTGTGCATTTGTAGTCTATAACATATGTAGATGCACTGATATGACAAGGCAAACTATCTTTATCAAGATTGAAATAATAAATATCCTCATCACCTTTTCCACCTTTGCGGTTAGAGGAAAAATAACCTATGCGTTCATTTTTAACGAAGGTAATACCGTAATCATCGCCGGCTGAATTAAAAGGTGCTTTTAAAACCGCTGCTTTACTAAAGGTGCCATTGTTGTTTTTGGCAACACATATATCCATGCCTCCAAAACCCATATAACCATCAGATGAGAAATAGAAATCTCCGGCAGAATCCATTGTAGGAAATTTCTCATTACCGAAAGTGTTGATGTTGGGACCCATATTTATCGGTTTACCCCAACCATTAGCCATCTTATCGCAATAATAAATATCAGCACCACCATAGCCACCTGGCATATCAGATGAGAAATATATCCTTGAACCATTCATTGCTAAATAAGGTGTAGCAATTGAAAATGTATCGTTATTGTATTGAAATGGTTTAAGATCGGTCCATTCGCCATTCTTCTTTATTGCCGAATAGATCTTATTTCTTTCAATCTTCAATGTTTTCTTTTTCTTTCCTTTTAATTCTTTTTCAACACTATTGAAATAAATGGTGTCGAAGTTCTTTGAAAAACAAACCGGGCCGGTCAGGTACTTTTTGTTTATCAAATTGCTTTCAAGAGGTGCATTTTTGGGAAAACTGGTGTCAGTCTTTTCTTTTTTAGAATAGAATACATTCAAGAAGTATTCACCATCCCAGCTATATACTTTAGATCCGTTATCTGCTTTACGAGATGAAATGAAAACGATACCATCTTTATATAGTATCGGGCACATGTCAGATACATTTGAATTAAGTGATGAAACTGAAGTTATGGTAATAGGTAAGTCAAACTTCTGATCTGCAATTACTGTATCACATGAGCTTGCATAAAATATGCCTCTTGAATCTGATGGAGCCATGTCAGAATATGTTTTAAAAGCAATTTTTGCATCAACATACCTTTCATTTGTTTTAAGCATTAATCCGTAATTCAGGTAGAATGATTTACAAGTATCATGCCCCATAGCATTCACTTTATCGTAAGCTGTTACAGCTTCTTTATATCGGTGCATTTTCTGATAACACTGCCCTAATTTGTAATACACAATCTGGGTAGGG
>JABCZY010000044.1 GCA_013289395.1 Bacteroidota bacterium
AGATATTATCATACTATACCGCCACCGGGGCCTTTATATGAGGGTGTGGATCGTACCCTTCAAGGGTAAAATCTGAGAACTGGAAGGAGAAAATATCCTTCACCTCAGGGTTTATCTTCATTTGAGGCAATTTTCGTGTTTCACGGGTAAGCTGTAAGCGAGCCTGGTCAAGGTGGTTCAAATACAGATGGGTATCGCCAAGGGTGTGTACAAACTCACCCGGTTTTAACCCGCAAGCCTGAGCCACCATTAAGGTTAATAAAGCATATGATGCGATATTAAATGGTACACCAAGGAATACATCTGCACTACGTTGATATAGCAAACAGGATAGCTTACCATCGCACACATAAAACTGGAAGAACATATGGCAAGGCGGTAATTTCATTTTATCAATTTCGCCTACGTTCCATGCGCTTACAATAAGTCGGCGTGAATCGGGGTTCTTCTTTATCTGATCAATTACGTTCGTTATCTGATCAATATGCCTGCCATCACTGGCTGGCCAACTGCGCCACTGGTAACCATAAACCGGGCCAAGGTTACCTTCTGCATCTGCCCATTCATCCCATATTGATACACCATTATCTTTCAGGTATTTTATATTGGTTTCACCTTTCAAAAACCACAATAACTCGTGTATAATAGAACGTAAATGCAGCTTTTTAGTGGTAAGTAACGGAAACCCTTCCGCCAGGTCAAACCGCATCTGGTACCCAAAAACACTAAGTGTTCCGGTGCCTGTACGGTCATTCTTTTGGGCTCCTTTATCTAATATGTGCTGAAGTAGGTCGTGATATTGTTTCACAGGCTGTATTGAGGTTGTTTTCTGGCATTTCAAAATTATAGAATAGTTCATTATACCCTGTTTTAAACTTACTAACAGGTGTTATTATCTCCTTCCAATGGAATTTATATTTTTGACTCCGTGAAAATTCTCCAACTCTGTAATAAAGTACCCTACCCTGAAAAAGACGGGGGAGCAATTGCAATAAGCACTTTTACCAGGGGATTGATCCAGGCAGGGCATTCGGTTAAAATGCTGGCTATGAATACCACTAAGCATTATGTCGACGAAAAAAATATTCCGGAAGAGTTCAGAAAAAGTACCGGATTAGAAACTGTTAAACTCGATAACACAGTAAATGCGTTTTCGGCACTGGTTTCATTACTACAAGGTAAATCGTATAACGCAGCCCGTTTTGAATCAACACAATATGCCGAAAAACTTAAAAGTATATTGTTAAAAGAAAAGTTCGATGTTATAGAGCTTGAAGGGCTTTACCTTAGCTCGTATATACCATTAATAAGACAGCATTCTTCAGCGCCTGTAATTATGAGGGCGCATAATGTAGAATACAAAATATGGGAAGGGCTTGCCAGCGAAGAAAAGAATCCGATAAAGAAGATATACTTAAACATACTTGTAAAGCAATTACAAAAGTTCGAACAGAAAGCAATTAATCTATGCGATGGTATAATTACATTTACCCGTAACGACCTTGATCAATTAAAACTAATGGGCTGCAATGTAGCATTAGCTCATATCCCTTTTGGTATTGATATTTCAAAATACACTCCTGCACCGCCCACAGACAAAAATTCGCTTTTTTATATCGGAGCGCTTGATTGGCAACCTAACCTGCAAGGGCTTGAATGGTTCTTGAAAGAAGTATGGCCAAAAGTTAATTTTGCTTTACCTGATGTTACACTGCATATTGCGGGTCGCAACATGCCAAGCCATATGAAAGATAGTAAATTTTCGAATGTTGTTTTTCATGGTGAAGTTGAAGATGCTTATCTGTTTATGAGCAAATATGCCATCATGATATCGCCTTTACTTGCAGGCAGTGGCGTACGAATTAAAATAATTGAAGGCATGGCATTGGCTAAACCTGTCATTACAACTAAAGTTGGTATTGAAGGTATAGAATGTAACTACGGCAAGGACGTAATTGTTGCCAATAACGCAGAAGAGTTTGTTAAAAGTGTAGTATATTGCATTCAAAACCCCGACTTTACAAAACAAGTAGCCGATGATGGGCGCAATTTTGTCCAAACCCGTCACGACATACAACAAATAATAAAAGACCTGGTATGTTTTTACCAGGAAAGAATAAACGGGAAAAACAGCAATTGATATTCATGATATTACTTTACCAATATTTATTCTGGATCTCATTTGGGCTTTTAGTATTTCCCTATATAGTATACCCTTTGCTTTTGAAGATCCTTGCAATAGGTAAAACAAGTAACGCAATAACTTATTCTGTTGAAGAGCTTCCTGCTATTTCCATACTTATTGCAGCACATAACGAAGAAGCTGTAATAGAAGAAAAACTACAAAGCATTTTCTCAGGAAATTACCCAACGGAAAAACTGGAAGTATTAATAGGGTCTGATAACAGTACCGATAGAACAAATGAAATAATAAATGCGCTATCGAAAAAATATTCTCACTTAAAACTGACAGCATTTACTGAACGCATAGGCAAGGTCAGTATTATAAACAAATTGGCTGGCACAGCCTCAAATTCAATATTAGTTATTACCGATGCCAATGTAATATTTGATAAAGAAACACTTGTGCAGCTTATCAGGCATTTCAAAAGTACAGCCATTGCCTTGGTAGATACCAATATGCTTCATAAAGGATTAAAGCGTGAAGGCATATCATACGAAGAAAGCTTTTATATACGCGGTGAAGTTTCCACCAAATACAATGAGGGCATACTTTGGGGTACTATGATGGGGCCATTTGGTGGCTGTTATGCATTACGAAAAGAATATTTTACACCAGTGCCTGAGAACTTTTTAGTTGATGATTTTTACATTAATATGAAAGTGCTTGAAAATGGTGGTAAAGCAATCACTGAGGTTAAGGCATTGGTTTTTGAAGATGTATCAAATGAATTAATGGAAGAGTTCAGAAGAAAGATACGTATTGCTACCGGTAGTTTTCAAAACCTTTTTGTTTTTTCTCATCTTCTGTTCCGCTTCAATGCTATAAGTTTTTGTTTCTTATCTCATAAAGTATTACGTTGGAAAGGACCGCTTTTTATTATAATAGCGTATATAAGCAGCCTATTATTAGTCAACTACAACAACTTTTTTCATTTTGCTTTTTATTTCGAAACCTTCCTTCTGGGGCTTGTACCAATGGATTTTTTATTAAAACAGATTGGCGTTCACATAAGGCCATTACGCTTGTTACGTCATTTCTTTTTTATGAACCTGGCTATACTAATAGGAATGTTTAAAGCATTTGCAGGAGTAAAGTCAAGCATTTGGGAACCAACATTAAGAAACCAGTAAGCATATAAAACAAATGAGCAAGAGCTTAAGAATAGTATTTATGGGTACACCGGAGTTTGCGGTGGCCACATTAGATGCACTTTTAAAAAGCAGGCACAAAGTAGTTGGCGTTGTAACTGTACCCGATAAGCCAGCAAACAGAGGTTTAAAATTACAGGCTTCGGCAGTAAAAGAATTTGCTGTAAAGCACAATCTACCTGTTCTGCAACCTGAAAAGCTGAAGAACGAAGAATTCATATCTGCTTTGAAAGATCTTAACCCTGATCTGCAGGTAGTTGTTGCATTCCGTATGTTACCTGAAATGGTTTGGGCTTTACCTAAATTGGGTACTATTAACTTACATGCCTCCCTCCTACCTCAATACCGTGGAGCAGCACCTATTAACTGGGCCATTATTAATGGCGATAAAGAAACCGGCATAACAACTTTTTTTATAACACACCAGATTGATACCGGTGATATATTGATGCAGGAAAAAATCGAGATCACTGAGAATGATGATGCGGGTACCGTTCATGATAAACTTATGACCCTTGGTGCAGAGCTTGTTGTAAAAACACTCGATACAATTGCGGATGCAACTGAATCACTAAAACCTCAAAAACAAAACATGTCGGCAGAATTAAAACCTGCTCCTAAAATTTTCAGAGAACATTGTAAAATAAATTGGGACCAGGGCGCGGATGATGTATATAACTTTATAAGAGGGCTTAGCCCTTACCCCGGTGCCTATACAGAATTAGTAAACGAAGAGGGCACTAAACTCACCTTGAAAATATTTAAAACGGTTAAACATATTGAATTAAGTATTCCTGCCGGGCAGGTATTAATAAGTGAGACCAACCAGCTATTGACAGGTTGTGCAGACGGTGCCCTTGAGATATTAGAATTGCAGGCAGAAGGCAGAAAACGCATGCGTGCCATTGATTTCATGAGGGGATTCCCCATTCATGAATTAAACTGGAGAGCCGTTTAACAGACACCTACCTACCCTGCAAGGCAATAAAAACAGCCTTTTTTAGTCGAGTTATTAACAAACAGCCCTATTTATGAACAATTTAGGGCTTTTTAGCCCTGTACCCCGCACATCCATTGACTTACTAAATATATTTGCGCCAGTAATAACAATAAACCTTACAAACTATGAACAAGGCAGAATTAATCGATGCAATTGCTGGAGAAGCAAAAATCACCAAGGCTGATGCACAAAGAGCTGTTAGCGGAATTATAGACGCTACCACCAAAGCACTTAAGAAAGGCGACAGGATCACATTAGTAGGTTTTGGCTCTTTTGCAGTTGTAAAGCGTGCAGCACGTAACGGAAGGAACCCACAAACCGGCAAAGCGATCAAGATCGCTGCTAAGAAAGTTGTGAAGTTCAAAGCTGGTGCTGAACTTGCAGCAAAAGTGAAATAATCAGCAATTCATTTATAAAAAGAGTCTTCCGTAGCTTTACGGGAGACTTTTTTTATTTTTGTCAATATATAACTAAGCTCCATGGCAAAAAAGAACATAGAAAACTTTGACCTCGATGGCCCTGCGTCATCCGATACATTATTCGGCTTGCCCTACACGGTTGAAACCGCAAAGGTTGTAGCACTTCCTGTTCCATGGGATGTTACAGTATCGTATCAAAGTGGAGCAGCCAAAGGGCCTGATGCTATCTTCAATGCTTCGTTCCAGGTTGATCTGTTCGATGAAAAAATTGCAAACGCATGGAAAATAGGTATCGCTATGCAAGACATGCCGGCCAAGTGGATACAAAAGAGCAAGAAACTCCGCCCAAAAGCTGAAGCATATATTGATATGTTCACCAGCGGCAAAGGAGATAAGAAAAAGATGAAGGCTATTTTAGACGAGGTTAATAAAGAGTGTTCTGAATTAATGAAATGGGTTAAAGAACAATCTTTATCTCACTTGAAAAAGAATAAAATAGTAGCATTGATCGGTGGTGACCATAGTACACCGCTAGGATTGATGCAAGCTGTTTCAGAGCGATGCAAATCGTTTGGAATTTTACATATAGACGCCCATTGCGATCTGCGCAATGCCTACGAAGGTTTTACCTATTCACATGCATCTATCATGTTCAATGCATTGAAGATAAAGAACATGGAAAGGCTTGTACAGGTTGGTATACGCGATTTCTCAGAAGGTGAAAATGCAATTATTCAGAATTCAAAAGGCAGGGTAAAGCTATTCTCTGATAAAGCAATGAAAGAAAAAATGTTCCATGGTGCATCATGGTACGAAATATGCCAGGGCATTATCTCAACCCTTCCCAAGCAAGTTTACATAAGTTTTGATATTGACGGCCTTGACCCTAAGCTTTGCCCTAATACAGGTACACCGGTACCGGGGGGACTTCAGTTCTGGGAAGCTATTCACTTAATAGAAATGGTTGTTGAATCTGGCAGGCAAATTATAGCTTTTGATATTAATGAAGTAGCCCCCGGCAATGATGAGTGGGATGCGAATGTTGGTGCCAGGTTGCTTTATAAAATGTCAAACCTTTCAGCCATTTCGAATGGCATTAAGGTGTAATAAATTCCTTACCCGTAAATAAAAAAGGTAATTACTGATATTATATTAATGCCAATTGCAACCCAGTTAATACCAAACTGCATTTTAGTATTTATTGGCCTTATGCGCGAGTATGCAAACAATACCAATATCGGAGCAATTTGCATAGAATACCTGGAGCTGAATCCATCAAGTATAATAGCCGGAGTAGCCAATATGCTTAACATACTTAGAACGAGGAATACCTGGCGAAAGTCTTTCCGGTTACTATAAAGTTCATAGAATAAGAAATACATTGCCATAAGGCCAGCCATTCCTATTATTTTAAAAAAAGAAAATGCTATAATATTCACCGTATTAGTTGAGAATAAATGAGGTAGTAATCCTGATAAAGGAACAAACTCATTATCTCCTATTAGCGTAGAAGTATACAGTCCTGTAATAGCCAAACACAGCATCATTTTCCAGTTCTTTTTTATAAATTGAAAAACGTAGACCGGCATTAGTGTTAGAAAATAAAAGAAAGCATATCCAAATGAAAGGTAAATATGCTTAACTGATATTCCGCTGGTATTACCGCGGAACATAGACGTTGGCGGCACCATACCCTTCCATAAATAAAAAACAGGCCCGAAAACAAGCACTGCTCCTATAGAGTATAAAACAACTGCCGGCCAACGATACCTGTATTGCTTGTAGAAAATAAGCGCACCTGTGGGGCCAATACAAACAAGAAACATCTGCCTGGTAAGTATGGCGCATCCTAAAAAAACGCCTGACAATATCATATATAGCAAAGCTTGTTTTTCTGCCAGAACATATTTCATGAGAAAAAATACTGAGATTGTATAAAACAATAAACAAGGGGCCTCAGTAATGGCAAAAAAACCCAATACAAAAAAGCTTGGCAACAAAAACATTGAGAAAGTATACCTTAATGGCACATTGGTATTTTGTTTATCCATTTTAAGTATACGGTACAAAATAATACTTATGCCAACACACATTGACAAATCTAAAAATCTTATTTGCGGGGAATGCCGATGAGTAATAGGTGTAAACAAATAATGAACAATTGCATGCATTGGCGCAGCCGGGTCTGATAACACAAACTTCGGAGTAAATCCAAACGCATCAATATATCCTATGCGGGCAAAATACCATTCCTCGTCCCAAATTATTTGATGAGGCATGATAATTATAAGCAACAATAGCAAAAGCAAACATATTACTCCAATATACTTATTGAATTTTTCCATGCTTTGCATCAGGGCCGTGTTTTTCATACAATGGTATTGAAATCCTGAGTTCTATATTTCATTCAGGTCTATAACCAAAATGCAGCTTGTTGATTTCACGGAAGAATCATGAAATTTACCTTTATAATTCCTACCCCAAAATTTAAGTGGAGCAGTATTTTCTTTCACTATTTGTCCGGTAGCGTACTTAAATCCCTGCTCTTTATAATACTTAAAAGCTGCGTCAGCCATTTTATTGGCAATTTTTTTATTTTCAGGGAGCACTAAAGACCTGAATTCATCAAGTACCCCTATTGTCAATAATTCAAATGAAGTTCCACTTTCTTCATATTCCTTAAGTATGGGATCTGCCTTATATTTCATTTGCGAAATGATAGCCTTTAACCTGGAAGGTTTTAAAAGCACTGACAAACCCAGGATAAACATAACCTTTAGGTATTGCCCTTTTAGCCCTCTTTTTATAAATGAATAGGGCCATTTTGTTGTTGTCAGCAGGCCAACAATTTTATTGTCGTACTTCGCTAAATAACACTTTAATAGTCCTCTCTCACATAAGGTAGTATAATAAAAATGCTCCATGAAAAGTTTACCCAATCCCGGAACATTACTACCAGGCAAAACCTTGCCATGAAGTTCGCTGATAGATTTCAGATCTTCTTTATTCCTATAATCAAACTCTACAACTTCCAGTCTTTCCATATTTACTGCCTAAAAATTTAAAGGTTCTTACCAAAGTCTTCGGTTAATACATTAACACGACTTTTTAATAGTCGTTCTATAATAGTGCGATATTGAAGTAATTTATTGTCATAAGAGATTTGAACACTTGGGTGCCTGTATATTTCTTTTGGAATAAAATCATCTGCTGATGAAGCAAATTCTACAATATGAAATAAATAAGTAATGTGTTTAGAATTTATTGCATTCATTAATACGTTGCGAACACCCGGTGACATTAATAAATGAAAATTTGAGTAATATGGCAATATATTAAAACTGGAAGGCAAGGGAAATTCTAAAAATGCTCTGTCAGCTTTACTCGCTTTCTTCCAGTTCTCTTTACTGGGTGCATAAGGCGATTTTCTGAAATACGAATTTGTTTCTCCGTATCCCACGTTCATTTTAGCCTTTTTGCCCTGCAAACGTTGAATTACTTTAAATAATATGTGCATTAACGGCCAACCGGCTGATGAATCATATTCTATACCATTTTCCTCAAGAATATTAATAACCCTTGTATCTATTGCATAACCGGGGGACCTGAAACCCTTAGGAGGCTTTGAAATTATTTTAGTTATTGCATCATTACACAGCCTTATTTCTTTCCTTAGTTCATTATCGTTGAGTAAATTGAGACCAAATGGGTGAGAAAATGTATGATTGGCTATAGAATGTCCCCTTTTATGCGCTTCACGAATTACATCAGCAATACCATCAGATACCGTTAACTCTTCACCCACACAGAAGAATGTGGCCTTAATTCCAAATTCATCAAACAATGAAAAGGCTCTCTGAAAAGCATTCGTGTAAAAACGTTCAAGCTCCGAAATGCTATATTCAATATTCTTATGGCCGTAAAACCTACTCAAGATTATAGGTGAGTCTACATCTACATGTATTGAGACAGATTTTACTTTATTCATTTGTTATTCTATAACAGCATATGATTGTATGCCCGAAAATCTATTCCGCTGTATCCGGATGTTAGACAAACCTAACACTTCCTGAACGGCTAAAGTTTCACCAGGGAATTGTGGATCGTTCAACTCATCAAACCCAAGTATGGAACCTTTGGTAAGATGGGGCTTTATAAGTTCGAGGCATTTCTTAGTCGGCTCATAAATATCAAAGTCAAAATAGGCAAATGCTATAATGGTTTCAGGGTGTTCTTTTAAATACTCCTGCAACTTAACCACAGCATCGCCTTTTACAAGAAAGTTCTTTTTAATATGACTCAGCGGGCATTCACTTTCATGATAACTGAGAATTTTCTCCAATTGTTTTTCATATCCATCTGTAACGGAAAAAGCACCTTTTTTAATTATCTCATGTTTGCCATCTTTGCCATCAACCGAAGGAAATCCGCCAAACGTATCGAACCCTATAATTTTCCGGCTGTGATTATATGGTTCATAAATACCCCTCAAATTATTAAGTGTTACAAGGTTTTGCCCCCAGCGTACACCAAACTCCATAATTACACCATGGACATTAACAATTCTCTTGTACAGTTCATTAAAAAAAAGCTGTTTCGACAGATCCTGCCTTTTCACAAAAAGTGCCGTGTTCGCTAACTTTTCATTATCCGGTATTGGGTTCTCATTAAACAACTGAATAAATGCTTCTCGTTTTTTCTGTTCTTCAGCCGATGCTATGGTTTTCGTTTTTATTTCCATGTTATTCAATTATCTGATTGAAGTATTGAGACAAAGTTATCTAATTTCACAAAATTGCACTACTTACAAGAATCACTAAGCAAGACACTAGGGCGGTACCTATCTTCGTTATACCTTGCATGTAATCGTGTCAGCTCATCATGTATTTTTCTCAACCCTATTTCCTCAGACCATTTAAAAAGTCCCTTCGGATAATTAACACCTTTCGTCATGGCCAACTCAATATCTTCCTTTGATGCAATTTTATAATAAAGTGTATCATATGCTTCATTTATCAGCATTGATATTATTCGTGTAAATATTGCCGACCCCAAATCTTTATCTCTTTTTGCTTCAGGCATTACTGCACTATCTGCATAACTGTAGTACCCCCGGCCTTTTTTCCTGCCCCAAAAACCGGCTTCATACAAACGCTTTTGAGTCAGCGAAGGTTTATACCTGCTATCAAAGAACATTTGTGTCCATACCGTTTCTGTTACTTTAAAATTAACATCATTGCCAATAAAATCCATAAGTTCAAAAGGGCCCATTTTAAAGCCGCCTATCTCTTTCAGGGCCCAATCAATAGTTGCAAAGTCAGCAATGCCTTCTTCATATATTCTGATAGCTTCACCATAAAATGAACGGGCAACCCTGTTAACAATAAAACCTGGGGTGTCCTTTGCTAATACAGTAACTTTATTCCATGAATCTATTAATGCACGAGATTCTTCAATAACCTTCATATCAGAAGCAATGCCGGGTATTAGTTCAACCAATGGCATTATTGTTGCGGGATTAAAAAAATGTATACCTACAACCCTACCTGATCCGGCGCATGCCGCTGCAATTGATGTAACCGATAAAGAAGATGTATTGGTTGCCAGCACACACTCTTTTGAAACTATTTGCTCAAGCTTTTTTAATATTTCCACTTTTACAGAAAGTTCTTCAATTACTGCCTCAATGATCAAATCGCATTTTGCAAATTCATCAATCGATTTTGCATTTGTAATGTTAGACAAGGTGCTTTTTGCAATAGCATCAGTAATCTTTCCCTTCTGAACCAATGATTCAAGCGATTTACCTATCCTATCAACTGCTTGTGCAGCAACCGCCACATTAGCATCGAAAAGCAAAACTTTGTGCCCGAACGATGCTGCCAATTGAACAATACCACTGCCCATTGTACCTGCACCTATAACTCCAATACAAGAATTTTTATGTAACATTTTCAAGATTATTTTTTATCGATTAACTGCATTAATGTATTAGCCCATATTTCAGGGGTTATTTTCATTGCCATTTCAACACTTCTTTTACCCATCACTCTTAGTTCATTATCGGTTCTCGAAGTGATTTTTTCAATACTTTTTTTCAATTCCTCCACATCGCCTGCCGTATAAATATACCCATTCTGCCCATCCGCAATAAAGGCTTCAACAGAACCTACTGCATCCGAAGCTATCAGAGGAAATCCGGCTGCTGCAAATTCATGCAACACAACACCCCAGGGCTCCACAAGACTAGGCATAACAAAAACACCTGTTTCTCCTATATATGCCATCATATCTTTGGGTTGAACAAACCCAAAATGTCTAATCTTAGGATGTTTTACCGGCTCTATATCACCCACCCCAAGGCACCATAATTCCCAATCACTCTCTTTCTCTTTTTGCAATTGAATAAATGCATTCCACAAATCTGTAACTCCTTTAAAAGTATAATATCGTCCTGCAAAAATAAGTTTGTGTGGATATTTGGTTTTCTTTTTTAATTCAGCCCTCTCCCCAAGAGCCTTAAAATAATCGGTATCAGCTGAATAGTAACCTGTACGTATATCGCTTTGCCTGAACCCAAGTTTTAATGCATATTTTTTTTGGCTTTGCCCCGGCACCCAGCAATGCGAAAACATACTCAGCAATGTAAACCTGCTTAACACACAGGCCAAATATTGCCTTGCGGTTCCCGTCCATTTTGTATCCAGGCCAATTACTACAGGAATTTTGTTTTTATACCCTCGTACAGCATATAAATAATCAGTATCGAGCCACCCACTGCAATAAATAAAATCAGGGGCAATTTCTTTGATCTTTTCCTTTAAGCTCTTAGCATCAAACTGTTTCCTGTCATACGATCGTACACCTTCAGGAAATACAAACTTAAATGGGGCTTCTTTATTAACGGGCCAATGAATAATATATACATCAACATCATGTACTGATAGAAGCTTTTTGATGCAGGCCAGGAAGTAATCAGCCAGCTCACTGTAAAGAAACAGCAGCCTTGGCTTTTGCCGGGAATATTGCATCGCTTGTAAATATGGTTAATAATACAATTACCTGAATTGTGAATGGATTTAATGAAGCCGTAAGCCAGGACTCAAAAAAAGAAGAGAATACTACAGCAAACAAAATCGGCAACGCTAACCGCGTACGCCCTGCTGCTTTTATGAAACAACTTAAAAAAGCCAACACATAACATAACAGCCCTACAAGGCCAGTATCAAGCCACAGTGTTATATAGGAATTATGCGCATTCCCCTGGTGGCCAAGTGCCTGCAGGTAAATAACGTTCTCTTTAATATCAAACAAATACTCTGTGTACTCAAACCCTCGTCCGAACCAAAAACTTTCATTGATATGCTGCCAGGAAAAACTCCATGCAATAAACCGTCCCGATCCTTCCTCAAGTGTTTCCGTCCGCAAATAATTCTCAAGCCCAAGTGTATTAATAATACCAATAAGGTTTTCTGATATATACCCAAAACTGCCTAGTACAACTACTGCCAATAGAGCGCCTATATATGGAGATAGCTTGAAAAGGTATGAGAAAATGATAAATATAAGTAACCCGAAAAGGCTACCCCGTGAACCTGATAAAATAATTGATAATAAAATTGCAGCATAAATTATGTTCCTTTCTCGCTTGCTAAAAAGATCGGGATATAGCTCAAGCCCCGCTCTTAAAAAAAGAAAAGAGAGCAGTGCATATATTCCTAGTCCATTAGGATTGCCAAGTATTCCTTGAAAACGCCCTTCACGTGAAACAATAAAGGGATCTATTATTTTAAATACAAAACCTATACCTAATATTACTGCGGGCAATATCACAGCTATTTTATAAAATTCTTTACCGTGATCCGCATGTGCGCGAAGCACATAATTGGGAACAACGATGAGCAAAAGCATATATGAAACGGTTTTTTCAAATGCATTATAATAATTATCATCTGGTCCATTAAAAATACACATGAAAGCAACTATAAAAAACGGAATAAAGCGCACGAAAAACCTGTTAAATGGTTTGAATGATTTCAAATCCATAAACAAAAAAATGCCCATCATTATTACATAAATCTCTTTCGTAAACACAGCAAAACCCAAGCTATCCCTTCTACTATCTGAAAGGGTGAGTATCAGAAAAAAACCGATCAGTATTTCCATATACATATTACGTGTTTTCATAAAAAATAACGTAAGCGGAACATAGAAATATGCGACAGGCCCAAGATACATACCTACTATAACCCATGAAATCATGATCAAAAGCAGGTCCCTGTATTTAGCTATTATATTCAATGATAAAGGTTAAAATGACAAAACTATAAAAGTACACTTTTACAGGAATCCATTATTTGCTAAAAAATAACAGGTTTGAAGGTATTATCTTTGAAACAAATCCTAACTTTGCATACTTTCATAAAGTACATACTCTCTTATAATATTTAAATGGCTAAAACGGAGGAACTACAGAATTTGTCTCAGAAAAAAGAAATATCGTTCGAAGAATTCAAAAAAACGGTACTTACCGATTACAGGATAGTAAATGAAAGCCGTGAAGCAAGTTTACTTGGGCGCAAGGAAGTTCTTTCCGGTAAAGCCAAGTTTGGCATTTTCGGAGATGGAAAAGAAATAGCCCAGGTTGCCATGGCTAAGGCATTTAAACATGGCGATTTCAGGGCAGGTTATTACAGAGACCAGACATTTATGTTTGCCATTGGAGAACTCACTTTACAGCAATGGTTTGCGGGCTTATATGCCCATGCTGACCTTGCTGCAGAGCCTACTTCGGCAGGCAGGCAAATGGGTGGCCACTACTCTACCCAATCTGTAAATGCAGATGGTACATGGAAAGATCTTATAAACAAATACAATTCCTCATCTGATATATCACCTACCGGCGGGCAAATGCCAAGGTTGGTGGGCTTAGCTTTAGCCTCCAAACTATTTAGAGAGAATAAGGGCCTTCATATACCTGACCTTGAAAAATTTAGCAACAAGGGAAATGAAATAGCATTTGGTACAATTGGCGATGCCAGCACATCCGAAGGGCTCTTTTGGGAGTCGATAAATGCTGCAGGCGTTATGCAAATACCTATGCTGTTATCGGTATGGGATGACGGATATGGTATTTCGGTGCCAAAAAAATACCAGACAACCAAAGGCGATATTTACGAAGCATTGAAAGGAATGCAACGTGATAAAAAAGCTCCGGGCTATGAACTATACAAAGTGAAGGCCTGGGATTATTCAGCACTTTGCGAAACATACGAAAAAGCAGCTGAGCTTTGCCGTACTGAGCACATTCCTACGTTAATTCACGTTGAAGAAGTAACACAACCGCAGGGCCATTCTACTTCCGGTTCGCATGAACGTTACAAAACACCCGAAAGGCTTCAGTGGGAGAAAGATTTCGATGGTATTAAAAAAATGCGCGAATGGATATTAAAGTTTGCCATTGCTACGGAAGCTGAACTTAATACTATTGAAGAAGCTGCAAAAGAAGTTGTAAAAGATGCCCGTAATAAAGCATGGGCAGCATGCCTTGAACCTATTAAACAAGAAATAGCACAAGGTACCGCCCTGATACTTGCAAGTGTTGAAGGAACAGGCCATGCAGATGCCATTGCACAGTTCATTACTGAATTAAAATCAGCTAAGGACCCTGCGCGCAAGGACCTTGTAATAGCAATTAAGAAAACATTACGATTAACACGTAATGAAAACTCAGATGCACGTGCCGCGTTATTAGATTTTTTAAAGGAATACGAAGAAACAAATAGAGACCGTTACGATTCTCATTTATATACGAATGAGGTACTGGGCGTAAGTCCGGTGCAAGCACAGTATGATGATGAATCAGTAAACGGACATGAAATATTGCGTGATAATTTTGATGCCATTCTGGGTAAATACCCTGAGGTGGTGATATTTGGTGAGGATTCAGGCAAACTTGGAGGCGTGAATCAGGGCCTTGAGAACATGCAAAAGAAATATGGCGAAGAACGTGTGTTCGATACAGGTATTCGTGAAGCTACAATAGTTGGGCAGGCAATAGGCCTTGCACTACGTGGCCTGCGCCCAATTGCGGAAATTCAATACCTCGATTACTTGCTTTACGCCGTTCAGATATTAAGTGATGACCTTGCTACCCTTGCATATCGTACAAAAGGCACACAACGCGCACCGGTAATTATTCGAACACGTGGGCATCGATTAGAAGGTATATGGCACAGTGGTTCACCTATGGGTATGATAATTAATTCGCTGCGTGGAATCTACGTTTGCGTACCTCGTAACATGACACAGGCTGCGGGTTTCTACAATACATTGCTTTCAGCACATGAGCCTGCAATTGTAATTGAACCATTGAACAGCTACCGTTTAAAGGAAAAACGGCCTTTTAATATGGGAGAATTTAAGGTTCCATTAGGTATTCCTGAAGTGTTGCGTGAAGGAAAAGATGTAACTATTATTACATATGGCCCACTTTGCAGAATGGCTGAACAGGCAGCACAGCAATTAGAGGCAGTTAATATTTCAGTTGAAATAATCGACGTACAAACCTTATTGCCTTTCGATATTAACCACAGCATTGTAGAATCGTTAAAGAAGACCAACAGGGTATTATTTCTTGACGAGGATGTGAAAGGTGGCGCCAGTGCATTTATGATGCAGAAAGTATTGGAGGAGCAAGGTGGCTATCAGTATCTCGATTCAGCACCACGTACATTAACCGGAAAAGATCACCGTCCTGCATATGGTTCTGATGGAGACTTTTTCTCAAAGCCAAGTGTTGAAGATATTTACGATACAGTATATGCTATTATGAATGAGGTTGACCCTGCATCTCATCCTGATATTTATTAAACAATACAACTAGAACTTAACGCAGGCACAGGCCTGCATAGAATATCTTTATGATCACAGAAGATCAGATTAAGGAAACTAAGGAGCGCTTTGACGCGCTGAGGGGGCATCTTTGACATCGAAAAACGATTACAAAAAATAGCCGAAGAAGAACTTGTTACCCAGGCGCCCGAATTTTGGGACGACCCGAAAAAAGCCGAAGTTGTTTTAAAGCAAATAAAGCAGCAAAAAAACTGGACAGAAGCATACAGTGCACTCGAAAAGAGTGTAGATGACCTTGCGCTTACCTATGACTTTTATAAGCAGGAAGCTGTAACAGAAAAGGAATTGGACGAGCAGTTTAACAGCACTGCTAAATTACTGAGCGACCTAGAGTTCAAGAATATGCTTGGTTCGCCCGAAGATCATTTAAATGCCGTTATAGAAATAAACTCAGGTGCAGGTGGCACCGAAAGCCAGGACTGGGCATATATGCTTATGCGTATGTACCTTATGTGGGCAGAAAGCAAAGGCTATTCAGTAAAAGAAGCTGACCTTACACAGGGTGAAACAGCAGGTATAAAATCGGTTACACTTGAAATACAAGGAGAATATGCATTTGGTTATTTGAAAGGTGAGAATGGCGTACACCGTTTAGTACGTATCTCTCCGTTCGATTCAAATGCACGCAGGCACACTTCTTTTGCATCGGTATATGTATACCCTTTGATTGACGAAACCATAGATATTCAAATAAGCCCGGCTGACATTGAATGGGAAACGTTCCGTTCAGGGGGAAAAGGCGGACAAAATGTAAACAAGGTAGAAACAGCAGTGCGCCTATACCACAAACCATCGGGCATTGTAGTAAAGAACCAGGAATCGAGGTCGCAGTTGAACAATAAGGAAAATGCTATGCAACTGTTGAAGTCTCAGTTGTATGAACGAGAACTACGCAAAAAACTGGAAACGGTAGCAAATATTGAAAGTGGCAAAAAGAAAATTGAATGGGGCTCTCAGATACGTAACTATGTATTGCATCCTTATAAACTGATAAAGGACCTCCGCACCGATTACGAAACATCAGATGTTCAGGCCGTGCTTGATGGCGGGCTCGATGACTTTATTAAGAGATACCTGATGGAGTACGGAAGCGGAAAGAAGTAGTACTAGCTTACAACAATCTCTGCTTTCTTATTTTCAATTCTATAAATGATAAACAATAGTACTACCACTATTACTGTACTTATCATTACATAGCCTATTTGCGATTTATCGCTGCCTAATTCGTCAATTTTCACAGGCAATATTTTTCTTTCTTCCAAGAAAGAAAAAAGTACGGCTGAACCATTGTTTACGAAGTGTACAAACATGGGAACCCAAATTGATTTGGTCCATACAAATAAATAACCAAGATACATACCCATCAACATTCTAGGAAAAAAGCCAAGAAATTCAACATGCACAGCACTAAATATAATACCCGTCAGCAAAATGCCAATATGTGCATTATCGGTCCACTTTATTAGTATTTTCTGCATTGCAGAACGAAAGAAAAGCTCCTCGCCCACTGCTGCCATTATACCAATCATACAAATATTCAGAATAAGGGTGGCAACACTTTGGCCTTTTAGAAAGGCTTCTTGTTCTTTATCCGCAGACTCCTGAAAGTGTATTATGAAATCAGGAAAAGGAAGTTTTCCATTTAACATTGTAATGTAATTTATAAGAGGACCGGCGCAAAGCATTAATACACCCGCTAAAACCATGGTAAGTACTTTGGGTTTTCCCTTTAATCCTAATTCCTCTGCTTTGTTTTCAGTAGTAATTATGGAATAAATAATAACCGGAAGAATGAACGCGAAAACAGCACCAATGATCTGTCCAACCTGAACCGCCAAAAGTACTTTGGGGTCAGTAAGGTCCATTGTTTGCATTTGAAACACACTTAACCCCCCAATCCATGATAAGCAAAGAATACCTATAATATTGGCAAATACATAACAAAGTAAAAAGAGGCCCATCAGAATCAAAAAACTTCTTCCCGGACTGAAACTCTTTTGAAATGGCGACTGAGGCATTAGTGGCTCTGTATTCATGCTTTTAGAATATATTTGCAAAGGTAATAATTCAAACAGATGGTCAAAATCGGTAATATAGAGCTAGGAGATTTTCCTCTTTTGCTTGCACCTATGGAAGATGTGAGTGACCCTCCGTTCCGCCATGTATGCAAGGAACAGGGAGCTGATATGCTCTATACTGAGTTCATTTCATCGGAAGGATTGATACGCGATGCAGCCAAAAGCATTAAAAAGCTTGACATATTTGAGCATGAAAGGCCTATCGGTATTCAGTTATTTGGCAGCAGTATTGAATCGATGCGCGAAGCAGCCATTGTAGCTGAAAAAGCTAACCCCAACCTGATAGACATTAACTACGGTTGCCCGGTAAAGCAGGTCGCCTGCAAAGGTGCCGGTGCTGCTTTGTTGCAAGACATCCCTAAAATGGTAAAAATGACCGCTGAAATAGTGAAAGCTGTTTCTTTGCCCGTTACCGTTAAAACCCGATTAGGCTGGGATGACAGTACCAAGAACATTATGGAGGTGGCCGAAAGGCTTCAAGATATAGGCATACAGGCATTAACCATTCATGGCCGTACTCGTAAACAAATGTATAAGGGACCTGCAGATTGGACCCTGATTGGAGAAACAAAAAATAACCCACGTATTAAGATACCTATATTCGGCAATGGCGACGTTACATCACCCATGGTGGCTCAGCAAATGAGAGAACGCTATGGTGTGAATGGTGTTATGATAGGCCGTGCAAGTATTGGCTACCCATGGATATTCAGAGAAATAAAGCACTACTTTAAAACAGGAGAAGTATTGGCTCCACCTACCCTTGAAGAAAGAATAACCGTTTGCCGCACGCACCTGGTAAAGTCAGTTGAATGGAAAGGAGAAAAACTGGGTATTTTAGAAATGCGTAAACATTACTCCAGCTATTTTAAAGGCATGGACAACTTCAAAGACTTCAGAATGAAACTTGTTACCAGCGATTCATACATTGAGCTCCTTGAAACATTGGAGAACATTGGAAGAGTATATGCTGAAGTAGCATAATTCAATTACGAATTAAAAATTACGAATTACGAATTTTCAACAGATCATGTTTCGACAAGTTCAACATGACTAAACATTAACCCCATGATTCAAGCAACGTCAACACTTGGCAGTACTGATTTTGAAATGAAAATTCAAATTGGTAAGCACACCTTATTT
>JABCZY010000045.1:0-18383 GCA_013289395.1 Bacteroidota bacterium
AGATTATTCAAAACGCGAATTCGTTCACTTCGTTGACAGGTTGTATTACAATAACCACCTTGAAAAACTATCATTTGTACTGAACGGCGTAGATTTAAAACGTAATCCGTATGGATACGGATACTATGGTTATGGGTATGGATATGGATACGGATATGGAACTGGTAATTATTACGAAGCATAGATACATGGAAACAGTACAGACAAAAATTAAAGGTTTATTGGTTATTCAGCCAAAGGTATTTCAGGACGATCGAGGTTATTTTTTTGAACCCTACAATAAAAACGGACTGGCTAAACTTGGCATTTACGATGATTTTTCACAGGATAATCAATCTATGTCGCAAAAGGATGTCTTAAGAGGATTGCACTTTCAAAACCCACCATTTGCACAATCGAAACTGGTACGCGTAATAAAAGGAGCCGTGTGGGATGTTGCGGTAGATATACGTAAAGATTCACCAACCTATGGCGAGTACTTTGGCATTGAACTGAATGAAACCAATAAAACAATATTATATATTCCTGCAGGCTTTGCACATGGTTTTAAAACCCTTGAGGATAATACCATATTTCTTTACAAGTGTTCGGCCTTGTATAACAAGGAATCTGAAGACTCTATATACTGGAATGATCCGGATATTGGTATTCCCTGGAACATTGAGAACCCTATACTTTCAGAAAAAGATAAAAACGCCAAACTATTCAAGAACTTTAAAAGTCAGTTCTGATACATACGTATAGCACATGACCCTCAACCTTCCTTTGTTTTATTTCAGCTATTTTGTTTTTGTATTTGTTCTTTCAATACTTATGAATAGTCTTTTCCTTAAGTTTTCCAGAACATTGGGAATACGGAAAAGTGAAAGCATTATTAGGTGGAGTGACCTGCATAAACCTGCACTGGGCGGTATTACATTCTTTATCACCTTTCTTTTATCCTTAATTATTTATTCTCTTTTCTTCTCATCAAGTAATTTCCTGCTCCATTCCGAAACACTTGGCCTACTTGCCACCTGCACCATTGCATTTCTTATGGGGCTGGCAGACGATGCTTACGACACTAACCCTATTCTGAAATTTTCCGCACAAGTGTTTTGCGGCATTATTCTCATTTATTCGGGTATATATGTTCAGTTGTTTGAAAATATTTATCTCGATTATCTGGTAACCATGTTATGGGTGGTGGGTATAATGAATGCTATAAACCTGCTCGATAATATGGATGCTATTTCCTCAGTGGTTTCACTCAATGTAATGGTTACTATCCTCTGCCTTTTAATAATTGAACGACATCCTGATTCCGTTTTCTTTACACTTATTCTGGGGACAGCTTCTGCCATATCAGCGTTTTTGCTTTTTAATTGGTTCCCTTCAAAAATGTATATGGGCGATACAGGTACCCAGTTTTTAGGTGCATTTATGGCGGCGGTAAGCATTCTATTTTTGTGGGGCACCACGCCTGAACCATTTTTACCGGCTACCAAGCATGTGCTATCGGTATTGCTCACCTTTGCTTTACCCATAATTGATACTACTGTTGTGTTTGTCAACCGCCTTTTAAAAGGGGCATCTCCATTTGTAGGTGGTAAGGATCATACTACACATCATCTTTTTTACCTTGGCCTGAGTGAACCGCGCATTGCATTAATATATTCTGCCTACTCAGGCACATCATTACTATGTGTAGTATTCATTAACAAGTATATCCAAAACTGGTCCGTATTGTACTTCAGCCTGTTTGCAGCCTATTTTGTAATTTCTCTTACTGTGTTTTTTATCATCACCCGATCAAAAAAGAAGGACCATGCAATTTAATATCCTTCATAAAATACCCTTGTCTTTCAGAAGTCGCATTAAGAATATCTTCCTTGTTTGCGGAAGCTTTGTTCTGTTGCTTGCTACCATGCAGTTGCTAAACTCTTCAGGAAATGTCGGGTCTGACAATAATACTTTCGATCAGTCATACAAAATATTTCCGGTGCCTTTGCCAGATACAATGAGCTTTGCAGGAGAAAAAGTTCCAATGAATCATTTTGGCATAAAAGAAAACCTAGAGCAGGAAATGCTGGTTAACACATATTGGCAATCGCAAACATTACTTGTGTTGAAACGTGCCAATCGTTATTTTCCTGTGATACAACAAATATTGAAAAAGAACGGTATACCCGACGACTTTAAATACCTGGCATTAGCTGAAAGCGCCTTAAGCTATAAGGTTTCGGGTGTAGGTGCATCTGGCTTTTGGCAATTCATGAAACCTACTGCTGAAGCTTACGGCCTCGAAGTAAACCATGACATTGATGAGCGTTATAATACCGAAAGAAGCACCGAGGCTGCATGCAAATATTTTAAAGAAGCCTATGCTGAATTTCATAACTGGACATTAGTAGCAGCTTCGTACAACCTCGGCCTTGGTGGTGTGGCTAAGGAATTACAGAAACAAAGGCAAAACAATTATTACGACCTGGAATTAAACACTGAAACTGCTCGTTACGTTTATCGCATATTGGCTCTTAAAGCATTAATAAATGCGCCTAAACAATTTGGTTTTTATTTAAAAAGCAGCGATCTGTATACACAAATACCCATCTATGTAATTCCTGTTGATTCAACCATAAATAATCTGGCAGACTTTGCTATAAGTAAAGGTATTAACTACAGGGTATTGAAAATGCTTAACCCGTGGTTACTATCTGACAAGCTGCCTGATGCACAGCGGCACATATATGCTATTTCACTTCCGGTAAAAAATGTTCCGTTCATTGACCTGGGTGAGTCTATCACTTTTGTAGATAGTACCTCAATTGTGGCGAAAGCAGCCGACACTCTAATTAAGCAAGATGGTTCAAAAGGTAATTTAATAGTACACATTGTGAAGCCAGGGGAAGATATGCAGGCCATTGCCAAACAATATAATGTAAGCGTGGAAAAAATTTGTGCATGGAATTCGATCAGCGATACACTCAAGTTAAAGCCAAAAGACGAACTTATGATATTTAAGCAATAATATGAAGGGCGAGACACTTGAGAAAAAAGCAAAGCCTTTTGTAGTTACCGATCAGGAGTTTATTGATATAATTGGCGCACGTGAGCATAACCTGAAAAATATAAGCCTGTCTATACCGCGTAATAAACTGGTTGTTATTACAGGTTTAAGTGGAAGCGGTAAATCATCCTTGGCATTCGATACCATTTACGCTGAAGGCCAGCGACGCTATATTGAAACTCTTTCTGCATACGCCCGCCAGTTCCTGGGGAGCATGGAGAGGCCCGATGTAGATAAAATTGATGGCCTTAGCCCGGTTATTTCTATTGAACAGAAAACAGTAAATAAAAATCCACGTTCAACAGTTGGTACAATTACTGAGATATATGATTTTCTTCGATTACTTTTTGCCCGTACTGGAGAAGCCTTCTCATACGTTACCGGTGAAAAAATGGTACGTTTTTCAGAGCAACAGATCGTTGACCTTATTGTAGAAAAATTCAATAAGCAGAAAGTGCAAATACTTGCACCTGTTGTAAAAGGCAGAAAGGGGCACTACCGTGAACTATTTGAACAGTTGCGCAAAAGCGGCTTTTCGCGTGTGCGTTTAGATGGCGACATGAAGGAAATTAAACCCAACATGCATGCCGACCGTTACAGCATACACGATATTGAAGTACTTATTGACCGGGTTGATGTATCGGAAGAGGCAAAGAAACGTATTGCCGAGTCAGTTGCACTGGCCATGAAGAATGGTAAAGGCGTAATTATGGTTATTGGTGAAGACAATAAGGTGCATCACTACAGCCGTTTTTTAATGTGCCCCACCTCAGGCATATCGTACGATGAACCTGCGCCTAACCTGTTCTCATTCAACTCGCCTTATGGTGCATGCCCAAATTGCAATGGACTTGGTGAAGTAGCGCAAATAGATGTAAAGAAAATAATTCCCGATACCCATAAGTCAATTAACGATGGCGCAATTGCGCCCGTGGGTAAAAAGAAAGATAATTGGATATTCCGACAGCTTGATGCCATTGGCGAAAAACATGGTTTCACGTTAGATACACCCGTAAACAAAATTCCTGATGAAGCTATTCATACAATTTTGTATGGCACTGATGAAATTTTAAAAGTTCGTGAAAGCCTTACCAGCACTGCACATAGTTACGCGCTGAATTTTGAAGGCATAGTAAGTTTCATCGACCGCCAACGGCAAGAGACTGATACACCTGGTTTATCGGAATGGGCTGCCGGTTTCATGAATAAGGTAACCTGCCCTGAATGTAAAGGAACAAGGTTGAAAAAAGAAGCTCTCTACTTCAAAATAGACAATAAGAGCATAGCTGATCTGGCATCGATGGACATTGTGGTGCTGAACGATTGGCTATTGAAAGCAGAAGAAAAATTAACCGCAAAGAATAAAGTAATTGGTAAGGAAGTATTTAAAGAACTGAGAAGCCGTTCACAGTTCCTGCTCAATGTTGGGCTAGATTACCTTACCCTTAACCGTAGTTCAAAAACATTATCAGGCGGTGAAGCGCAACGTATACGGCTTGCCACACAAATAGGTTCGCAACTGGTAGGCGTGCTATATATATTAGATGAACCAAGCATTGGTTTGCACCAGCGCGATAATACCCGCTTAATAGAAGCATTGAAAGAATTACGTGATATAGGTAACTCAGTAATTGTAGTTGAACACGACAAGGAAATGATGCTGGCCTCAGATTGGTTGATAGATATAGGGCCTGGTACCGGACCACACGGTGGCAGAGTTGTGGGTGAAGGAACGCCGGCTAATTTTCTAAAGCAACCAAGCCTTACTGCTGACTTCTTGAAAGGCAAAAAGGAAATTGCTGTACCCAAAACGCGTCGCAAAGGCAGTGGAAAAGAGATTGTACTAAAGGGGGCAAAAGGGCATAACCTGAAAAACCTTACTGTTTCGTTTCCATTGGGCAAACTTATTTGTGTTACGGGTGTTTCAGGTGGTGGTAAATCATCGCTGATAAATGAAACCCTCTACCCTATTATCAGTAAGCAACTTTACAAATCAGAAAAGAACCCACTGGAATATACGTCCATAAGTGGTGTTAATTACATTGATAAGATCATTGAAATTGATCAGGCACCGATTGGAAGAACACCACGTTCTAATCCCGCTACATATGTAAATGTGTTTTCAGATATCCGTAATTTATATGCATCGTTACCGGAAGCTAAAATACGAGGCTACCAAGCGGGTCGTTTTTCATTTAATGTAAAAGGCGGCAGGTGTGAAACATGCCAGGGTGCAGGGTTAAGGACTATCGAAATGAACTTTTTGCCGGATGTATATGTTGTATGTAATGAATGCAATGGCAAACGGTATAATAGGGAAACACTTGAAGTACGCTATAAAGGCAAATCAATTAACGATGTGCTTAACTTAACCGTTGAACAAGCGGTAGATTTCTTTTCAGAGATACCATTTATTCATCAGAAGATAGTTACCCTTAGTCAGATAGGGCTTGGATATATTACTTTAGGACAATCCTCCACTACCCTATCAGGTGGTGAAGCACAGCGGACAAAACTGGCAACTGAGCTTTCAAAAAAACAAACCGGCAATACACTTTATATACTTGACGAACCAACTACGGGTTTGCATTTTGAAGATATACGCCTGTTGCTTGATGTGTTGAATAAACTGGTTGACTATGGCAATACAGTTATAGTTATTGAACATAATATGGACGTTATTAAAATAGCCGACCATATTATTGACTTGGGCCCTGAGGGCGGATCTAAGGGCGGGCATATAGTTGTAGAAGGCACCCCTGAAGAAATAATTCGCAACAAAAAGAGCCATACTGCCGTATACTTGGCTAAAGAATTATAATTTTAAAGAAAAATACGCATGTTTAACGACGAAGAAGCAATTCAGAAAGCATTTAAAGAAAAACCCTGGAGCGAAATAAAAGCAACCGATTCATGGCAGATATTCCGTATAATGGCGGAGTTTGTAGAAGGTTTTGAAAAGATGGCAAAGGTTGGGCCTTGCGTTTCTATATTCGGTTCTGCGAGAACTAAGCCTGCACATGAATATTACAAACTGGCATCGGAAATTGCATTTAAGCTTACCCGGAATGGGTATGGTGTTATTTCGGGCGGTGGCCCGGGTATTATGGAAGCTGCCAACAAAGGCGCTAAAGCAGGTGGCGGAAGGTCTGTAGGGTTAAATATAACCTTGCCAATGGAGCAAAGCCATAACCCATTCATTGACCCTGATAAGCTTATTAACTTCGATTATTTCTTCGTACGTAAAGTAATGTTCCTGAAATATGCGCAGGGATTTGTTGTACTGCCTGGTGGACTTGGCACACTTGATGAATTATTTGAGGCGCTCACTCTTATTCAAACCAATAAAATTGCGCACTTTCCTGTGGTAATGGTTGGTAGAAAATACTGGTCGGGCCTGCTCGATTGGATAAAACTGGAGATGATTCAGAATGAGAAGAATGCAAGTCCGGAAGACATTAACCTTTTCAATGTAGTAGATACAGCTGATGAAGTAGTTGATATTATCAATTTGTTCTACAGCAAATACTTACTCAAGCCGAACTTTTAATACTTTATTTTTTTTATTAATGGATTACAGCCTGAATTAAACCTCAGGCTGTTTTATTACAATTCCTTGTCTACAATATAAACGGGCCGTTGCTTAACCTCGTCATATATCCGCCATATATATTCGCCCAATACGCCCAGCATTACCATTAGCAAACCGCCTATAACCAATAAGAGAATCATGATGGGAGCCCATCCGGTAAAAGGAGTATGATGATAAAAATATGCATGCAAAATACTCAATGCATACAGGAAGCCTGCAAATGAAAATGAAAAACCTAACACAGACATTAGCCTTAACGGAAAATAGCTGACACTTATAAAAGCCACCATAAAATTACCGAAGCGCTTTATAAGATTATATTGTGACTTACCTATTGTCCGGGTAAGCTTTTCGTAAGGAATGAACTTTAATTTAAAGCCTGCCCAAAGTATATCATATTGGTAGAAACGATTTCTTTCCTTCAGGTTATTGATAACATCCATTGGCTTTCGGTCCAACAAAACAAAGTCGAATCCGCCAGGAGGTATACTGGGTAACACCAATCTATAAAACAACCTTGAAGTAAGTTTATTCATGCCAGATGTGCCATGTGCTTTTCTATAAGAAACCACTATTTCACTTCCCTGCTCCCATTCCTTTATCATTTCAACACACTGCGCAGGTGGGTCTTGTAAATCAGCGGCCATATTAATAACAGCATCTCCTTTGGCATACTTCCAGCCAGCCAAAATAGCTGCCATTTGTCCAAAATTCCTTGAGAAAGAAATGATCTTTATTCGCTGGTCGCCTGTCTTTTTCTTTAGCTCAACTAGTTCATTAAGCGAATTATCCTTAGATCCGTCATTTACAAATACAAATTCAAAACTGTGCGTTGGAAAATTACTTTCCAGCTGTTTTACTATATCATTATACAGGATAGTTAAACTACCTTCATTCTGATAAACTGCAAAACATACTGAAATCAAACCCATATAGTATCGTTTAACTATTACTTACCCTTTTCGCACATTAAAAATATACTTGAACACAGATCAGGGTACTGCTGACCTAACTCATAACAACCTTCAAGGTATTCAGGCGAAATAATATCAGTTTTCAAAAGTTTATCCCATTGGAAATTAGCCAATGCTTTAAAGAAAATACCTGAACGGTGAACCACTTTCAAGCCCGCTGCTTTTGCATCTCTTTCCAGGGTATCTAAGGAGTATGTGATTCTATGTCCATGTTCTTTTTCAGCTGGTGTTATAGCCGAATTATGGCTGATAAGGCCCATTTTAACCGCTATTTGCCTCGATGGGGCATTTGCATTGGGACAAACCAGAAAGAATCTGCCGGTATCGGATAACCATTCATCGTTAATTCTTTTCATAACGGCCACCGGGTCATCAATATGTTCGAGAACATGTGTTAAAACTATATTATCGTACTTCGTCGGTAGCTTTACTGTTTCGAATAAGGCATTAACAAATTTAATAGTATTGCCTAATTCCTTTTTTGCAATACTTATTGCTTCATCAGACGCCTCAACACAGGTTATATCTTTAAAGTATGGTAGGAATCTCCGTGTAAAATCGCCTTTAAAACTTCCTAACTCCAACAAATTACCTTTCTGAAAAAAGGGGATGAACGACTTAAGCATGTAAGGATGCATTACATCCAAATCGAAATTATAGGCGTATTTATGAGTTGTAGTATCCTGTAATTCCTTATTGTAATCTCTACTCACGCGTTTAAATTAAGTTTAGTTTCATTATTAATTCGTCATCCTTAGTGCCTGACACTTTAAAATCAAATTTAGTGTAAAAACCAATTGCCGGGGCGTTATCCTTATTAACTTCCAATCTGATCTTCTTTATATCCCTTTCTTTTGCATAGACAATGCAGTCAGCTAATAGCTTACTGGCAACCCCTGCCCCACTATACTTTTTTATAACACTAACATTTGTAATAAACGAATCTTTATTCTCGGTATTTATATATGCAGCAATCAGCCCTATAAGTTCATTTTGCATCCAAGCTTCCAATGTTACGGCCTTTGTCGCAATCTTCTTTGAATACTCCCGAATATCCACCCTTCCGGCAAGTGGTGGATAAAAGTTATCACTACACTCAATTAAATGAGTGTATATCTCATTTTCGTTTGCTGTTTTTATTTTATATGTTACACTCTCCATACTATTCTTCTAATACGGCAAGTCCAAATCCATACTTTCCGAATTCATTACCATTGTAAAGCAGGTATACTTTACCATTACATTCAAAAACATGCGGATAACACATCATATCAGAATCCCATGAATTCGCTGAAACATCTATTCCTTTATCATCATCACGTGTCCAGTTAACAAGATCAGATGAATAGGCATACCCTATTCTATATCCTCTTCCTTTTGTTTTTCTGAACCCCACAGCTTCCCTATAACAGAAAAACATATGGTATGTATCTTTAATTTTAATAACGGTAGGCAATGCCTGGCATTCATCCTCATTAAGTTTATCTGCAATCAATCGCTTATCCTGCTTTGCCCAGGTAATTCCGTCAGCAGATGTTGCATAGCCAATTTTATATACCCTATCCGGCTGGCTTCCCTTATCGTACTCGGCCCATTTCGTACCGAAAATATACCACATGTAGTATACACCGGCAAACACGCAAACAAAGGCATCGCCTACCAAAAATGGCTCATGTAGCGAAGATGTTAATACAGGGCCTTCGCCTACTTTTCTAAATGTAAGTCCGTTATCCTCACTATATGCCAAACCTATTGAGGTTTCGACAGACACAGAAACTCTTCTGCTCCACCCGGTAGTATATGCCAGTATTCTACCTTCATGCATTACTGGGTTTATAGGGAAAATACCATGTTCGTCAAAACATCCTAAATTTCCTAGCTTAATAACAGTATCTGAAGAAATCCGTTGAATATTTTTCAGGTCTTTATCAAAATCTACAAAGGCAATATGGCTTAGAAATTTTCCGGTACTGTCTTTGGCCCGGGTTGAAAAGTATATGCGCACAAAATCATCAAACACCAATGTTTGAGGCGATTGAGCAAACTCACTGCACCCATTCGGAAGTTTATGTTCCGTTGGGTCAAATATTTTACCAAGCTTCTTCCACTTCATGTTTGGTTATATTTTATACAGAGTAGCTTTCAAGTTTTGCAAGTCCGAAACCATATTTACCCACCTGATTCCCCAAATAAAACATATATACAGAGCCATCAAGCTCAAAAACATGAGGGTAGCTTATCATTTCAGCATCCCATCCTTCTGCCGAAACATCAATGCCCACCTGTGAATCATCTCTTGTCCAGTTTATGAGATCATCCGAATACGCATAACCTATTCTATACCCATTCTTTTTACTTCGAAAATCGAAGCTATACCGGTAACAAAAAAACATGTGGTACCTGTTCTTATAATAAAACACGTCCGGGCTGGCCTGCGCTTCATTTTCTTCAACCTTGCTTTCAATTATATTTTCATTTGCCTTTACCCAG
This sequence comes from Bacteroidota bacterium, assembly GCA_013289395.1. GTDB lineage: Bacteria > Bacteroidota > Bacteroidia > JABEUT01 > JABEUT01 > JABEUT01. Next base: position 10,106 of record JABCZY010000045.1, read on the forward strand.
TTAATACCATCAGTTGAGTGTGCCATTCTTATTTTGTACACAGGCTCGGGTTTACCATTATGCGTTATCCATTTCTGGCCGGCAATGTAAAATAAGTACCATTGGTTATTAAATCTCCTGATCTTCGGCCCGCTTAATACAAATGGTTCGTTAACGTCGTACGATAGTATAGGACCCTCGCCCAATTTAGTAAATGTTTCACCATTGTTTTTACTTATTGCTGCCCCAATTGCCACGTTAAACGGAACTGATTCGCAACGGGTCCATCCTGCATAATAGGCTAATACTTCATTATTCTTTCGTATTACAGAAACCGGGTATGTACCAAATTCGTCAAAAGTACCCAATCCACCTAACTCCAGGATAGGCTGTGCAGCTACGTTCTTAATTTCAAACAAGTTCGACCTGTTCAAATCTACATAAGCAGAATAGCTTACATATTGCCTATTAGCATCGGGTGCGGGCCTGCATGAAAAATAGACACGAACAAAATCTTCAAACAGTAAAACAGATGGAGCCTGTGCAAACTCCTTTAACCAGGCCCTTCCTTCTATTTCCTGGGGCGTAAATACTTTTCCAAGTTTATTCCATTTAAACATTACACAGCTAATTAAAGTAATGAATACAAACTCAAATATTTCTTTATCTCTTCTTTTGCGTTGAACATAATCACATCTATTATCGACAAGTATGGCACAAACGCATTATCAAACTGCTTATATTCTATGGTACCGGTTTTCAAAAAGAAAAGTTCGATTCCTGATTTCGTAAAGTCCTCTTTATTATATAACTCCACTCCACCAATCGGGTTAATGTAAACATTGGCTTTTTTTGATTGGCAAATTGCCATTACTTTATCCTGTGCCTTTAAACTGTTATCAATTGCAATTGTTGAAGATACTACAAACGGAGTTGAGATATCGAGGTAGTTCTTTATTACAGTTAAGGAATTCAGAATAAACGCAAACAAGTTCATATCTTCAAACAAAATACACTTCTCAATAACTGCATAAGCCTGTTCAAAGTATGGGGCTTTTCTGTACGATTCCTTAAGCTTATTTAATAATTTCTGCCTTTCCTGTGGCCATATTTCAGCAAGATACCTGTCCTTCACGTCCAAATAATCAGAGTCCTTCTTTAGCGGAAAATTTATGTATGCATCACTGCCATTAACCAGAATACGGTTTCTGTTTATCCAGCCCTTTTTTGTGTATTTTATATTGTCATACACCACAAACTCATCTGCAGCATTCATAAGTTGAAAGTACCCTATATACGGAAACAGGTATGGCTGCATTATTGCAAGTTTCATACCAACGACTTAACAATGATATTAGATATTCGTGTAACATCTTCGCTTGCTAATTCATAATACAAGGGTAAGCATAAAACTCTTTTAGCGTAATCTTCCGATACAGGACAACTATCTGCCCCTGTAATATAGGGCAGTTTATTAAGAGAAGGATAAAAATACCTTCTCGGGTTAATAGCCTGTTGTGCCAATGCAGCTTTCACTTTCAATACGTCCGCTTCACTCTTAAATATAACCGGATAGTATGCAAAGTTAAATATTGTTCCACCTGGAACAGTAGGGCGTATAAGGTCAATACTTTTCAATGCATGATCGTATTCTGCAAACAATTGCTTTCTGCGTTCTATGAAATCACTTACCTTACCTAACAGGCAAAGCCCCATGGCTGCATGGAATTCTGAATTTTTACCATTGATACCAATTGAAAAATACTCATCACCAACGTGTCCGAAACTTCTGTATAAACTGATTTTGGCTGCAAGTTCGTCGTCATCGGTAAGAATAGCGCCACCTTCAATTGTATGAAAAAGTTTAGTGGCGTGAAAACTGAGTGTTGATATAGTACCATAGCTGGCAAGGGCTCTATTTTTATAAATAGTGCCAAAGGCATGGGCAGCATCGTAAATTACTTTCAACTTATGTTTCTTCGCAATCTTCTCTATTTCTTCAATGGCGCAGGGAATGCCATATACATGTGTAGCCAGTATTGCTTCTGTATCAGGTGTGATTTTTTCTTCGATCAGTCTAGGATTAATACAACATGTGTAAGGGTCTATATCCACAAAAACAGGGGTGCAGTTCTCCCACAAAACCGAAGTTGTTGTGGCCACATAAGAGTATGGTGTGGTTATTATTTCCTTGGTAAGCCCCAGTGCCTTTATCGCAATTTGTATAGCTATTGTTCCGTTACCAGTAAAGAAAACATGCTTCGAACCAAGTTTCTTCTTAAGCTCAGCCTCCAGTTCTACTACCAAGGGGCCATTATTGCTAACCCAGTTCGTTTTCCAGATCTTCTTCAAATATGCTTCATACTCTTCAAGAGGAGGCAAATATGTCTTGGTAACATTAATCATTTCCTGTGTTTAATATAGCAATATCCTTAAAAATCAAAGATAAAAATAAATACCTACATTTCCCTACCCTTGCTACCATGTAATAGGTATAATACTGCATTTTTTCATACTTTTGGTTGAAAACCGTTTGGATTAAACAACGAGCATGAGGTTCTGGAAAATTGGTGCCATTTTATCTTTAATCGTTTGCAGGTTCTTTTTTCTTGATCAGGATGCATCGGCCTACCAGGTCTGCAATGTGTGCCAGGAAGATGAAGGGACTTATGCCTGTGGGGCAATAAATAAATATTGCAGAAGCCAGGACCGCACAACAGTTGGCTTTAGTCAAACACCTTTTGAATGCATGACAATATATAGCATTCTGCCCATTTATTATTCAATGAAAATAGCCGGTAATAATTTATGGGGACTGCGAATACCTGCAGTACTTGCATCCATACTGATAGTACTGCTCTTATTTAATATTATGCGCATAATTCGGCCAAACGATCCGTCGCAATGGCTTTTTCTTTTGCTTATCCTGTCAAACTTCTACTTTTTTATCTTTTCGCGGTTCAATAGCCCGCAGATATTTTCATTATTAGCTATAACCATTACTATTTGGGTATACTTTAAGTATGGGTATTCAAAATGGTATACAGCAATGTTAGCAGGGCTTCTTGCTGCTTCCGCTGTTTGTATAGTTTATGTTTTAAATGGTTTTCTTTTAGCCGGGGTTGGAATTTTTATGCTGGTAACATCCATTCGTAATAAAAAGATAGCGCCTGTTTTATTTTTTGCTTTAGGCGTTGCAGTAAGCTTTCTATTTTACCTGTTTTGCTTGCATGCCATTGGCAGTAATATTGGCGCTGTACTTTCTGAACTTACAGGGAAGGGTGAATATTCTGCTCTGCATAATTCTGCAAATGGGTTTAGCCTGATTGCCTGGCTGAGTAAGAACTTAATGAAAGTATATTCTGATATTATGGCTTTTATATGTACCGGATTTTTCCGGTATAGTCTTCCTTTCCTTTTCCTCTTTTTAATATCATTGGCATACTGGCCATTTATTTTTACCACATCAACGAATGCAAAAGAAAAAGATGGCTTATTACTTGTTGCACTGGTTTTAGTTTTTCACGTATTGCAGAGCTATTTCCTGGTAAGCTATCCTTTTAAAAAACTAGTTGTAGACCTTCCGTTGGTATTTACAGCTATATATATTGCTTTCCCATACTTTAAAATTGAAAAGCAGCAATCCTTTAAGTTTCCTATGTTATTGACAATTGCTGCTATTATTGCTTTAGTATTTTGCATACTTAATTTTAAGATCAACAAGTCACATACATACTGGTCGGGTTTTGATTACCTGGGGTACTATGAAACTACGCCAATATGGTTTGATATTATTAATGTATGCTCTCTTTTATTGCTTTTCGGAGCATTTATATTCCAGAGTAAATTACAACTACTTATTAAATGTGGCATTGGTTTATCTGTAATATGTGGTATTGCATTCAGTTATACTGTTTGTTTTAAAGATCGCAGGTACGAAATTCGTGATTGCCTAATTAATATCAAGAGTATGGCCGAAAACAAGGTATTAGCCTCTACTTGGTCGCCTCATAATTTTGAATTTTACACCAATTGTAAGCCTGCGCTACAGGATTTTCCTTTTCAAAAAGATGGTAATTACAGCAGCCCTAAACGTTTTAATTCCATTATGGATTCGATGCTTACACATAAAAATATCGACTTTGTTGTGACAAAACGCCTTTATAAAGACACTCATTATTCAATTCCAAATGATCATTTGAAACTTGTTAAAGCCTATAATTTTAAATACTATAGCTATTACCTATACAGTAATACCTGCCTTGATGACAGCGTGAAAAACAAGGTACAATTATAAGAAGGTAATCTATCCTTCGTGGCTGTTATATATCTTATCGACAAGTGCCTTATACTTTTCAAGAATTACCTTTCTCTTAAGATCGAGTTTGGGTGTAATTTCTCCGCCGGCAACTGTCCATTCATGTGCAAGTAATTCGAACTTCTTTACCTGCTCAACATGGCCAAAGAAGGTATTATACTTATCTAATACGCTTCTGTATAGGTCATGTACTTTCTGATTTTGAATAAGGTCATCATGGCTTGTATAGGTAACATCGTTCTCCTTACACCATGGCTCTAGTTCTGCATACTTAGGCACAATCAACGCAGCAGCAAATTTTTGTCCGTCGCCAATAACCATCATTTGCTCAATGTAGCGTGACTCCTTCATTTTGTTTTCAATAGGCTGCGGAGCAATATATTTTCCACCCGATGTTTTGAGCAGGGCTTTCTTTCTGTCTGTTATCTTAAGGAACCGATTATCAACCAAAGTACCTATATCTCCGGTGTGGAACCATCCATCCGCATCAATTGCTTCGCGTGTGGCTTCAGGTTGTTTGTAATAACCTTGCATAACGTTAGGTCCTTTGCAAAGTATCTCTCCATCTTCAGCAAATTTCACTTTTACACTTGGTATTACCGGGCCCACTGTTCCAAAGTGCGAACCATTTGGCTCAAGCGTATTTACAGCAATTACGGGCGATGTTTCAGTTAAGCCATATCCTTCAAGGATTGGAATTTTTGCCGCCCAGAAAACCCGTGCAAGGCGTGGCTGCAAAGCTGCACCGCCCGACACTACTAATTCTAAATTACCACCTACTGCTGCTGCCCATTTACTGAATACAAGTTTACGGGCAACATTTAATTTCATTTTGTACCACCAGCCATTCGCACCATAGTGTTCATACTTGGTACCAATTTCAAGTGCCCAGAAGAACATAAATTTTTTGAATCCGGTAAGTTTATTACCTGTGGCCATTATTTTATCGAATATTTTTTCGAGCACACGCGGAACCGCTACAAATACATGCGGTTTTACTTCGCGCAAGTTATCACCTATCAGATCGATACTTTCAGCGTAATAAATAGAAATGCCTGAATACTGATAGAGATAATTCAGCATACGCTCATATATATGGCACAGTGGCAAAAAGCTGAGCGCCCTGCTTTGTGGCTTTATAGGCACATAAGGGTGTGCATCAATAACATTACTTATAATATTGTTATGTGAAAGCATTACACCTTTTGGTTGGCCCGTTGTGCCCGAAGTATAAATGAGTGTAGCCGTATCATTCGGAGTAACAGCCTTTTTCAGTTCAGCCAGCTTTTCGGGTTGAGGATTCTTCTCGCCTAACTTCAATACTTCTGTCCAGTGATTAGCTCCGGCAATTTCGTTATAGGTATACACACCTTTAACAGTAGGCACCGTCTTTACCACTTCCTTCACACGGTTGTAAAGCGCTTCGTCAGAAACAAAGATATATTTCACCCCTGCATCGTTCAATATGTAATTGTAGTCGCTATCGCTGATAGTAGGATACATAGGCACGTGCATAGCGCCTATCTGTAACATACCCTGGTCAATGTAATTGAACTCGCACCTGTTGTTGGTAGAGATACTTGCAATAGTATCGCCCTTGGTTATGCCCAATGCTAAAAAGCCATAGCTCATCTTTTCAGCAGTCTTAAGGAATTCCTCACTGCTTACAGGTTTCCAGGTTCCATTTACTTTGGTAACAAGCGCATCCGGTTTAGGAAACTTTTCGTGTTGCCAGTATGGAATATCAAATATGCGGGTTGGCTCCATTCCTATTAAAAGCAGTATTTACCTTCAGCAATTAGTTTGCTCGCAATTCTGCGGCGTGATTCTTTGGTGTTGAATGTATCTGTTTTAGTAAAGCGCTTCAAACCTGATAACATAATGCGTTGTTCGTCGCCTTCAGCAAATGAACAGATAGCATCTTTACCCGATTTGTTGATCTTGTCAGCAGCATCGTATAAGTATGTACGCATCATATCAATTAATAAGGCACATTCCGCTTCGCCTTTCATGCTTACAAGTTTTTCAACACGCAGTTGCATTGACTCGCATACATATAGTTCTATCAACATATCTGCAAGGTTCATTACAACTTCTTGCTCGCTCGAAAGCTTCATCATAAGCTTTTGAACAGCTGCACCTGCAACCATCAACGCTGCTTTCTTAAAATTCCTAATATATTTCTTTTCTGCTGCAAACAATGCTGTATCAGGTTCGCCAAAATCAGGTATTGACATAAGTTCACCTGCAACCTTGGTAGCAGGGCCCATCAGATCAAGCTCGCCTTTCATAGCACGTTTCAACATCATATCAACGGTAAGCATACGGTTGATCTCATTGGTTCCTTCAAATATTCTGTTGATACGGGCATCGCGATACGCTCTTTCCATAGGAGCATCAGACGAGAAACCCATACCGCCATAAACCTGCACACCTTCATCAACCACATAGTTCAATACTTCTGAACCAAATACTTTCATAATAGCAGCCTCTACAGCAAATTGCTCAATACCTTTCAGTACTGCTTTACCTTTTTCCATTCCGCCTTCCTGCAATGCTTCAATAGCATCTTCAATATTGCGGCTTACACGGTATAGTGCCGATTCGCATGCAAATGCACGGATAGTTTGTTCAGCAAGTTTATGTTGAATAGCACCGTATGTACCGATCGGGTGACCAAACTGAACACGTTGACCTGCATATTCAACAGCTTTATTAATAACTGATTTAGATGCGCCTAAAGCAGCAGCAGCTAATTTAATACGGCCCACATTCAGAATGTTAACCGCAATCTTAAATCCATTCTCTCTTTCAGAAAGCAGGTTCTCAGCAGGAACTTTGCAATCGTTAAAGAATATCTGGCGGGTTGAGCTACCACGAATACCCATCTTATGTTCTTCAGGGTTCAGTGTAATTCCACCAAATGCTTTTTCTACAATAAATGCACTCAGGTTTTTATCGTCGCCGATCTTCGCAAATACAATAAGTATATCAGCAAAACCACCATTGGTTATCCACATTTTCTGGCCGGTGATGCTGTATGTTTTTCCATCAGCAGACAATGTTGCTTTTGTTTTGCCCGAGTTAGCATCAGAACCTGAACCTGGCTCTGTTAAGCAATAACAAGCTTTCCATTTGCCATCAGCAAGGTTAGGAAGGTATTTTGCTTTTTGTGCTTCGTTACCATAATACAATATTGGCAATGTACCAATACCGGTATGTGCAGAGAATGCTACAGCAAATGAATGTCCGCTACCAATAGCTTCAGTTGCAAGCATACCTGTAAGAAAATCTTTTTCAAAACCTCCGTACTGTTCAGGAATATTCAAACCAAGCATCCCCAGCTCAGCAGACTTATCCATCAGCTTTTGCATAAGGCCTTCTTCCTTATCATCGATCTTATCAAGGATCGGCCAGATCTCCTGTGCAATAAAATCATGACAGGTTTGTGCAATCATCTTTTGCTCTTCAGTCCATTCTTCAGGAATAAATACATCCTGGTAAGATGTTTCCTTTATCAAAAATTCTCCACCTTTGAGAGATGTTTTAGTTTCGATTGTGCTCATGTTTTTCGTATTTAGTATTGAGTTAATTAAGTAGTTCGTATATACCTGCTGCTCCCTGGCCGGTTCCAACACACATTGTTACCATACCGTACTTGTTCTTACGGCGGCGCATTTCGTTAAACAGTTGTACCGAAAGTTTTGCACCTGTACATCCTAATGGATGGCCTAATGCGATTGCTCCGCCATTCACGTTCACAATATCCTGGTTGATACCAAGCGTGCGAACTACAGCAAGCGATTGTGAAGCAAATGCTTCATTCAATTCTATTAATTGTACGTCCTGTAATTTTAAAATGGCAAGCTTCAATGCCTTTGGAATAGCCTCAACCGGGCCAATACCCATAATGCGCGGAGGAACACCTGCCGCAGCATACGATACTAACCTTGCAATTGGTTTCAGGTTCAACTCCTTCAC
>JABCZY010000045.1:18393-18484 GCA_013289395.1 Bacteroidota bacterium
ATAACAAAAGCTGCACCGTCAGATGTTTGTGATGAGTTACCTGCAGTTACACTTCCGTCAGCAGCAAATACCGGCTTCAGTTTTGCAAGTG
>JABCZY010000046.1:0-17195 GCA_013289395.1 Bacteroidota bacterium
TCAAATCAGCCTTCCAGATATCCTGCCCGTAAATGCCATCAACGCATAACAATATTCTCGGGTCTGATGTCCCAACAAGTAAAACAGAATCTGTTCTGGGTGACAAGGTAACTGAAGTAACCCATCCCTCAGGAAAAGCTCTGTTCCAATGCGAAAAACCTTTTTCAGCATCCAGTGCATACAAATTATAATCGCGTCCGCCAATATATACCCGGTTATTGGCATAGGTTGGTGAGAACTGCATTTCGCCCTTAGCGAAAAAGTCGTGTCCCAAGGATTTGAATTTCCATGCCAGCTTGCCACTTTCAATATGTATGGCATATACATTGCCATCGTACGAACCAGCAAACACCATTCCTTTACCAAAAGCAAAAGTATTATGAACTATACCTTCTGTTTTATATTTCCAAATTAACACCTGGCTCTCCAGGTCAAGTGCATATATGCAACTATCAGACGAACCGAAGAAAAGTTTACCGTTATTTATGACAGGGGTTGATTGAAAATAGTCATATACATCATATTGCTTTTCTCCACCTGTTTTAAAATTATACAAAAGCTTTCCATCGAGTTTATTTACGCAACATAAACCGGTTCCGCAAACAAAGTAAAGCTTGTCATTACTAATGCAGGCAGTTGATCGTATTTGTCCTCCTGATTTAAACTTCCATTTAATGTTACCAGAGTTTATATCTATAGCATACATATTGCTATCGGTACTGCCTATAAACACAATTCCCTTATCAATAACCGGTGCCGAAACAAAGGCATTGGCAGCGTTGAACTTCCATGTCAGCGCAGGCAATTGATTAAAATCTTCTGATTGACAGATAGCCCTTAATGCGAGTACAATAAAAGCAATAAACACTGCGTTCTTTTTCATAATATAATTTGATGATAAAACTATGCTAATTTAGTATTGCATTTATACGGTACGACATGCTAAAAAGGCTTTATTTAAGATATATATTGCTAATGTTTTGTGTAAGTCAGTTAATGGGTTGCACCAAAAATGTTGTACTGAAACTACCAACCGCACCTACTCAAATAACAGTTGAAGGGCACATAGAGCCCGGTAAATTAGCTTACCTCTATCTGTCTACTAATTTCTCTTTTTTCGGAAATATTTCAATTACCAACATACTTCAGAATAATGTAATACATAATGCGGTTGTAACCATAAATGATGGCAGCACAACAGATACGATAAAAGAGTTTATACCTGAGATTGGATACTACCAATCGGTAAGCATGACAGGGCAAACAGGTAAAACCTATTCACTTACAGTAAGGGCCATTGGGCAGGTAGCCACAGCGACCACAACTATATTGCCTGCTATAGCTTTGGATTCTGTGTGGTTTCACGTGCAACCACATAAAGATACATTGGGGTTTATATGGGCACGGCTTACTTCTCCCTTACCGCCCGGGCATAATTATAGGTGGATGGCACAGCGTATCGGTAAAGACACCACTTATATTCCTCCACCATACTCGGTATTTAACGACCAATTCATTTATGGGCAAACCATACAGTTTGCTTACCAAAGAGGAACTTTTCCAAGTTCAAAAGCGGCAGATGATACCAATGCGGAAAGAGGTTATTATAAAATTGGTGAAACGGTATCTGTTAAGTTTTGCACCATTGATAATGCAGCCTATACTTTTTTCAATACGTATTCCCAACAACAAGCAAGCGGAGGAAATCCATTAGCATCAACATCGCCTGTTGTTGGCAATATACATGGTGGGCAGGGCATTTGGTGCGGATATGGCACCAGTTATAAAACAGTGATCTGTAAATAAGCCCTAATTGTATTTGGTGTAAAAAAGGTTATTAAAAACCTCTTTCGGGTCGTATAGTTTCTTCAGGCGGAAGAATTCATTTGCCATTGGGTAAGCTTTATAAAATTGTTCGCGCGTTGCATGTAAGCGATATGGCAAATAATACCTTCCACCTGATTTAAGTGCAGCATCAATCAAGTCAATTGTCAGTTTCTCCATTTTTATTTCTCCCAATTTTGTTTTCGCCTGATTAAAAAGCATAACAAATCCGAATACTTCTCCATTAGCATATCGCATATAAGTGTCGGTATCATTTTCCACTTCACGAATCGTCACATTTAACAGATCGGCGCTATCAGCAGGTATAATTTGTTGCATGGCGCTTATAAACTCATTTACTTTATTTCTGGGAATAAAGTATTCGTGCAAAATATCTGTAGATACAGTGTCCCGGTCTTCATATATCTCAACACCCTCATTAAGCAGATCGTTGCGTGAAAATGCCTTGCTTGAAGCGAATTCCCCCAGCTTCTTCTCAGCTTTCCAACGCATTGCTTTACCATAAGCACTACCTACTGAGCTTCTGAAAATACTCCTTCGTGCCGCAACCAGCGTAGGATCACCCAAGGGTAATATTCCTTTAACAGTTGTATCGGCAGTATAGGTATTGAGAATAGCTTCTTTTAAAAAATTATCAGGGCTTATATCTAATCTTCCATAGGCCATCTCTACTTCCTTATGCCCATCCACATACTTTGCATAATTGCTAACATAGTCAGTTGAGGCAATTACATAACGATTTGATTTATACTCTCTGTTCGGTACAACTTTCAGCTCCACATTCAGAATAATACCAAACAAGCCATATCCACCTAATACCAAACCAAAAAGTTCTTTGTTTTCAGTACGGCTGCAGTGTATTATTTCACCATTGGCTTTTATCAGATCAAAACCAATGACTGTTGAAGCTATTGGCCCGCTGTTATTCTGCCAGCCATGGCAGTTTACACTTATAGAACCACCTACAGAAAATGAATTATTAGATTGCATTACGCTAACTGAATACCCTTTAGAATTTAAATACAGTATTACCTCAGCCCATCTGGCTCCTGCCTGTACATACAATATTTTTTTGCTCTCATCTAAATGCATACGGTTAAAGGGTAGCATATTTACCTGTATGCCATTGGGATAAATGGTATGGCCACCCATGCTATGTCTCGCGCCGGCAATCGAAACTTTCTTTCCTGTTGAATCGACATATTTAACAAGGCTTACTAACTGCTGAACAGCTTTTGTACTATCTGTTGAAATGGTTAAGACCGTATCTACCTTTGTAAGGTCTAAACGACTGGCATCATTTACATAACCATTTGGAATATTTGCCTGATAAGGCTTAGAACTGTCTGATAAATATGCTTTAAAAACAAACAGAACCGGCCATACTAAATAGATCAATACAATAGTCAATGCTATACGTACTATATACTTAAGCCATTTTGTATTCTTATTCATGAAGGGCTTGCCTTCTACTTAATTCCGTATTGTGAAACCAAATAAAGCATCATTGTCATTGATGCGGCACCCAGTTCAAGTTCACGTTTGTTTATACGGTCGAATGTATCTATTGGAGTATGGTGTGTGTCGAAATAACGTTGCGAATCAGGGTTAAGGCCCAATAATAATGTACCCTGATCTTTTAGTTTTTCAATATCAGACCCACCATCGGTACCCATAAAATCGTACAAGCCATACGGAAGTAATAAGCCCTTCCATCTAAGTATAGCGGCCCGTTGCGCATCGGTACCATCTATTCCAAAGCCAAGTGGGGTTTCTCCACCCGCATCCGATTCCATTGCAACAATATGTTTTTCGCCTTTACGCTTTGCTTCTTCAGCATATTTCTTTCCGCCTCTTCCTCCGTTTTCTTCATTCATAAACATAATTACACGTATGGTTCTCTTTGGCTTTATACCCATTGCCCTGAATGTACGCAACACTTCTAATGATTGCACAATACCTGCACCATCATCGTTTGAACCTTGCGCCAGATCCCATGAATCCAGGTGTCCACCAACATCAATAATTTCTTCCGGATGTTCAGTGCCTTTTAATTCTGCAACTACATTATACGACTGAACATCGGGCATTGTATAACAGCCCATTTCAAAATGAAAACGAAGTTTTGGATCATTCTTAAGCAGTTTACTAAGCAGTTCAGCACCTTGTGTTGAAATAGCGCAAGCCGGTAATTTTATTTTAACACTATCGTTATACTGCATAACACCCGTGTGCGGGTAATCATTTATTCCACTTGCCAATGAACGCAATACTGTTCCCACTGCACCATATTTGGCGGCCTGGCTGGCACCACTCCACCTGTAATCAAATGTACGTTCGTATGAATCGAACGTATTAACAAAGGTTGGATCGAAGGGAACATTATAGAATACTATTTTACCTTTTACTCCTCCTGTAAGGCCAATTTTCTTTAGTTCATCATAACTGCTTACTTCAACTACTTCTGCAGTTATTCCACCTTGCGGCGTACCAATGGAACCGCCCAAAGCGCAAATATTAACGGCAAATTCCCCAGCATTATTAGTAAGTATTTTAGCTGTTTCTTTATCTCCCCTTCTCCAACGCGGCACCATACATGGCTGCAGGTAGACAGTATCAGCTCCAATGCTGTCCATTAACTGATGAGTATATTCAACCGCCGCTGCTGCCTGCGGAGAGCCGCTAAGCCTTGCTCCTATCCTATTACTTAAATAATCGAGCCATGAATATGCTTTACCGTGAAGCATTATTTCATCACTTATCTTTTTAAGCTGTATGGAATCTTGTTTCTGGCCAAAAGAAATATTGCAAACCAGTGCACTAACAACTAAAATGGGGATTGACTTTTTAAACATGGCTAAAGAGTTAGGATTCAAAAATACGATTTTAAGAACAGGCTCCGCTTTTCTTACAATTAATGGCATATTTTTTTACCTTTGAATTTATAGTATACACTAAATGGTGAGGGCGTCTTTACTTTTTCTTTCAATATTCCTAAGGCTCACTTTGTTTGCTCAAACATGGTCTGCAGTTGGCAATGGCATTAAAGGAAGTTTCACCCAGCTTATTACCTATAACAACAAATTAGTTGCAACCGGTATTGATAGCTTAAACAATAGGAAAGCGAGTGTTGCATGCTGGGATGGCAAAAACTGGAAGGCAGCTGATTCAGGGCTTGAAGGAAATATAACCGCAATGACCTTATTTAAAGGAAGGCTTTACGCAGGCACTACCGAAAAAATAGGAGCAAATGCCATATACCGTTTAATGTACTGGAACGACACAGTATGGAATAAGGTAAGTACCCTTAATGGCCCGATAAATGCCTTATGTGCGTTTAAAGGTTGCCTTTATGCAGGTGGTAAGTTTACCATGGCCGATACTACCCGTGCCAGGTACATAGCAAAATGGAATGACACCACATGGAATTCGGTTGGAAGAAACCTGAGTAATAATGTGCGGGCCATAGCCGTGTACCACAATAAATTATATGTCGGTGGGCAATTCAATGAGGTAGATAGCTGGAATGGCAAAAGCTGGGAGACCGTGCAGGGAACAAAAAGCATTAAGATAGGTGGGTATGTAAAATCATTCTGTATCTATAATAACGAACTATATGCCTGTGGCGAATTCGATTACCTGGCAAAATGGAACGAAATTGATTGGACAACTGTAGGCTCGCAAAATGACGGGGCTGCTGCTTTAGTGCAATACAAAGAAGATATATACATGGGTGGCGATTTTATAGGCGTTACCGACAATTTATATGCTAACCATATTGCTTCATATAATGCGCCTACCATGAAATGGCACTGTCTGGGTGGTGTGTTTTACAATGGTGGCGATTGCAAGCCCTATAATGGTACAGTTTGGTCATTAGCAGAATATAATGGAGAATTATACGTAGGTGGGCAGTTTATGATCGCTGGCGGCAAGGTTATTAGTAATATTGCCCGGTTCAATTTACAAAGCAAATAAGCAACATGAGGCAAATAGCATTGAAGTATGGCATAATAGGAGGAGCGCTGATCACAATTCCTATGTTCATTGTTATTCCCAATATTGATTCCATTGGTTTTGATAAGGGCATAACCATACTGTTTATTTCCATGATAGTTAGTTTTATCTCCGTTTTTCTGGGTATTGGTTCAGTGCGCAAAAATGTGGGTGGTGGCTATATAGGCTTTCGCCTGGCTTTTGCTACAGGCATCATTATTACTGTTATCACATCTGTGTTCTATGTAATAGCTTCCATGCTTTTGTTTTACATTATCAGTCCGGAGTTTAATACAAAATACAATGCTTTCATTGTATCACAAATGCAGGCCATGCATAGCCCACAGGCTGATATAGATAAGTTTACTGCAGATGCGGCTAAACAATTGAGCAATCAAAATATGTTTGTAAATGCAGCGCTTATATTGATCAAGCCGATAATGTTCGGTATGTTCTTTACTTTTCCTTCTTCCTTAATATTACGTAAAAAGGAATTTCCGGCAACACTGAATTAGTTAAAATGCCAGAAGCCACCTTTGGGCTTATCATCCTTGCTGTCTTTCTTCGATTTACCTTTGCAATAAGAATCAATGATAGTCTTAGCAGGAGCATAACCAAGCTCGTACGCAGCATAAAAATCGCTGCAGGCATGTTCCTTATCACCTTCACCCATATATGCATTGCCACGGCCATAGTAGGCTTCGGTATAATTCTCCTGAAACTGCATTGCAGTTGAATAATCTGTTACAGCCGATTTATAATCCTTCAACTTGTCTTCACATAATGCACGGCAATAATAACCTACCGCATTGTCTGAGTCAAGCTTAATTACCTGAACAAAATCAGATAAGGCTAATTGATAGAACTGAAGCTGGTATTTATCTAACCCACGGTTAAGATATGCCTCTGCATAATTGGGATCAATTTCAATGGCTCTGTTATAATCACTTGCTGCATCACGGTATTCTTTTTGTTCGTCAAGCGCAAGCCCACGGTAAAAAAAAGCGGGTGCATCTTTATTATCTAATGCAATAACAAACGTAAAATCTTCAAATGCCGGCTTGTATTTTTTTTCAGCCATTTCTAAATACCCCCTGTTAAAAAAGGCATCTAAGTTGGTTGAGTCAAGCTGAATCGACTTAGTATAATCTGCCATAGAATTTGTTGTGTCTCCCTGCGAATATTCAACATTGCCTCTGAAATTATAAGCATCGGAAAAACCGGGCCGCAGTGAAATAGAGTGATTAATATCTGCAAGGGCTGATGATTCACCATCTTCAATCTTTGATTCAGCAATTCCCTTATTCAGGTATGCATCAGCATCATTTGCATTCAGCTTAATAACCTTCTTGAAATCTTTTATGGCTCCGTCGTTATCCTGTAATGCCATTTTAGTTAGTCCACGGCCATAGTAGGAGTCTGTATCATTACTATTGACATTTAACAAGCTATCATATAAGTGCAAGGCTTTTTTATACTTTCCATTTTCGTATAGTTTCGATGCTTTTATCTTAGCATTATTCTGCCCGAAAGAAACCGAAACACTAATGAGAGAGAGCAGGCAAGCGATATAACATTTCATACTAAAACTGGTTCTTGAATTTCCTTGCGTTCTTTATATGCCCTATATGATGATTGCAATGCCAGGCATATAAAAACACAACATCAACCAATTTCATTTGCCTGTTATGTTCAGGGTGCACAAGGGTTCTGTCGAGGTCAACAGCTTTAACATGCATTAATAATGTTGTCCACCTGCTATGCAGGCCATCAAGTATTTTTAATGACAGGTCAACCGGGGTTTCAGTACTATCAGAAAGCTGCGCCCACTCTGCCTCAAGGTATGGTTTTATTGTCGGGTTATTTTCAGTAAGCATTAACTTAGTTCGTATAAATGCATTCATATGGCTATCGGCACAATGGTGTACTATTTGCCTTACTGTCCACCCACCCGGCCTATGCAGGTATTTCAGGTTTTCATCATCCAGGAACCAGACTTCTTTACTAAGCATGGCAGGGAATTCCTGAATGGTTGTAATAGCGTTTTTAAGATCTACTGATGTGAATGATTCAGGCCTTTTAAATTTACCAATGGGGTATTTAAGTTCGTCCATTGCTATTTGTTGTTCCATGCAATTAAATTTATAATGCAATATTAACAAAAAACCACCTATTCGGGGAGATGCAATGGGTACAGAATTGCTGCTGGTAATATGCTGATTATTATCACTACCGGTGTTTTTTTACCTTTTTTTATTTACATTTGATAACAGAAGTTGATATTGTTTTAAAAAGTGAAGAAAACTTATATTTTATTACTACTTACAGTTACCCTGTATAGTTGTGGTACGCATTCCGGCACATGGGCACCAGTTGGTACTGGTGTTAATAACCTCGTGCTATCAATTACTGCTTATAACGGAGAGTTGTATGCCGGTGGTAGCTTTACAGGCGCAGGTGGAAAAACAGTTAGCCATATTGCACGCTGGAATGGTAAGGAATGGCATTTGGTAGGTAAAGGAATAAACAAAATGGTTTTAGCCATGACCCAATTCAACGGCAAGCTTTTTGCAGGAGGTGCTTTTGATAGTGCCGATGGAAAGCCCGCCATGGGAATAGCCTGCTGGAATGGCAATGAGTGGCAATCCGTAGGGAAAGGAATTAAAGGTACTGTTTCAGCGCTTTGCGTTTATAATAAAGAGCTGTATGCAGCCGGTAAATTTGACACTGTTGATGGAAAGCCTGCCCACTCCATTGCAAGATGGGATGGAGAAAAATGGTCAGATGCCGGCACAAGGCTCGATTCGGGCAAGTATAACTTCATTTGCGGGTTGGCGGTATATCAGAACGAACTGTATGCCAGTGGTACCTTTAAAGCATTGGCAGGTGTGCAGGGAAACAATATATCACGTTGGAACGGAAAAGAATGGAAAGCAGTCGGGCAAGGCATAAGTTACCCTGTTACGGCTATGGCAACATATAAAGATGAGTTGTATGTATGCGGTGTGTTCGATACGGCCGGAGGTACACCGGCAAACTATATTGCCCGCTGGAATGGCACAGAGTGGTCACCGGTAGGAACAGGTATTGGTAGCGGCCAGTTTGCTTCAATATGGTCGATGGCGACATACAATAATGAACTTATTGTAGGTGGCTTATTTAAAAGTGTTGCTGAAAAAGAGGCTAACTATATTGCCAGGTGGAACGGATCAAGCTGGGATAGAGTTGGTGGTGGCATGAACTCTCCTGTACATTCCCTGGGTGTTTATAATAATGAATTATATGCAGGTGGCCTCTTCGATACGGTTGAAAGTAAACCTGTCAGTCATATTGCCCGCTGGAAGGGTAATATTGACAAATAAAATCATTTTTTTAGTAGATTGTAAGAGTATATATTTGGCCATAGCTTGCTGCGTATACATACTTATGCTTATATATATAAATGGCATTAATTGAATTTCCACCCGATGATCCCTGTTCCCATAAAACACCTCCATTAATGGTTTCATACATACTGCCATTAGAGCCTACTATAATGCCTTCCTGGTCATTTGCAAAAGCCCCTAACATTGTTTCATATGACGACAAACTTGTGCCCGGTGTCCAGGTTACCCCACTATTTGTTGTTGTATATATTATTCCGTCTCCGCCTGCTGCATAACAGGTATCAACACTTGGGCAAGAAACATTTGAAACACCCCAGCCAGTACCAACTTTTATTCCGGTCCATGTGGCTCCTGCATTTATAGTTTTAAAAATTGTATCACCACCATTTGTAGCATAACCTGTATTAGTACTTGCGAATGTAATATTGGTCAGGCTGGTTGTCTGGCAATGTACTGCCGTCCATGTTGCGCCAGCATTGGTTGTTTCCAGAACGTTATTTCCACAGGTAGCATATCCTGTATTTGGACTTGTAAAATATATGCAGCTTACATTTGTAGTTGTTATACCTGTATATACACTCGACCAGGTTGCACCCGCATCTTTTGTTTCATATATAGAGTCATTGCCGCCTCCTACATACCCGGTAGTTTGGTTTGTAAAAAATATAGTAAGAAGGTTTTTCTGTGTGTGAAGATTCAGAACTGTCCATGAATTCCCGCCATCAGTTGTTTTCTGCATACCATTAGTACCACATACATAGCCGGTGTCGACAGCAGTAAAAAACACTGAGAATAATTCACCCGTGGCGGCGGTTGTATATGAAGCCCAGCTTGGGCCGTAAACGACTACTTGCTCGGATGATGAGGCTGAAACACCATTTCCGGTTACGGTTAGCGTTACAGTAAATACCCCTGTGTATTTAAATTTATGAGTAGTTGTTTTCCCTGTAGAAGTGGTACCGTCACCAAAATTCCATGAATAAGAACTGGCATTTTGAGAACAGCCTGCATCAAATGTAACCGGCTGATCAAAAGAAGGCTGGTAAGGGTTTACCCCAAAACAAGAGTGAGCAATCGGTTGTTGCTTAACACAGCTTTCAACTGATATACCTGTGCATAATAATAACAGGTAAGGAATTAGTAGCGTTTTTTTCATTGGAAAAGGAATGGTTATTTCATCCATGAAAATAGTAAAAATTCCATTAGGTGTTACCAGGACAGAAAAAAAACGTATTCCACACTCATCAAAACAAATACCTGACGCCATTTTCCTTATCTTCGTTTCCTTATTTTTTCTATAACCCTATGAATATAAGTATTGTTGGGACAGGTTATGTTGGACTGGTAACAGGTACATGTTTTGCCGAAACAGGCAACAATGTATTGTGTGTAGATATTGACGAAACAAAGGTAAATGCCATGCGTGCAGGCAAGGTACCTATTTACGAACCCGACCTGGATATACTTTTTGAACGAAACCTTAAAGCAGGCCGGTTACAATTTACAACCAATCTGGCTGAAGCAGTAAAAAAGACGGACGTTATTTTTCTGGCACTCCCTACTCCGCCAAACGAAGATGGTTCTGCCGATCTTTCATATATTCTTAAAGTAGCTGACGAATTAGGCAAGTTAATTACATCGTATAAAGTAGTAGTAGATAAAAGCACTGTGCCTGTAGGTACAGCCGAAAAAGTGCAAACTGCTATTGCAAAAAATTGCAAGGGCGAGTTTGATGTTATTTCGAATCCTGAGTTTTTACGCGAAGGCTTTGCTGTAGATGACTTTATGAAACCCGACCGTGTTGTGTTGGGTCTTTCATCTGATAAAGCCCGAAAGGTTATGGAAGAACTTTACAAACCATATGTACGCCAGGGCAACCCTGTTTATTTTATGGACCTTCGTTCGGCTGAGCTCACCAAATATGCTGCTAACTCATTCCTTGCCACCAAAATTTCTTTCATGAATGAAATAGCTAACCTTTGCGAAAAAGTTGGTGCCGATGTTGATATGGTGCGTATCGGAATTGGTTCTGATGCACGAATCGGCAAACGATTCCTTTTTCCGGGCATTGGGTATGGTGGCAGTTGCTTTCCAAAAGATGTAAAGGCATTAGTACAATCGGCTGTAGAAAACAATTACGATTTTAAAATACTGAAATCGGTAATGGAAGTGAATGAAATACAAAAACACATTCTTATTCCGCGCCTGAAGAAACAATTCGGGAAACTGGCAGGACTTAAAGTAGCTATGTGGGGGCTTGCATTTAAGCCAGACACAGATGACATACGTGAAGCACCTGCTTTAGTTATGATAGATGAATTGCTTAAGGAAAATGCTACGATTACTGCTTTTGACCCTGCAGCAGCGGAAAATGTAAAGAAACTTATAGGAAATAAAATAAACTATGCAGCCGATGAGTATGCTGCACTTGAAGGTGCCGATGTACTTATTATTGCCACAGAATGGAGTTTATTCAGGACTCCGGATTTTGAACGCATGAAAAAACAGATGAAAAAGCCTGTGATATTTGATGGCCGTAACCTTTATGGTAATGACCAGATGCAGGAATTCGGGTTTACCTATATCAGTATCGGAAGAAAAAACATTATTTCATGAAGAGAGTTCTTATAACAGGTGCGGCCGGTTTTTTAGGCTCGCATTTATGCGACAGGTTTATAAAAGAAGGGTACCATGTAATAGGTATGGACAACCTTATTACAGGCGACATGCGGAATATCCAACATCTTTTCAAACTCGAGCATTTTGAGTTCTACCACCATGATGTTTCGAAATTTGTATTTGTACCCGGAGATCTGCACTATATACTTCATTTTGCTTCACCGGCAAGTCCTATCGATTATTTAAAGATACCTATACAAACCCTTAAGGTTGGTTCATTAGGCACACACAATTTACTCGGACTTGCCAAAGCAAAAAAGGCAAGAATGCTTATTGCATCAACATCTGAAGTGTACGGTGACCCCTTGGTTCACCCGCAAACGGAAGATTATTGGGGTAATGTAAACCCTGTTGGCCCGCGTGGGGTTTATGATGAGGCAAAACGGTTTCAGGAAGCTATTACTATGGCTTACCATACCTTTCATAAATTAGAAACACGCATTGTACGTATTTTCAACACCTATGGCCCACGCATGAGGCTAAATGACGGACGTGTATTGCCTACTTTTATAGGCCAGGCTATGCGAAACGAACCACTCACAGCTTTTGGCGATGGTAGTCAGACACGTTCATTCTGCTATGTATCTGACCTGGTTGATGGTATTTACAAGTTATTGTTAAGCGACTATGCTTACCCTGTAAATATTGGCAACCCAGCCGAAATAACCATCAACGAATTTGGTGAGGAAATATTAAAGCTAACCGGAAGCAAGCAAAAGATCATACACACTCCATTACCTAAGGACGATCCGAAGCAACGCAAACCAGACATTACCCTGGCCAAAAAACTGTTAGGCTGGGAACCAAAGGTTTCACGTGAGGAAGGCTTAAAGATTACCCTGGAGTATTTCAAATCGCTTACATCGGAGGAATTGCAAAGGTCGGCACCGAGATTTGCTTAATACATTTCATGTATGGAGCCTTCTAATTCAGAATTGATAGCCTACCTTACTGGTTTTGTAACCGAAGAACGTAAAAAGCGTTTTGATGAAGTTATAAAAAACCGTACCCGGCATGTAACCATCGGGCTTGAAGATATTTTTCAACCTCATAATGCAAGTGCTGTACTGCGTTCATGCGACTGCTTTGGTATACAGGACGTACATATTATTGAAAATGAAAATAAGTACACTATAAATCCCGATGTGGCCTTAGGTTCGTATAAATGGCTAAGTCTTAACAGGTACAATAAAAAAGAAAACAACAATACACTTAGCTGCATAGATACATTAAAGAAGAATGGCTATGCAATTGCGGTTACTTCACCGCATAAGGATAGCTATACAATTGAAAATGTTCCGCTTGATAAAAAACTGGCTTTGTTCTTCGGTACTGAATTAGAGGGCATGTCGGAACAGCTTGAAAAGAATGCTGAAGTATTTGTAAAGATACCTATGATGGGCTTTACAGAAAGCTTTAATATATCAGTGGCTGCAGCCTTGAGCATGTATACATTAAGTAACAGGCTAAGGAAAGAAAATGTAAAGTGGCAAATAACTGAAATGGAAAAGGAAGAAATATTGCTGCAATGGTTCCGCAATACTATACCCAGGGCCGAATTACTTGAAAAAGATTTTCTCGAGAAGAGAAAATAAAACTACCCTTGACGTACTACAATTAATATGTCAAGTAAAGCGAGTATTCCGAGTATACTTACCACAAAACCTAAAAAGGCCAGCAGTGAATTACTTCCACGCCTTATTCCTATTGCACTTATAATAAAGCCAATTACAAGAAGAATGGCAGCAATAATAAATTCAGGTACAAACAAAAAGACTGCACCAGCTATAGCCGTAGTAAACCCAATAACACCCAATATCCGGTTAGTTCTTTGCTCTTTAGCATAACCATCGTCTAAGCTATCGTTTACGGTATCGGCAACATTCAAGTTAAGTGATTTTATAATACCTGTAAAATCGGCTTGTTTTTTTTGTTGAGGCATAGTTGCCTTTAACTGAATTTGAGCAGAAGCAGTAACAGAAGGTGAAACAAAGCTTGCATGCAGCACGTTTTGCTTTACTGTTTTCGCTTCAATGGACTGCGAAACAGCTATATTGACCAACTTGGAATTATTTGCAGCAACCTTGTCAATAGAGCCGGGTGTGTTGTTAAAACGCCCTGGGGTATATTTTCTGCTGCTAAAAGAAGATGTAATACTGTTTTCAGAACTACATGAACAAAGAATCAGAGAAAAACAGATAAAAAAAGCAAAATAGTATGTAAAGCTTCTGCACTTACTCATAGTTCAAAAATAAGAAAATTGGCAATATGCCGTCAATTCAAGCCCATATCTAAGTTCTTTCCTATTTTTGGGCCAGTATTGAAGAATGAAGAAACTCCGTAAATATATTTCTGTTTTTTTACTTGTCCTTGTAGGGATTGTAGTTATACTTCTTTTAGTAGTGTCCCCAATTGCAAAATACGAGATAAACAAAAACTGTGTGCAATGGACAGGGCGGCATATTAGTGTTGGCAGTGTAAGCCTAAATCCACTAACAGGCAGTGTTTTCATTAAAGACTTAAAGATTTATGAAGCAGACAGCACAACGGTCTTTTTTGACTGCCATGATATTTATGTAAAGGTAAATCTGAAAAAACTACTCAGTAGCAACTATGAAATTGAAGAGATAAAAATTGACAAACCTGAGATAAGCATTGTACAAAACGGCAATAAATTCAATTTTGATGACCTGATCAAACGATTTGCATCAGATTCCAGCAAAAAAACAGAGCCTAAAAAAAGCAATAGCTTGGTTTATGACATTAAAAATGTAGTTATCACCAATGGTAATATAACATACAATAATGTGCCGGTTCATAATATTTTCAGCATACATGAATTGAACTTTAAGTTACCTGAGATCAGTTCAGAAATACCTAAGAGCGAAGTGCACGTTGACTTTA
Organism: Bacteroidota bacterium; assembly: GCA_013289395.1. GTDB lineage: Bacteria > Bacteroidota > Bacteroidia > JABEUT01 > JABEUT01 > JABEUT01. Next base: position 14,811 of record JABCZY010000046.1, read on the forward strand.
ATTACGGTACCGGCGGCTCGTTTAATATCGACCTTGAGGCTGATATGAAAACGCTTGCCTATACACTATCGCTCGATATTGATAAATACGACATGAGCCAGTACTACGCTCCTTTAAATGCTTACATGAAAATATCATCGCTTAGCGGACAGTTCAATACTAAGCTAAGGATGCATGGTAAATTTAACAAACCCGAAGAGTTTTCGCTGGTGTGTAGCCTAAACATAAAAGATTTTGAAATAAAAGACGAGGCAAAAAGGAAACTCTTTGCACTGCATGAATTTTCTACTACTATAGATACTATTAATGTAAAGCAAAACTTATTTGTTTTCAGAAGTATTATACTCGACAGGCCATACATAGCCTACGACATATTAGCGAAGGGTAGTAATGTAAGCCAGGCTATGGTAGAACATGAAAGCCGTGAGGTGGTAGATACATCCACAAGTAAAACAAAACGCGATTATTCAAATATTTTTGCATTAATACAATCGAGTTTACAATCTTCCGCTATTGATCTTTTAAGTGCTAATTATCACGCTGATAGTATTGCCATCCGCAACGGAGAATTTGTATTTAACGATCTCACTTCCGATCACCATTTTCATTGTACTATTTCAGGCATTAATATGCTGACAGATGAAATTGGGCCAAAGAACAAAGAAGTGCTTTTCCACCTCTCAGCCATGCTCGACGATACTGGTAAATTAGCCATGAAGGCTAACTTGAACTATAATCTTAAAAAGAAATTATTTAGTTACAAGATATCAGAACTGGCTGTACCTGATCTATCGCCAGTAACTAAATATGTGCTTGAAAAGAACAGCGTAAAATGGACAGGCAGAAGAATAACTACAGGTGGAATAAAATTAGACCCGCTGAATGGTAGCTTGTCGATCAAGAATATTAAAATTTACGAAGCTGATAGTACCAATGTATTCTTCGATTGCCATGATGTGTTTGTGAAAGTGAACCTGACCAAAATGACGGACAATGTTTATGAGGTTGATAATATAAAAATTGACAACCCGGAAATAAGCATAATACAAAACGGAAACTATTTCAATTTCGATGACCTTGCTATGCGATACACACCAGATACCACTCAACACCAGCAAAACAATAGCCCCGGAGTGCATTACGACATTAAGAACATCAGTATTACCAATGGTAATATTACCTACAATAACGCACCTATTCACAATGTATTCAGGATACATGAATTAAATTTAAACGTGCCCGAGGTTAGCTGGAACAATCCACAATCTAACGTACATATGGATTTCAATTACGGCACCAGTGGTTTCTTTAATACTGATATTAATGTAAACCGTGCTACCTCCAGATACACTATCTCATTAGCTATTGATAATTACGATCTGAGCCAATACTATGCACCCGTAAATTCATTTATTAGCATTTCATCGCTTAAAGGGCAACTGAGCACAAAACTAAGAATGCATGGTAAGTTTCATAGCCCTACGCATGTTTCGGGTATAGGTTATGTACACGTGAATAACTTTGAATTAATAGATACTAATAATCAAAAGGTATTTGGCCTTGGTGAACTAGCGCTTGATATTGATACTATAAATGTGAAACATGGTATATTTTACCTGCATAATGTGTTCCTTGATAAACCATTTATACGGTTCGATTATTTGCCTAATGGTAATAATATCAGTCATATGATAAAATCACATGCCTCTACAGGCCCTGTGCAGGATACATCTACCGGAGAGTATAAACCTGATTACTCCAATATATTCACTCTTATTTCATCGAGCATAAAATTGATGGCCATTGATTTTGTAAACACCAACTATCATACCGATAGCGTAATAGTTCATAATGGCCAGTTTCTGTTCAGTGATTATACCTTAAACACTCCTTTCCATTGCAATATATCAGAACTGAATGCAACTACAGATAAAATAAGCTCGACTAAGAAAAGCCTGCAATTTAATATTTCAAGCAAGTTTAATGATACAGCCAGGATAGTAATGAATGCTAACATGAGTCTTGATCTAAAGAACATGGTAATGAGTTACAATGTTTCAAACTTCCGGCTTTCCGATATAAATGCATATTCAGAATACTATGTGGGAGTGCCTTTTCTTGATGGTTATATGAACTACCAAAGTACCGATTCAGTGGTGAACCGTTTTTTAACCAGTACAAATATCATTCATATTTCAGGAATAAAAGCTGGTAAAAAGGTTGAAACCAAAGCTGCTTATAATTTGCCGGTACGTACTGCTATATCATTAATGAAAGATGAAAAAGGCAATATTGACCTTAACCTGCCTGAAAGTGAACCTGACCAAAATGACGGACAATGTTTATGAGGTTGATAATATAAAAATTGACAACCCGGAAATAAGC
>JABCZY010000046.1:17205-17561 GCA_013289395.1 Bacteroidota bacterium
TAAAGAAGACCCTGATGACATGAAACAGTTTGTGGCAGACTATGTACAGGAAAAACTTAATGAAAAGCAATTTAGCAAACTGGAATCGGTTTATAAGGTACTTGACAAGAAAAAAGATCTTGTTGTTGAAATAGACCAGGTTACTGATAGTGTGCAGGAAAAAGACGAATTGGCATTATTCCTGGCTAAGAAAAGATACTATGATGAAACTTCGCACACTGTAAATGATAGCCTTTTAAGCAGACGCAAAAGAAGAAAGGAGATCAGGAAAGAAGAAAAAATAGCCGCAACTGATACGCTATTCGATAATTACCTAAACCAAAAACTACACCTTACCGGCAACGAGCTTATTACTG
>JABCZY010000047.1:0-350 GCA_013289395.1 Bacteroidota bacterium
TGTATGTATGGATATGTGCATGATAGATATTACCGGTATAGAAGCTAAAGAGGGTGATGAAGTGATAGTTTTTGATACTATACCCGCTTTGAAACAAATGGCAAAAAATATGGGAACAATTCCGTATGAAGTATTGACAGGTTTATCGGGCAGGGTTAAGCGCATATATACTCATGAATAGGTTTATATTTGATAAGTGATGCCACAACTTACCCATTATATAAAAAAACATTTTGTTAGTCTGTTTGCGCTATCCTTATTACTTGTTTCGTTTCATTCACATGGCCAGCCTAAAATAGATTCTCTTAAAAACTTATTATCTCAAACTAAAACAGCTACAGTAACGTTGC
>JABCZY010000047.1:360-17522 GCA_013289395.1 Bacteroidota bacterium
AACTGTATTGAATAAAATTGCGAAAGAGTATAGTCAGGCAGACAGTGTGAACCTGGCCCTTACCTATGCCGAGCAAGCTCTGCTATTGGCTGAGAAAACAAACAATGCGCAAAAAATAGCTGAAAGCAGGTATGTGGTTGCCGATAAATTATCAGCCATGAATCAATATGATAGTGCAATATATTCGGTTAAAAGGGCCTTGAGTTATTACGAAAAGCAATCCAATTCAAGAGCTCTGGTTAAAGCATACAAACTGCTTGCTGATATTTATTACGGAGAAGCTCAATATACAATGGCAAGTGAGAATTATGCAAGTGCATTAACTGCAGCTATTGCATTAAAGGATTCATTAGATATGCGTGCAATATACTATGACCAGGGAATAGTATATGATGTAAATGATCAATTTGAACTGGCACGCGAACGCTGCATGCGCTCTATAGACTTTGCAATTCCGCTTAAACAATACAGGGCTGCTGTTGGTGCATATATTATAATTGGGAATGATTATGCCAAGCAGGGAATAAGCGCATCGGCTGCCAAAGCATATTTTGCTGCGCTGGAGATCAACTCAAAATATATGCACGACAGTAATGCTATGGGGATATTAGATATTGATCTTGGCAATGTATATAACGATAAACTCGATTCTGCTAACGCAATGAAATATTATCGCAGTGCCCTTGCCATTTTTACAAAAGAAAAAGAAGAGAGATACATAGCACAGGCACTTGAAAATATTGGAAATGTGTATTTGAAAAATAACGATTATAAAAAGGCTGAAGTGTATGAATTGAAGTGCATGGAAGAGATGGTTAAGGTGGGAGATAAAGCAAATACAGCCTTGTGCTACAGTAACGTTGCTGATTTTTATAACAGAACAAAGCAATATGATAAGTCGCTCGACTATTATAATAAAGGCTTGGTTTTGCAGGAAGAAGTTGGTGATAAAGAGGGACAGGTCTATTCCATGTCGGGCCTGAGCGATGTATATGAAAACCTTGGCGATAATGCGAAAGCAATAGAGCTTGGTGTGAAAGCATTTAACCAGGCAACCGATATTCAATTAATAGGGCAGGTGCGTGATGAGGCAAAAAAGCTTAGTGATTTGTTTGATAAAGTACATCAACCTGAAAAAGCTTTTTACTATTATAAGCAATATATTACCGCAAAAGATAGCCTTGAGAATAAAGAGGAAGCGAAAAAACTGATCAATGCGGAACTAAGCCATGAATATGAGCAAAAACAGCAGATGGAGAAATTGGAAAATGAAAAAAAACAGGCAATTGCTGATGAAAATTCAAGGCATGAAAGTATAATACGAAACATTTATCTTACTGCATTTATTATTGTTCTGTTCCTCACTGGTTTATTATTCAGGAACCTTATACGCATTCGTAAGTCGAACAGGATAATTACAGAGCAAAAGCTTGAAGTGGAGCGGCAGAAATTAATTGTAGATGAAAAGAATAAAGATATTACGGATAGTATTAAATATGCATCGCGCATACAAAGGGCATTGCTTACAACAAATGAATATATCAGTAAGCAAGTAAAAGAACATTTTATACTTTTTAAACCACGCGATATTGTTTCAGGAGATTTTTATTGGGCTTTCAAGGCAGATGCCTCAAACAATGGCTTGTTTTACCTGGCATGTTGCGATTGTACCGGGCATGGTGTACCCGGTGCATTCATGTCGTTGCTGAATATTTCTATGCTGAATGAATCAGTTATTGAGCGAAAAATTACGAAGCCTGACCAGGTATTGAACGACATTAGAAATAACATTATAAAGGCATTGAACCCTGAAAAGGCTGATAGTGAAAGTAAGGATGGTATGGATTGCGTGCTTTGTTCATTTGATTTGAAAAATAAGACGGTGTACATGGCCTGCGCTAATAACCCGGTATGGATAGTGAAGAAGACAGGGGAGTTTGTAGAAATCATCCCTGATAAGATGCCTGTTGGCATACAGCATGGCGAGCAAAAACCATTTACCCTGCATACTATAAACCTTGAAGAAGGAGATATTATATATATGTTTACCGATGGGTATGCTGACCAGTTTGGAGGGCCTAAGGGTAAAAAATTTAAGTACAAGCAATTGCAGGAAATTATGACTGCTAATTCAAATAAACCCATGAGTGAACAAAGAAACATACTTGAACGGACCTTTGCCGAATGGATGGGTGGATTGGAACAAATTGATGATATGTTGGTGATAGGAATAAAAGTTTGATATTTACACTCCCTGATATAGCATATGGTAACGCTTGACGATATAAGACCTGTAATTGGTAAAGAGCTGGACGAGTTTGAACTTAGGTTCAAGGACTCTATGAAAAGCTCTGTACCACTACTCGACAAGATTACCTATTACATGATCAAACGCCGTGGCAAGCAACTCAGGCCTATGCTTGTTTTTTTATCAGCAGGGCAACATGGTAAAATATGCGATTCAACCTATAGGGCTGCTGCACTTATTGAGTTATTGCATACGGCTACACTTGTACACGATGATGTGGTAGATGAAACCTACCGGCGCCGTGGTTTCTTTTCTATTAACGCCTTATGGAAAAATAAAGTGGCCGTGTTAGTGGGTGATTACCTGTTATCACGCGGTTTATTACTTGCCGTTAGCAATAAAGAATTTCAATTACTTGAAATAGTATCAAAGGCAGTGCAGAAGATGAGTGAAGGTGAGCTTTTGCAGATAGAGAAAACAAGAAAGCTCAATATTACTGAAGAAGAGTATTTTGAAATAATAGCTTGTAAAACAGCGTCGCTTGTAGCAGCCTGTTGTGCTAGTGGTGCCTTGTCGGTGGGAATGAATGATGAGGTGGTGAAAAAAATGTGGGAGATGGGCGAACTGGCAGGTATGGCATTTCAGTTGAAAGATGACCTGCTTGATTATGGTAGCGGACAGGATATTGGCAAACCTATTGGCACTGACATAAAGGAGAAGAAGATGAGTTTGCCATTGATATACGCATTAAAAGAATCATCCTACCTTGAAAAGAAGAGAATAATCAATCTTATAAAGAACCATAGTTCGGAACCAAAGGTTATTGAAGAGGTTTTTGGGTTTGTTATGAAAAAGGGTGGGTTGGAGTATGCGAAGAAAACGATGTTAAGCTATAGACAAAGGGCCATGGATATGCTGAATGAATTGCCCGATTCTCAATATAAACAGGCCTTTGTAAGCCTTATTGAATTTGTTACAGAACGAAAGAATTAAAAACGTTATGAATTATACACTCAAATTAATTGCTTCAATTGTTTTATGTGGACTATTATTTAGTTCGTGTAATAATAATGATCAGCCTGCTAAAACAACACAAACCACCCAACCGAATGTAAGTACTGCTCCTGTTCCTGCTGATACCTTGGCAAGGCATAAACCTTCTGGAGTTGCTTTAGTTGATAATGGCATGAACATTATTAAATATGATAACGGCAAGGTAAAAATGCAGGGTAATAGCAAAAATGGCAGTAGAGATGGTGAGTGGAAGAGTTTCTTCCCTGACGGACAACTGCAAAGCGATGAGTTTTTTACGGCAGGAAAGCCTGATGGTAAAGTAACTGTGTATTATGAAAGCGGTAAAAAGATGTATGAAGGTGAGAATAGCAATGGCGAACTTAAAGGAATATGGACCTATTGGGATGAGAAAGGAAAAGTTACCCGAACGGTAGATTATTCAAAGCAACCTGTTAGTCACCACTAGCCTTAAGTTCGTTCAACGATACATCTACAAGAAATTTGTTTTTTAGTATTCTGCGCCCGATCAGCATGGGGTAGGTCATGCTTCCACGATCGGTAAGCGTAACCCAGGTCTTTATTCTTCTTCCGTGTAATCGTATTGCTGTTCTGATGCTGAACCTTTCTTCTGTATCGCCAAAAGAGTTTCGTATTTGCTTGGTTTCAAAATTTTTGAACTTTATCTCCTTGTCTTTGTATTCAGGATGGGTTGGGTCAAGTAAGGTAAAGAAAAGCAGGTTTTTGCCATCTATATTGCGTACTTCAATATGGTGGCAATGAAGCGAACAGTAGTAAGCGCCCGTATCTATTTTGGCAGCAATACCCAAAAAGCCTAACCGGGGTAGGTCTATGCGGGTGGTTCTGCCTAGTATTTCCTTGCTCATAAAACCGTTAATATATTCTCAAAAATAGCATGATAATCTAATATCAAAACAAGTAATTTTGAGAATTATGGACGAAAAAGTCACTTATCTTATTATAGCCATCAACTGCATTGTATCTATTGTGGGTTTTCAGGATAAGAATTTCTTTGAAAAGTACCTCTATCGGCCCTATAATATTCATAGCAGCCGCAATGAATGGTATAGGGTGTTTACCTCTGCTTTTTTGCATGCAAATATTCCTCATTTATTCTTCAATATGTATGTGCTCTATAGCTTTGGTGGCATGCTTGAGGCCGGAATATTTCCCGAAGTGTTCGGGGTAAAGGCGGAATTTTATTACATTTTGCTTTATGTAGGCGCCATAATGGTGTCGGCCTTGCCAACGTTTGAAAAATATAAACATACCTATGCGTATGCTGCCGTAGGTGCATCGGGTGCTGTTTCAGCAGTTGTATTCTCGTATATTTTAATTGTCCCCACTTCTCAAATGGCGCTTATTTTCATCCCTTTCCTTCATTTTCAGGCATGGATGTTTGGCGGATTATACCTGCTCTATTCATGGTATATGACTAAGCATGGGCATGATAACATAGGCCACGATGCACACTTGTGGGGAGCATTATTCGGGGTGGCCTTTACAATTGCTATTCATCCTGCATTCTTTATGGATTTTATTCATCAAATTATTCCTTCCAGCCGATGAACAAAGCAGTATTATTAGATAGGGATGGTGTACTGAATCGCGAACGAGGTGATTATGTTTACAAAGCAGAACATTTTATAATATTACCCGACGTAGTTCCCGCATTAAAACTTTTACAAGAGAAAGGCTATATTCTGATTATCATTTCTAATCAAAGTGGCATTGCTAAGGGTATATTTTCCATTGATGATGTTGAGAAATTGCATAAGCATCTTTTGGATCATTTAAAAAGGAATGGTATTGACATTAAGGAAGTGTATTATTGCCCGCACCACCCTGAGTTTGGTGAGTGTATATGCCGTAAACCTGATTCATTGAACGTGGAAAAAGCACTCGCAAGGTTTAATATCGACAGAACAAAGTCATTTTTCATTGGTGATAAAGAACGTGATGTATTAGCAGGAAAGAAAGTGGGAGTAGAGGGCATACTGATAGAATCAAACACCTCACTTGTCGAAGCAATTCAACCTATTCTTAACCGGAAATGAAAATTGCCGTAAATACAAGGTTATTGCTGAAAGGCAAGATGGAAGGGATTGCAGTGCATGCATATAATGTGTTGAAGCGTATTACGGTAGCTCATCCCGAACACCAATTCCTGTTTTTATTTGACAGGCCATATAACGAAGAATTTATTTTCTCCAATAACATTACTCCTGTATCATTAATGCCACAGGCAAGGCATCCCATTTTGTTCTACTTATGGTTTGAATATTCGGTAGCCAGAGTTTTAAAAGAAGCTAAGCCAGATTTATTCTATTCGCCGGATGGTTTTCTGAGTTTGAAAACAGATGTCCCCTCCATACCGGTACTGCATGATATAAACTATGAGTATTACCCTGAAGATTTGCCTAAAATGGCTTTATGGTATTACAAACATTATACCCCATTGTTCCTTGCAAAAGCAAAGCAGGTGCTGACTGTATCTGAATTCTCAAAACAGGATATCGTAAAAATGTATGGAACTGATCCTGCAAAGATCGATGTAGTATATAATGGTGCTGATAGTGCATATACCAAGTTGAACGAAGATGAGAAAAAGGCGGTTAAACAAAAATACAGTCAGGGGAAAGATTACTTTTTATATGTAAGTGCACTGCATCCCCGTAAAAATGTAAGGAGGCTATTAGAAGCATTTGATAAAATGAAAGAGAGTAGTGGAGCCGACATTAAACTTGTATTGGTTGGGCCAAGCTATTTTAAGAATAGTGAGATGATGAGTGTTTATGAGAAAATGAAGCATAAGAATGATGTTGTGTTTACTGGAAGGTTAGAAGTGAATGAATTGTGTAAAGTGGTTGGTGCTGCTTTTGCAATGGCCTATGTTTCTTATTTTGAAGGCTTTGGAATACCTATAATTGAGGCGATACAATGCGAGGTGCCAGTCATTACATCGAATGTTACTTCTATGCCTGAGGTGGCAGGTAATGCAGCCTTATTGGTTGACCCTTTCTCGGTTGATTCTATTGCAGATGCTTTGCTTAAGATTTATAAAGATGTCGGAGTAAGACAAGACCTAATTGATAAGGCCAGATTGAGGAAAGATATTTTTACATGGGACAGAACTGCTGACCTGACCTGGAAGTCGATTGAAAAAACACTGGAGAAATGTCGTTAAAAGCATATCTTGATAAAAAACTGATTGAAGCAGGTTGCGATGAAGCAGGCCGCGGATGCCTTGCCGGCCCTGTATTTGCTGCCGCTGTTATTTTGCCTAAAGATTTTCACCATCCTTTATTGAATGATTCAAAACAGGTCACAGAAAGTAATCGTTATGAGTTAAGGGAAGTAATAGAGAAGCAAGCTATAGCATTTGCAGTAGCAGAAGTAAGCAGTAAAGAAATAGATGAGATAAACATTCTGAACGCATCCTTTTTAGCTATGCATAAGGCTGTGGCTAAGCTTAACCAAAAACCTGAATCGTTACTCATTGATGGTAACCGCTTTAAGAAATACCATGATATTCCTCATACCTGTATAATAAAAGGTGATGCTAAATTTGCATCTATTGCGGCGGCATCGGTGCTTGCCAAAACATACAGGGACGATTATATGAGGCAATTACATGAACAAGATCCACGCTTTGGCTGGGAGAAGAATAAAGGATATGGGACTGAAGTACACAGACAGGCCATTGAAAAATACGGAGCAACCGAGCACCACAGGCATAGTTTTCAACTAATACAATGGGATCTGTTCCACCAGCATTAAGGGTATGAGAAAGAGATTGGCTGTATTGGTTACCGTTGTGTTTCTTTTGTGTGGAGTGTTTTATGAATATTTCCACCTGAAGAAAGAAGAAACGCCTGCTAATATTGCGATTACTGCTATACCTATTGATGCCTCATTCATTTTTGAGAGTTGTAAGAATTACTCACTCTGGAAAGGTGTTTCACAGACGAATTTAATTTGGGAAGACATGTTAGGCACAGAATCGGGTGTTGAACTGAATCATAGTATACGTTATATTGATTCTCTCATAGTGCAAGATCCTAAGGTGCACGCTATAGTGGAGAGCCAACCGTTGTTTGTTTCGGCCCATAAAAATGGCATGGACCATTTCGATTACCTGTTTACATGTGCCATACCTAAAGCCACGGATGAAGAAACGTTACGGAGCTTTTCCGTAACCATAACTAAGAACGGTTCTGTAACACAAACTCAATATGACGGTATAAGTATTTATTGCCTTAAGGTAACAGGCAGGAGTGATTTCTTTTATGCCGTAAACAAAGGAATTTTTATCGGGTCACTCGTATCTGAACTTGTGCAAGAATCATTGCGGCAGATGGAGTCTGGCATATCGCTTATGGATAACAGGCATTTTACGAAAGTACTTAATGCATCAAGCGGGCAACCGGTAGCAGAGCTGTTTGTCAATTACCAGGCACTCAATAATGTGGCTTCTTCATTTATGAATAAGGGGTTTCATTCGTACTTAGCAAGCCTGCAGGATTTTGCACAATGGAGCGGACTTGATGTGAATATTACTCCTGATGAGGTTATCATGAATGGCTTTACTGAAGCAGATAGTACAGGTTCGCAATTCATCAGTCTTTTCAATCATCAGTCAGCACAGGCAACACATATAACATCTATTGTACCTGCAAACACTTCGCTTATCACCTGCTTTGAAATATCGAACAGCAAAACATTTGTAAAGGACTACCGCACTTATATTGGCCTGCACAGAAGAACGGCAAGGCATAATGAATGGGTGGATGGGATTGAAAAGATCTATGGAATAAATGTAGAGAAGAGTTTTTATTCCTGGATGGATAATGAAATTGCATTGGTAATTACTGAGCCATCAGACAGTACATTACAGAATGACACATATGCAATAATAGGGGCGAATGATGTGAAAGACGCCTTGAAGCAATTGGGTAAAATGTCTGACACAATAATAGGTGAAGAAGAAAAGCATTTTGTTACCTACCAGTACATGGATCATGAGATACATCGCATCGGGCTCGATAATATGTTGCCCAACTTATTAGGTGGAACCTTTGAGCCGATAAAACAAACCTATTATACCGATATTAAAAACTACATAGTATTTGCTAATAACCCTCAGGCATTAGAGCTATTCATAAATAAGTATGAAGGTGGAAACATACTTGCAAAGGATGAGTATTATCAATCATTTACGCGTGATCATATTGAAAATGAATCAGGCATTTATATTTATAACAATATGGCACTTTCGCCATTGTTGTATGAACAATATTTAGATAAGGGATATGCTGATGATTTAAAAAAACATACCGACATTACGCGCAAAATGCAGGCTATAGGTATTCAGTTCAATTATATGCAGGGTATGTTCTATACCAATGTGTATTTCAAACGCAATCCACAGTATAAGAAGCAATCAGGCGCATTATGGCAATTCAAACTTGATACCAACATTAGCATGGCGCCTGTGTGGGTACCCGATTTTAAAACCAAGGGCCAATATATATTTACCCAGGACAAAGCAAATGAAGTATACCTTATTGGTAATAATGGCCATAAGCTTTGGCAGAAGGATGTTGAAGATAAAGTTATGGGAGCAGTTTATGCTGTTGATGCCATGAAGAATGGAAAATCGCAGGTGCTATTCAATACAAGAAAGAATATTTACATAGTAGATAGGAATGGAAAGAACACCTATGGTAGCCCTATTGCTATTCCTTCAAGGGCAACAGCGCCAATTGCTTTGTTTGATTATGAAAATAACCGAAACTACAGGATACTGGTACCTTGCAGCGATGACAAGATACGTGCATATGATATTGGAGGCAGAAGTATTAAAGACTGGAAAGCAGAGACAGATGCAGATGTGAAATGTGCCTTACAATATGTGAATGTTGATGATAAGGACTACATAATTGCAGTAGATGAAAAAGGTAAAGTATATGCGTTTGACAGAAAGGGCAAGACAAGGCAGGAGTTTAAAGAAAAACTACCTGAGCACATTTCGCACTTTAATATCAGGGTTGGTAAGAGTGCTTCGGAGACCTATATTTTTGCAGCAGACAGTATGGGAATGGTTTACCAGCTTAGCCTTACCGATTTCCTAACGCGAACCCAATATTTGAAAGATAATATTGAGTGCAATGATTTTTCACCGGTTGACCTGGATGGAAAGGGAAATACTGACCTGATATTCCTGACGAGCTATGATATATATGCCTTTGAACTGAATAAGAACCCGCTGTTCCATTTTACAGTAAAGAACTCATTAAGGCATACCCTGCTTACATTTACCGGAAGTGATGGTAAAGCAAGAATCGGAGCTATCGACGCTGAGAAAAATAAACTCTACATGTGGGACTCACAAGGCAATGTATGCAATGGTTTCCCATTATATGGTGCAACTTCGTTCAACATTGCCGATATGAATAACGACGGTCAACTGTATCTTGTTACCGGCTCAGCCGATAACAATGTATATGTGTATAGCCTTCCTTAGAAAGTTTACAAATTGTTCGAAATGAAATCAGTCAATTCGTTATAGAGATATAAGCGAGTATTGCCACCATATATGCCATGGTTCTTGTCAGGGTATATCATCAACGAGAAAGGCACATTGGCTTTTTGCAGGCCACGTATCCATTCAATACTATTCTGGAAATGTACATTATCATCACCTGTACCATGTATAAGTAAATAGCGGCCTTTAACTTTATTTGCGAAGTTAATCGGTGAGCTATCCCAGTAGCCATCATGGTTTTCCTGTGGCGTACGCATGTAGCGTTCGGTGTAAATGCTGTCATAAAAACTCCAGTCGATTACCGGTGCAACCGAAATAGCAGTTTTAAAGAATTTAGCACCCTTGCTTATACACATTGCTGCCATGTATCCGCCATAGCTCCATCCCCAGATGCCAATACGTGTAGCATCTACATATGCTTTCGATGCTAAGTATTTAGCACCCGCAATCTGATCTGCTACTTCATATTTACCAAGGTGCAAATACGTGCATTTTTTAAATTCTGAACCTCTTGCACCTGTACCCCGGTTATCGACAGATACTACAATGTATCCTTTCTCAGCCAGCATCTGGTACCACATATAGTTTGGTCCGCCCCACTCGTTGTTCACGGTATTAATACCTGGTCCGCCATATACATCCATCAGTACAGGGTACTTTTTGGTCGAGTCGAAATGCGCAGGCATAATTATCGATCCGTTCAGGTTAACCCCTTCACTGGTTGTAAAACTGAAAAATGTTTCAGGGCTAATATTGTAATTCTTCAGCGTGTCAATAACTGCATGGTTATCTTCCAGCACCCGCAATTGCTTACCATCAATACTATGCAGTGTAATATAGCTCGGCTGGTTAGCATTTGAATAGGTATTGATGTAATAGTGATAACTGGTACTGAAATCAGCATCGTTAAAACCTGTTTTCTCCGAAAGCTTTTTCTTGTTCTTGCCATCCCAGTTTACAGAATAAATATCTCTGTCGATAGGTGAGGTTTCTGATGAAAGATAAAAGATAGTATGTGTTTTTTCATCTACGCCTTTAATTCCCATTATGTCCCATTTACCTGATGTAATTTGGTTTATAAGCTTGCCATCAATTGAATAGCGGTATAAATGGTCGTAGCCATCATTGTCATCCTGCCAAATGAATTCTTTATTGTTATTGATAAAGGTTAGGGCATCATTTATGTCAATGTATGTTTTGTCGCCTTCGGTAAGTATTGGTTTTGCAACGCCTGTGCTTGCATTTGCAAGCGTTAATACCAGGGTGTCCTGATGGCGGTCCATGTATTGAACAGCAAGAATATTCGGGTCTTGTGTCCACATGGTACGCGGAGTGTACTCATAATTTCCTGGTGCTTTAATATCAACCACCTTACCACTTGCTACTGAATATACGTGCACTGAAATGGTAGGATTTGTTGTACCCGCCTTAGGGTATTTAAAGCTGTATACACTTGGGTAAAGTGAATCGTGGTATTCATTCATTGAGAAGGTTGTTACCTTGCTGTCATCAAAACGATAGTATGCAATTGACTTACTATCAGGCGACCAGAAATATGAACGGGTAAGCGCAAATTCTTCCTCGTAAACCCAATCACTTATACCATTAAATATGTCAGTATTGCCATCCTGTGTTACTTGTATGGTTTTATCATCTGCAAGGTTCTTTACATATAAGTTGCTTTTGTAAATAAACGCTGCCATTTTACCGTCAGGCGAAATAGTAGCATATATTTCCTTTTCCTTATCCATTAAGGGGGTCAAGGTTTTCTTTTCCTTATTCCATATATAGTAGTTGTATGCAGTAGAGTGGCGGTATATCTTTTCTCCCTTTGTTCCTATCAAAATGCTTTTCTCTTCAGGGCCAAGGTCATAGGTTTGGATCATGAAACTTTTGCCGATTGCATTTTTTATATTATCGCTTGTAAGTAATGTATCGGTTGGGTTACCGGTAGCATAATCGTACTTTACAAGGCATTCGCCCTTGTCTCCGTTCTTTATTGATGTGTAGTGGTTCCCATCAACGGTTGATTGTAATTCATCAATACCCTGTGGGTAAAACTTCGGGTCCTGCCAGATATCACTTAAGGTAATATCTTGTTTTTGTGCTGTGGTTCCTAATGCAAGGATGGATGAAAGGATAAATAAGGAGAGTTTTTTCATGATAGAAAATTTATTTTTTATGTGCTGCTATTTGATCAAACGTTTCTTGTATGCCATGACTTGGTGCATCGGCAGGCGATTTAAAGAATTGCCCTTTAGGGTTTATAAGGAAAAATTCAGGCAATGTTTTTACATCGTATAGTTTGCTAACAGATTTGTCTTTGTCGTATAAAAAAGTCCATGTATATATTTTGTTCTGGTCAGTAAAGTATTTCAGGTCTGCAATATCATCGTCTTCCGACACACATACAAAGGTTATTTTTTTACCATATTGCCTGCGCAATGCCGACATTACATCCATTTCGCTCACGCATTCACTTACCGTGCTTTTAAAGAAACACAGGTAAACAAACTTCCCCCTGAAATCTACAAGGCTGTTCAAATCGCCTTGCAGATCTTTTAATGAGAATTCAGGTGCGGCATTGCCACCTGCTACTTCTATAAACGAGTTCAGCATGTTCTGTGCAATCAATTTGTCCTCGTCTATTTTAGTGAGCCTTACTAAATTCTGAAGTATAGTTTTTATATTCTCTTTGTTGTAATCGCCACTATAATAAAGTTCGTACAAGCCTTTAAGCAAAACCAGTTCGCATAATGAGTCACTATTGCGTAACACAGGATTTATCTTCAGTACCTCCATAAGGTTAGGGTAATCGTTCGCACTTATATATTTATTTACCTCATCACCTTCTTTGGTGCGTTCAATTGCAAACTGCTCTAAATAATCCTTAAAGTAGTCGTTGAAGAATTTCATGTACTCGTAGTTATGGTATAGTACAGGTTTATTCTTCAGATATTTATTAGAGAGTGTTTTTTGCCCGACCAAAATATTTATCTCTATTTCTGCAATGGTATAGTTCACATATCCTTGAAAATAAGGGTTCTTCACATCTTCATAACGATGCAGCATGGTTAACCTGAAACTGTCGAGAACAGCAGTAGCCTCTTTTCTTACAAAGTAGGTGTAATACTTTCTCCAGAACAGATCCCATTGTTCGTTAAAGTCAATAACCATGGTATTGATGTTATCAGCGTCGCTGTTTAAGAAAACAAGATCAATAGGGTGTGAAACAAATGGATTCAGATAATTGGTGCTATCCGGCGGAGGGAATATGATATGATAGGTATTGCCCGGAGAAACATAAATGGAGCCCTTCATGTTCTCAATATTCAGGTACATGTATTGATTGTCCTTTATGTTTGGCAAGCTAATGGAGAAATAGCCGGTGTCATTCACTTTGGCTGAAGCTACCATAGCAGGGGTATTGGTTATATAATCCTGGTAAGCATAGGCTGAAATGGTTTTGCCCTTGTAGGTATCTGAATGCCCCTGAATTTGTATGTTTTGGGCAAATACCGATAGTGCGAAAAGCTGAAAGTAAAAAGTGAAAAGCGTCTGAAGCCTCTGCATACTACTTTAAAACTATTCCTGAAGGAATAAATTGCTTTACATCCCCATTATGTTTCAGAATATCGCGCACAATGGTTGAACTTATAGCCGTATGCTCAGGCAGGGTAAGCATAAAAATGGACTCAAGGTCATGTTGCATCATTTTATTCATCTGGGCTATGTTGCTCTCAAATTCATAATCGCCGGGTGTGCGTATGCCACGTAAAATGTATTTGGCATTTTTGCTGTTGCAAAAATCTACAGTAAGGCCTGAGTATTCTTCCACCTGTACTTGCTTATGCGCAGCAAATGTTTGTTTGAGCCATTCCTTTCTTTTCTCTACCGGAAACATATAGTTCTTGGTGGAGTTGTTACCGATGGCTACAATAATTGTATCGAACAATGGCAGGGCACGAAGCACAATAGATTCATGTCCTTTGGTAACCGGATCGAAAGAACCTGGAAAAACAGCTATGCGGCCCATGTGAGTTTATGTTTATACAGACAAATATAAGGATTCGGGCGTATTAGGCCAATATGTAGATAAAGTCTCCAGTTTAAGGTGACAAGGCGTTTTTCCCTGTTAATGTTCTTTATGTGGGGCGACTCTTGCTCCCTGCTTGCCTGAATTTCCTATACTCGCATCATGAGCAGCTAACCCGCGCCCACCTTTTTTGCAGTTCTTTGTCGTGTGGACAGTGTATTTCACGTTAGGGATAGCAGCGGAAAGCCCACAGCCGACCTTAGGAGGCGAGGACTTGTAGCGTATAGCCCGACCCTTAGGGGAACGCCCAAATGCAATTAAGAATTAAAAATTACGAATTACGACAAGTTCGTAGGGTTACTTCGTACCTTGCAATGACGGGAATATTACCGCTCAATCTCAACCATCTTCCGTGCAATAACCTTTTCTGCAGCCTTAATAATATCAGGCGTATCAAGGCCATACTTCTTCATAAGATCATCAGGTGTACCGCTTTCTCCAAAAGAATCCTTTACAGCCACCATTTCAAGTGCACAAGGATATTCTCTCGCCAATAGCTGGGCAATGCTGTCACCCAATCCGCCATTCATCTGGTGTTCTTCGGCTGTAACAACACATCTGGTCTTTTTTACCGAACGAATAACCGCAGCGGCATCCAAAGGTTTAATGGTATGGAAATCGATCACCTCGGCAGAAATACCTTTTTCTTTCAATGCTTCAGCAGCTTCAATAGCCTTCCATACTAGGTGGCCTGTAGCGAAAATGCTTACATCGGTACCTTCGTAAAACGTAACTGCTTTACCAATTTCAAATACCTGATCGGCAGGTGTAAATATGGGAACACTTGGCCTGCCAAAACGCAGATAAACCGGCCCGACATGAGATGCAATTGCAATGGTTGCAGCCTTGGTCTGGTTAAAATCGCAGGTGTTAATTACGGTCATACCGGGTAACATTTTCATCAAACCAATGTCCTCCAATATCTGGTGTGTGGCACCATCTTCGCCCAGGGTGAGCCCTGCATGCGATGCACATATTTTTACATTTTTATTTGAATACGCAACCGATTGGCGTATCTGGTCATACACTCTTCCGGTAGAAAAGTTTGCAAACGTGCCGGTAAACGGAATGTACCCACCAATGGTTAATCCGGCTGCAATACCGATCATGTTGGCCTCAGCAATACCAACCTGGAAAAAACGTTCCGGATGATCTTTAGCAAATGCATCCATTTTCAATGAGCCGGTAAGGTCGGCACAAAGGGCAACCACTTTAGGGTTCTTTTTGCCCAGTTCACTTAAGCCCGCTCCAAATCCTGAACGGGTATCTTTTTTTTCGGTGTAGGTATATTTAGCCATGTGTAAAGGGTAACGTTATTATAAGTTTACGGTTATTGAAGAGCCTGATTTTACATCAAATATTTTATCGACGGTATAAATGGTTTGCTTAATGTTTGAAGAGCGATAGATAGCATGATAGTGCCCCGGTTGCAAAATTATATTCTGGGTAACGGCATCTGCAGCCAGGTTACATACCCATTGCATTTTGCCTCCATCTTCGGTATATAGGCTTATTGGTCCTGCACCTGGTTTTACAATACTTACAAAGCCGGCCTGTGGAATTTTTACGGTAGTTGTGGTGCTTTCTGAAACTTTAACACCATTCACATGTATGCGTGGCATAGTAAGTATTTCAAGATCGTATTTACCTACAATATATTTATCAGTCGATTCCACTTGCTGCACATTCAGTGTTTGCATATCATCACCTTTCCGTACAATAGCAAGTAATTGCTTGTATTCATTATCACCATCCATCACCACATGCAAATAACCTTGTGGGGCTTTTATGCCAATAATGTTATGCTTGCCGGATACAATGGAGATATTGTGCTTTTCAACTTCGGGTATAGTATGCACTACAATGTGGTACGTTGTATTCGGGTCAAGGATGAGTGTATCAGGATTACCGGCATCGTTTATAGTATGCATGAAATTATAAATGCGTCTGCCGGTGCTTTCATCATAAAAGGTCATGGCCACATCGGTTTCAACCGCCCTGCCTTCCTGGTCGAGTAAGTTAACCTGTGCTGTAGTGTTATTAAGCGCCTGAGATATTACAACATTCAGTACGGTTTTAAAATCAGATTCCTGTTTTACGTCGAAGAATTTTCCAACGCAAGTATACGCATCACTGAAGTTTTCTTTCCCAATACCAATTATGAATGGTTTCAGTATAATTCCTTTCTGCAAAAGTTTTTTTGCGGCATCGCAGACATCGCCACCGCATTCTTCAATTCCATCGGTAATTAAAATAATTATGTTGCGGCAATTCGCACAAGGGGTAAAGTCATCAGCACATTTGCCAATTGTATAAGCAATGGGCGTAGTGCCTTTGGGTTGTATTCCTTTTATAGAGCTTTCAATATCAAATGCATTATTCGCTGCAAAGGGAACCAGCAGTCTCGTGTCTTCGCAATTACGTTTCGGGTAAAGAGAAAAATCAGCACCCAACGTGCGCAATGCCATTTGCAGGTTAGGCACTGTTTTAAGGCTATCAACCAGTTCAACCAATACCCGTTTTGCAAAATCTATTTTAGGTGTACGGTCCCATGTATCGTACATACTAAAAGAGCCATCAAAAATAAAAAGTACGCGTACGGTAGGCTGCTGAGCCTGCACTGCTCCTGTAAAGAACGTGAAGAATAAAACAAGAAAAGAAAATCTGCTCAGCCGCTTTATCATGGTTTAGTAATCGCCAAGTGTTTCTTCCAGTTGAGAAAGGGCCTTTGCAGTTTGGTCTGCGTTGGTTGCAGAACCATGCCATTTGTAACTACCTTCCATAAAATCTACACCAAAGCCCATTTTGGTATGCATAAGTATCATTACCGGTTTGCCTTTACCGCAATGTTGTTGTGCGGTTTTCAATGTGGCAATAACTTCTTCAATATTGTTGCCATTCATTTCAAGTACATCCCATCCGAATGAGGTCCATTTGGCACGAAGGTCGCCCATTGGCATTACATCGTCTACTGTGCCATCTATTTGCGCATTGTTGCAATCTATGGTAGAAATAAGATTATCTACTTTTTTGCCGGCGGCATACATGGCTGCTTCCCAAATCTGCCCTTCCTGTAATTCACCATCGCCATGCAAACTGTATACAAACCTGTTGTCTTTATTCAGTTTTTTTGCAAGCGCTGCGCCAATAGCAACTGAAAGCCCTTGCCCCAGCGAGCCCGATGCTATGCGTACACCAGGTAAATGTTCTGCCGTTGTGGGGTGGCCTTGTAACCTTGT
>JABCZY010000048.1 GCA_013289395.1 Bacteroidota bacterium
TCATTAATGCAGAGTCCTGCATGCTTAATGTTTTTATCTGCTGATCTTGTTTTGTGTTACATCCTTCCATTATAAGAACTGCAATTGACAGGTACGCTAATGCTTTCATTGTTTCATTTTTAGTCGTGAAATAATTTTCACCGCGCAAAAGTGACCCACATTGCTTTCAGGTTTGTTGCAAAACTTTCACTAAACTTTACATTATTCACTTATTTAGCAATACACTAATTTATCAAGAGCCCTGTTTCAATGCTTGAATGCCTGTAAGTAAATGATGTAATGTATTATAGGAATTATGTAACAGCCGCCACAGGCACATGGCTCACTTTTGTTACCAATGAAAACTTCAGTATAAATAGATTTACCAAGACTGATCAATACACAACAATAAATATTATATCATGAACAAATTAGCTCTTTTAAGTATTATAGCCTTATCATTATTTGGTGCAGCAGAAAGCAAAGCACAGGTTGGAGTAAGTATTGAAATTTCAACCGCACCACCTGAGTTACCCGTATATACTCAACCGGAATGCCCTACTGATGGATATCTGTGGACACCAGGTTATTGGGCGTATGGCGCTTATGGATATTATTGGGTTCCGGGTATGTGGATCTCTCCACCTACAGTTGGCTTCCTGTGGACGCCCGGTTATTGGGGCTGCAATAATGGAATATATGCATGGAATGGCGGTTACTGGGGATCGAATATTGGGTTTTACGGCGGTGTTAATTACGGATATGGATACGGCGGCCATGGTTATTATGGCGGAAGATGGGAAGGTGATCATTTCAGATATAATTCTGCAGCAAGTCACGTAAATTCCTCATTTCATAACACATACTCTGATAGAAGCGAAATGCACGAGGGAGGAAACCGCAGTAGTTTTAATGGTAAAGGTGGTGTAACTGCCGAACCGAATGCAGCAGAACATTCAGCTATGAATGAGAAACATGCTCAACCTACTTCAGCTCAGCAATCACATGAACATAGTGCAAGCCAGAGTAAGAGTCAACATTCTTCTGCAAATGGAGGTCACTCTGCAACCGCAGCAAAGAGTTCAGCTGGCGGTAACAGGGTTAATTCTACAGGACATAATAATGCTGGTACAAAACATACTGCATCGTCGCATACTGCTACCAGTCCGTCGCATACCAATGCAACTAACCGGTCGGTACAACATGCAACTGCACCTAAACAGCAAGTACAGCATCAGGCGGCCCCAAGACAACAAGCGCAGCACCAAACCGCTCCAAGGCAACAAGCACAACATACACAGGCTCCAATGCAGCAGCACCAGTCGCAACGTTCAGCACCGGTACAGCAGCATCAAGCTCCAATGCAGCAACATACACAGCATTCAGCGCCTGCCATGCAACACCAGGAACCTGCCAGGCAAGAACACCAGGGTGGAGCTCCTGCACACTCGGGCGGCGAAGGAAGAAGATAATAATATATTATTGGCTTTTTGTTTTCTCTGCCTTTTGTCACCAATAAAATTTAGCAAGCATATTCTATAGCTAAATTATTGATGGTCAATGTTTCATGAAATTATTGGCTAAAAAATGTAGCAATTCATTTTATTGTTAACTATTGTATTTATCAATAGAAGCGAAGCTTCAGGGATAAGTTAAATCTTTGTGGACTTTGTGATGTTTTACTTTGTGTGCTTTGTGGTAAAATGCAATTAGTTGGTAAGGTTGCTTCGTACCTCGCAACGACGAATCCCGTTTTACTTATTCCTCACTCCTTATCCCTTACCCCCAAATCAGGTTGTTGAAAAACACATCACTATTCTGAAATAAAAAGGTAGTACTGCTACTAACTTTGTAGTATTAAATCCACCCAATAAAGCAGAATTGTACTGATTCGCTTTATGACAAGAAAATAAAATACAATGCCATTTACAAAAGGAGAATCAGGCAACCCTGAAGGCAGGCCTGTAGGTTCACAGAACAAAAGAAAAAAGCAATTGCGGGAAATGATAGAGAATTTCCTGGTCAATAATTTCGAAGCTGTAGTTGAAGAAATAAATACCATGCCCAGCAAGGACAAAATAAAATTCTATGTTGAGATGTTACCCTATGGCCTTGGTAAAGTACGTGCCGAAAGCAGCGATGTAAATCTTGATCGCCTGACCGACCAGGAGATAGATGAGATATTTGAGAAACTCAAAGATGTTGCGACTCGTACCATTGAGGAGACTACTAAGAGTTATATCCGGCCGGGGTGAGGCCGCCCCACCAACCTCCCCAATGCGGGGAGGCTAAATACATAGATACTGTAATGCTTTCCCCGCTTGGGGAAAGTAAGGAATGGGGCAAAGGCAGAAAGTAACGTCCTCCCTTTTAGGGGAGGAAATGAGGCGGGGCAGAAAAGGAGGGTCTTCGACAAGCTCAGACTGACGGTATTTCATTTTGCGTCCTTAGTGGGCTGTTTCTTTGTTCTCTTTGTGGTAAGTAAACGACCTCACCCTGACCCTCTCCTGCGAGGAGAGGGAAATTAAAGACACGGAAAGTAAAAATTATAACCAATCTGCGGTATCCGCGTTCCATGTCTTAACCTTAGTTTAATCTCAACCTTAATAGGATTATGTTATTTTTGCCGCAAATCTTCTAACTATGAAAAAAGGACCTATTACTTCGTTTATCGATACCAACTATTTGCACTTTAACTCTGCAACATTGGTAGATGCATCCAAGGCGTATATAGCGCACATGGATAAAAAAGGCAAAATGATGATTACCCTTGCCGGTGCAATGAGTACAGCCGAGTTGGGTATTTCGTTAGCTGAAATGATACGTAAGGATATGGTGTCTATAATATCATGTACAGGTGCTAACCTTGAAGAAGATATTATGAACCTGGTTGCGCATAGCCACTATAAAAGGGTTCCTAACTATCGTCAACTGTCGCCTGCTGAAGAGTGGGATCTGTTAGAACATGGTTTTAACCGTGTTACCGATACCTGTATTCCTGAAGAAGAAGCTTTCCGCAGAATACAAAAACACATACATAAACTCTGGAAGAAAGCACAAGATACAGGCAAACGTTATTTCCCACACGAATATATGTACCAGTTGTTGCTTTCAGGCGTAATGAAGAAGAATTATGAAATTGATGTTAAGAATAGCTGGATGATGGCAGCGGCAGAAAAGAACCTGCCTATTATTGTTCCGGGCTGGGAAGATTCTACCATGGGAAATATTTTTGCTTCATATTGTATTAAAGAAGAATTGCAGCCAAGTATTATGAAGAGCGGTATAGAATATATGATGTGGCTGGCTAACTGGTACACCAAAAATTCTAAAGGTCAGGGTATAGGTTTTTACCAGATCGGTGGTGGTATAGCAGGTGACTTCCCTATATGTGTGGTGCCAATGTTGTACCAGGATATGGAAAGAACGGACACTCCTTTCTGGGCATATTTCTGCCAGATATCTGACTCTACAACAAGTTATGGTTCATATTCAGGCGCTGTGCCGAATGAAAAAATAACATGGGGTAAGTTGAGTGATAAAACACCTCGCTTTATAATAGAATCGGATGCGACTATTGTTGCGCCGCTTATGTTTGCCTATATTTTAGGTAAGTAATTCACTGATATTCAGCAAGGTGATACAGGTCATTCTAAATCTGGAAGGGCTTTCATATCTTTGCGCGTCTATTAAGTAAATAACTATAAAAACATAAAAAATGATAACAACATTAGTGGGTAAAAAGGCCCCTGCGTTTAAGGCAAGTGCAGTTGCATTTGGCGACCAGATAATCAACGATTTTTCATTGGAACAATACATTGGTAAAAAGTATGTAGTGTTCTTTTTCTATCCAAAGGATTTTACATTCGTGTGCCCTACGGAACTTCACGCATTTCAGGATGCATTGGCAGAATTTGAAAAGCGTAATGTAGCATTGGTTGCTTGTTCAACCGATACCGAACAATCGCACTGGGGTTGGTTACAAATGGCAAAAGAGCAAGGTGGTATTAAAGGTATTACCTATCCTATAGTAGCCGATACTACCAAAATGATATCAATTAACTATGGTGTGCTTTCTGGCGAATATAAAATGGACGCGCAAGGAAAATTAACTGCAGAGGGCGATACAATTGCTTTCCGTGGCTTGTTCCTTATCGACAAAAAGGGGTTAGTGCGCCACATGTTAGTGAATGACCTTCCGCTTGGCCGTAACGTTGATGAAGCTATCCGTATGGTTGACGCGCTTCAATTCAATGAAGAAGTGGGAGAAGTTTGTCCTGCTAACTGGAGAAAAGGTGAAAAAGGTATGGAAGGCTCACATGCCGGTACTGCAAAATACCTTGCTGCTCAGAAATAGGGGTAGTTTATAAGTCATAGAAAAGGGCGGTGAATAACCGCCCTTTTTCATTTAGCTTTGTATGACTCTACAGGCAGCATGGCAAAAAAACATATACCCATACCACTTACGCGCATAGAAGCTTTTAGTGATGGAGTGATAGCAATCATCATTACCCTGATGATATTGCTTATAAAGATTCCAACTATTGATAAAAACGCTACTACTGAAATTATATGGCAACAGTTATATGGAATGGTTCAGCCGTTTATTGCATACCTGTTAAGCTTTGTAATGGTTGGGGTTTTGTGGGTGAACCATCACCAGTTTTTACGGCAGCTGAAAAATGCCGATCGTAAATTGCTGTGGCATAACCTGCACTTGTTATTCTGGATGAGCTTAATTCCTATTCCAACCAACTTTTTAGGGCAGAACTTTCAACGGCCTGAATTTACAGCCTTGTATGGGTTTGTAATGTTTATGTGCGCTTTTTCATTTGCACTGATGCGCGAGTATGTTAATTCGAACCATTACCTGTTCATTGAAAACCTGTCTCCTGAACTCAGAAAAAAGGCGCGTGTAAAACTAAGGTCAACAACGGCCCTTTATTTTGTTTCAATATTTACCGGGTTTATATCTGTGTATATATCATTGGCAATATTTATAGGGATAGCTGTAATATATTTTATGCCAACTAATATTGAAGTGAAAGAAGATGAATAGACTAGGTAGCTTTTATGGGAAAATGAAACTCATTGCAATACTTCTAATTGGTATAACATTTACCTGCAACGCACAGGACACTTGCAAACCAATGAAGGCTTCTGATTTTCCGAAAAAGGATTTGCCGCCAGCAGGATTCAGTAAAGACAAACTAAAGGCAAAGCTTTCAAAAGATTATTACTACGGAATTGGCGTACCAGTTGATTATGTTAATGCAAGATATCTGGCTTTTAAAGAATTACAGGACAGCACTTCGGAGACGATTGGCGGGCCGGCAATTTTAATGATGCTATATGCCAATGGTTATGGGGTGAAAAAGAACTTTGATATCAGCCTGCGTTTGGCATGTGCTAATATATGGAGTGCTCCTGCAGAACTGGAATACAGAACAGCCCATTTGAAAAGATTAAAGCAATATAATATTGATACAGTTTTTAGTATATGTGATGATATAACAAGCGGCATGATGTCAGGAGTATGTGAAGATCTTAACACTACTATACAGGAATGGGGCAGGCAGAGGATGTTAGATTCTGTTACAGTTAACTGGCCAGCGAAAGACACAGCGGCGCTTTCAAAGCTTAATAAAGTAGCTGAGGTGTTCTTTGACACAAGGGTTAATAACGAGATTGATCTGTCGGGGACAATGAGGTCTGCATTTCAATCTGCAGAACAAAACGCCCTTGAAAAAGATTTTCTAAATGAAATAGTGAAGGCCGGTGCGCATTCATTCCCCACTTCTTCAGATAAAGACTTTGCAATGGCCGATAGTATGCTGAATGTAACATACAAGCAGATAATGGAGAAGAAAGTAGGCCCTTATGATTGGGGAACCGTAACAAAGGAAGGAATAAAAACCACTGAAAGAAAATGGATAGTATATAAAGAAGCATGGGTGAAGTTTGGCAAAGTAGTTTGTCCGGGTATAAGTGAAAGCTCTATTCAAACATTCTTCACGAAACAAAGAACGGATGAGCTTAAAGATTTTCTGCAATAAATTAAAGTATCATTCCCGCTCCAACAGTTTCGTTGGTGGCTTCATCAATCAATATTAAACTGCCAGTGTGGCGGTTTTTACGATATGAATCAAAATATAAAGACTTTGTAGTACGTATGGTGATCCTGCCAATATCATTCAGCTTAATTTCTTTATCATCTTCAATGCGGTGCAATGTGTTAATGTTTACTTTGTATAGAACTTCTTTTACAACACATCTTGCATCCTGTGTGGTATGTTTAATAGCATACTTAGCACCAACAGTCAATTTCTTTTCATTCAACCAGCAAACCATCAGTTCAATATCCTGTTCCATTTTTGGTTTGTTATGCTCTCTTACAAGCATATCGCCACGGCTAATGTCAATGTTATCTTCCAGCAAAATCGTTACGGACATACCTGGAGTAGCCTCATCAATCTCTCCATCGAATGTATTGATTGCTTTTATCTTTGAGGATAAGCCTGAAGGTAGCACAACAACTGTATCTCCTTTCTTGAATATACCACCGGCTACTTTACCTGCATATCCCCTATAATCATGGTATTCATCTGTTTGCGGGCGAATAACATATTGAACCGGGAACCTACAATCAATTAAATTCTCATCACTTGCTACATGTATATTTTCTAATTGATATAGTAATGTGCTACCACCATACCATGGCATATGTTTTGACTTTTCAACCAGGTTGTCTCCATTTAAGGCAGAAATAGGTATGAACCGTACGTCTACAACCTCAAGCTTTGAAGAGAACTTTTCAAAATCAGCGCGTATCTTTTCAAAAACCTCTTCCTTATAGTCAACAAGGTCCATCTTGTTTATACACACTATAATATGCCGTATGCCAATAAGAGAAGTAATTAGTGTATGCCTGCAAGTCTGTTCAATAATACCGTGGCGTGCATCAACCATTATTATGGCCAGGTTAGCAGTTGATGATCCGGTGATCATGTTCCGTGTATACTGAATATGGCCGGGTGTATCCGCTATAATAAATTTTCTGCGTGGGGTAGAGAAGTAACGATATGCAACATCAATAGTAATACCTTGTTCCCTTTCTGCACGAAGGCCATCAGTAAGCAATGCAAGGTTAACATTCTCTTCGCCTCTAAGTTCACTGGTATTCTTAATTGCTTCGTATTGATCTTCAAAAATAGATTTGGTATCATATAATAAGCGACCGATCAAGGTACTCTTGCCATCGTCTACGCTGCCTGCAGTAAAGAAACGCAACAATCCCCGTGTAGGGTTTTCAATTATAGTATGCTTGGTAGAATCAGTCATAATGTATCAAAAATAACCAGCTTTTTTACGGTCTTCCATAGCTGCTTCCGAACGTTTGTCATCAGATCTGGTTCCTCTTTCCGTAACACGAGATGCGGCAACTTCTTCAATCACTTCATCAATGGTTGATGCCTTTGAAAGTACTGCACCCGTACAAGTCATATCTCCTATAGTACGGAAACGAACTGTTTGTTTCTCGTATCTTTCGTTCTCTTTCAACTTTATGAACGATGACTTGGCAAGCAATTGTCCATCTCTGTTTAAGCACTCCCTTTCATGCGTATAGTATATAGAAGGAATTGGAATGTTCTCATCTTTAATATACTGCCAAACATCAAGTTCGGTCCAGTTACTTAAAGGGAACACTCTGAAGTGCTCACCCATATTCTTCTTCCCGTTGAAAAGATCCCACAGCTCAGGTCGTTGGTTCTTGGGGTTCCATTGCCCGAATTCATCGCGGTGTGAAAAGAATCTTTCTTTAGCTCTTGCTTTTTCTTCATCGCGGCGGGCGCCACCAATACAGGCATCTAGCTTTAGCTCTTCAATTGCATCGAGTAATGTTACGGTTTGCAAAAGGTTGCGGCTTGCGCTATATCCTGTTTCTTCCTTTACTCTTCCTTTGTCAATAGAGTCCTGTACATAGCGAACAATAAGTCTTGCATCAATCTTTTTTACCCATTCATCACGGTAGGTGATAGTCTCTTCAAAATTATGCCCGGTATCAATATGCATTAGTGCAAATGGCATTTTTGCCGGCCAGAATGCCTTACGCGCAAGGTAGCTTACAACTATTGAATCCTTTCCACCTGAGAAGAGCAAGGCTGTTTTCTCGAATTGGGCAGCTACTTCACGTAATACGTAAATTGCTTCCGATTCAAGTTCTTCCAGATGACGTGTATTTGCGTGCATATTTTTAACTGGGTGCAAAGATAATGAATAGCGACTAGGGCTTAATATCTTTTAGGTTGAGCTCAATACTTTTTATATTGTTCCATTCGTTTTCTCTAAGGCTATAGCTTATCTTAAATGGTTTATCGGCGTGTATTTGCTTTGCATATTCTCCCATATCGAAACCAATAGCGTTAAATGAAATAGAAGGGTTGTCGGCTTGGGCAAGCGATAGGCGTAAGTGATTAGCTCCTACCACTTGAGGTTCCCGCATTGCAATTACATTATCAGAGTAAAAGACAGGCGTCATGTTTCCGGGCCCGAATGGTGCTAATTGCTTTAATATATTGTACATGCTCTCGGTAATAGCAGAAAACGAAAGCGGAGCATCAATTTCTATCATCGGGCGAAGTTGCTCAGCCGTGATAGATTCTGAAACAACTTTCTCAAACAGATCAATAAAGGCAGGTAGTTTTTCCTCGCTCATGGTCAGGCCTGCAGCATATTTATGCCCGCCAAATTGTTCCAGTAAATGTGAACAAGCATCGATGGCTTCATATAGATCAAATTCACGGACTGAGCGTGCCGAGCCGGTCACTTTCCCGTTTGAACGGGTCAAAACTATGGTAGGCCGGTAGTAGTGTTTCTCAATTAAGCGAGATGCAACAATTCCAATTACTCCTTTGTGCCATTCGGGGTTATACAAAACAGTAGTCTTCTTCTTTTTCAGGGAATCATCATCTTGAATCATCGCTACTGCTTCCTGGGTTATCATGGCATCTACATCCCTTCTCTCAAAATTCGTTTTGTTTATGGAATCGCCAGAAAGTTTTGCCTGTTCAGGATTATCGGCTATCAATAATTCAACTGCACTATTGCCTGATTCAATTCTTCCGGCAGAATTAATTCTGGGTCCGAATACAAAAACAAGATCATTCACAGTAACTTCTTTCCGTAACTGAACAAGGTTCATAATCGCCTTAAACCCTGCACGAGGCTCTCGGTTAATCCTCTTCAGACCATGAAAAGTAAGTGTTCTGTTCTCGCCTGTTATAGGAACAATATCTGATGCTACGCTAAGCCCCACCAGGTCAAGGTATTGCTCCAGCATATCAAATGGAATTTCATAATTAATAGCTAATGCCTGAACCAGTTTAAAACCGATGCCGCAACCCGCCAATTCCTTATATGGATACTCACAGTCAGTACGCTTAGGATTAAGTATGGCGACTGCGTCCGGCAATGTTTTGTCCGGTTTGTGGTGGTCACAAATGATGAAATCTATTTTTTTTTCGTTGGCGTATTTTACCTTGTCATGTGCTTTAATGCCACAATCAAGTGCAATAATTAACGTATATCCATTTTCAGCAGCATGGTCAATACCTTTAAATGAAATACCATAACCTTCTGCATAGCGGTCAGGAATATAGAAACCACAATTTAAACCGAGCCATTTCAAAAAGGTATATACCAATGCTACTGAGGTAGTGCCATCAACATCGTAATCTCCGAATACCAATATCTTTTCCCTGTTTAAGGCAGCATCAGTAATCCTCTTCACGGCTTTATCCATGTCCTTCATCTGGAAAGGATCATGCAATGTTTTCAAGTCGGGGCGGAAAAAATCTTTTGCCTGGTCATATGTTTCTACACCACGTTGCACCAGCAAATTGGCAATAACAGGGTTTACCCGGATAGCTTCGCTTAGCTTACGCACTTTATCTTCAGGAGCTTGCTCCTTTACATTCCAGCGTTTTTCCATCAATTTTAATTAGCAGGCAGCAACTAACTTGCTGTATTCATCAAGGCATTTGTCACTACAACAACCTTTCCTTTCCTCTGAACATTTTTCGCATTGTATGTGCAGGGTATGGCAAGGCAGGTGTGAACAATTTATCTGTCTTTCGGTAACAACTCCGCAGCAATGACACTTACTCAAAACATCTGGGGTAACCCTTTCCGACAAACGTTCGTCAAATACAAAGTTCTTTCCAATAAATTTTGAATCAAGTCCATGCTTTTTTATCTCATGCACGTATTGAATAATTCCTCCATCTAACTGGAACACATTCTCATATCCATTATGTTTAAGCCATGCACTTGCTTTTTCACAGCGTATTCCTCCGGTACAGTAAAGCAATATGTTCTTGTCTTTTTTATCTTCCAGTATATCCAATACTTTAGGTAACTCTTCCCTGAAGGTTTTTACATCAGGGCAGATAGCATTATAGAACCGGCCAACTTCACTTTCGTAATTATTACGCATATCTACCACAACTGTTCCGGGCTCATCTACCATTTTATGAAAGGTAAGTGCATCAAGCCGTTGTCCTGTATTTTCTGTATCGAATGCTCCTGCCTTTAAACCATCAGCAACGATCTTCTTTTTCACCTTTATTATAAGCGCAAAGAAAGATTTATTATCATCTTCAATAGCATATTTGAGAGGAACGCTAACAAAAAGAGAGTGTTGGTTCAGGTAATCAATAAAAGCCTTGAAATTATGTTCGGGTACACTTAATTGCGCATTAATACCTTCATTAGCAACATATATCCGCCCGAGTACATTTAAATTCTGCCAGAATGCAAAAAGCTCATCCCTTAATTTTGTAGGATTCTCAATATATACATAGCGATAAAAAGAGAGTGTAACTCTTTTGAAGGTTTCAGCCGCTACTTTTTTACGTAGTTCTTTCTTATTTACCCTGTTATATAGAAACATAGTTTTTTTACAAGGATGGCAAAGGTACAATAAATGCTCCAATTTTATAAATAACGCAGTAAACACCAATAAAAAAGCCCTGAAAGCTATCTTTCAGGGCTTTTTTAGAAGAAAACCTATATTACTTATTAATCACAGTCTTACTATTGTAAACGTTACCAGAAGTTATTACTCTGACAAAATAGGTGCCATTTGAAACACCTGGAAGAGTTATATCTTTTGATATCATACCGTTACTTGCATTTGCAGTTGTTTGATAAACTACTTCGCCAAGAATGTTGGTTATTTCTACCTCTGCATCTTTATTATCAGTTACCCCATTAACTACAATCCTGAATGACCCATTATTAGGATTAGGGTATAATTTAGTTTCAGAATTTGATGCTGAAATAGTCGCTACGCTTTGTGGGGCACCAACATAAACTGTTTGGCTGTATGTTGTGAAATCATATCTTGTGCCACCAAAACCTTGAGCTTTATGCCCTGGCATAACAGGATACTTATCGAACCAAAGTGATAAGGTAACTGTATGTGCACCTGCGTATTTGTATGTGTGATAGTAGGTTGTCATATTAACCCCGGTATCTCCGGCAGTAGAATCTCCAGGCTCCCAGGCATATACTGTATTACTGTTTGTGCCTGTAGAAGTGCTCGTGAATTCATAATTATAATAACCAATGGTATCATAATTAGAAACAGTTGAAAAACCTGCATGTAATGAATCTACATTAGCTATGTTTACTGGCAGTGCAATAGAATCAATACAGAAGGCTGACCCTGTGTTTTCTACAGTCAATATTCCGCTATAGGTTCCATTGGCAGTATAGGTATAATTAAAGCTACCTGAAGACTCAAGTATGGTAGCAGAACCATCTCCGGGAGTCCAATAATATTGTGTTCCTGATATAGTACCGGTAGAGGTACTTACAATATTAATTACTCCTTTAGTTGTATCATTTATAGCGTTAAAGTTGGCTGATAATGTACAAGGAGTTGTTACGTTAGATATAGTTATGGGAACAGATACTGAATCTTTACAGTCCCAAGTTGTAACGACTAATGATACTGTATAAGTTCCATTGGTTGTATATATGTAGTTATGGACTGAATCGTATGAAGAATATGTCGCACTGCCGTCACCAGCAGTCCAGTTATAAAGATAACTATAAGAGCTATCTAAAGCCGTATAAGAGTTGCTTTTAAAAGTTATATGCCCATTTAGCCCTGCAGTATATGTAAAGCCGGCATGTAACCCACATAAATTACTGTCAGCTGTATTTACATTTACGTACTGAATTATTGAATCAATACAATATGCTGAACCGGTATCTTTTATGATAAGCCGTACCGGGTAATTTCCCTGAATTGTGTAGGTATGAGAAAGTGTGCTTGTACCTAAAACATCTCCACTGCCATCACCGGTATTCCAATAATACTCAGTACCGCTATTGGTATGTGCTGATGTGCTTGTGAAATTTACTTGCCCTGCAGCATTTACTATATACGTGTAGCCGGCGCTTAACATACAAGGTACAGTTACATTAGTAACTGTAATGTCCATAGTGTCTGTGGAGTTACAAGTAGCACTATCCTGATCTACAATAAGGGTAACTTTATAGGTTCCGTTAGCAAGGTAAGTATGTTCGTATGTAGAGTAACTGGTATTATTTGATACACTACTACCATCTCCGGGATTCCATGAATAACTAGCCCAGCCGGTTACACCGGTAGAGGTACTGGTGAAATTTACACGTCCGTTTACTCCATAACTTACAGTAAAGTTTGCACTCACACTGCATCCTGTTGCTGTTGTCATGTTAATTGTATCAGTTGATGTGCTTGTGCAGCCATAACCATTATAAACGGTTAAGGTTGGATAATAAATACCATTTGAAGCGTATGTGTGAGCTGGGTTTTTAGTAGATGAAGAATATCCATCTCCAAAATCGTAACTATATGTGGTACCTGAATTTGTATCGAGAGAAAGGCTTGTAAAATTCACCTGTCCGCCTGTAGCGAGGCTACCGTAAAACCTTGAAACAAGACTACATGTACCGCCATTAGTTACAGTTACAGTGGCATAAGTACTATCAAATGCATTGGTCGTAGTGTCAGAAATATACAATACTGCCGTGTAAGTTCCATTGTAAGGATAGGTGTAATTATAAGTCGACAAGGTGCTTCCACTTACTATAGGGCTACCATTACCGGTTGCCCAATAGTATATAGTACTAGAGGTAGTACCTGTTGAGGTACTTGTAAATGTAACTGCTCCGGCACTACCATAAGTAGTAGTAAAGCTGGCCGTAAATGCCCAGAGGGCATTTGTACTGAACATACCAATTGCTAACAGCAATATGGGAATCCAGTTTCTTTTGGTTTTTGTTCGTGTTGTTGTTTTCATGTTGGTTGTTATATTAATATTTTATTTCAGTTTTAGCCTTTACACACAAATACGCATGTTTTATATAATGGGTTGGGTACCATTCTCAAATAATGTCATAATTATTTGTAAGCCATAGCAATTACTGCATCTCCACCTGTTATAGTTAATGATTTTCCTTTATTGTCATATAAAGTACAATTGAATTTTATGTGTAATTGTTTGGTTGTTTGATTATTCTCATTGTTATTATAAGGAGCAACAGAAACGACCTGGAAATTGCTTCCAATATTCTGACTGGAATCTGCTGTAGTATATACATCACCTGAAGGATCTGTATAAATAATTGTTACGTTGGAAAGCTCTGAAGAATTGGAAACAGGTGAAGGGGTTGCCATGGAATATCTTGCTAAGTAAGCCCTGTTACTTAGGCCGGGAACCATGTTTGCATTTGCTGTAACTGTGAGCTTATTCGCATCTGTTATCGTTACTGTAACCAAGTGCTGTAACTGACTGACGTATAAATGTGAGGCAGAATCCCAGTTGATTACGTTAGTACGATTAGTGCTATCTTGCGAGTTACTAAGTGGATCTCCAAAATCCCAATGGGTTTTATAAGGGCCCTGTCCTCCATTAATAGAAACATTATAAAGAACGGGTGAAATACTATCATTAAATGTTAGGAAGGCAGTGATATTGTTTACCGGAATTCCGAGGTTCAATTGGTTTGATAAAGAAGAGGTATGCGTACTGTCAAAAACTACTGAAAGGTTAGTAGAGTAATTGCCTGGATGAGAATAGGCATGTTGAATTTGTGGCGGTGGAGGTGAATTTGTGCCATTTAAGATAGAGCCATCACCAAAAGTAAAGGTGTATTTTTTAGGTACACTGCCAAGAGTTGGATAGAAAGTTGCAAGATATTTTGTCGATGTTCCTCCAGGGCTTGCATAGTTATATGAAGTTGCAGTTAATGCACTATCTGTTAAATATGTTTCTGCAGCACCAGAAGGCCTCGTTCTATAATTATTAATTATAAACTCAATGCTTGAAACACAATTACTACTACATCCAAACTCCTTTAGGTTGCCAATGAAACTATATACTCCGGCACTGTTTTGGCTATATGATGAATACATATAATAATTGCTTTTACCCGCTTGCAGGCTGACATTATTACTACCTACTGTTCCATTGAAATAAAACACAGGACTTCCAACAGTTGTATTAGTTGTCGTTATATGTTCTTTTTGGCAGCTTATAATAAATAAGCCTACCGATAAACTGATTAAAAATATTCTAAGGCTTTTCATCTCTATTTTATTATATTGTATGAAAGTATAAATCGTAAGCCACTGTTTCTCTCAAACACATTATTACCAAAAAAGGTGTTGCTTTCAATATCAAGCAGGCCATAATAGCCTTCTGCGGTTACTGTAAAACGATTTATTTTTCTTCTATATGCTAATGTTAGTTGTGCGTCCATATTATTAATACCGTCCATATACCCCATTTTGGTTGATGCGGTATTACCTGATACACCAAAATAATTTTGATTGTAGGATACAACTGAACTGCTACTATTCACTAGGTAAAGAACATCAATTCCAGCGCTTATTAAATTCTTGCCCGAGATATTATATTGTAGCTTAATTGGTAATGAAAGGTAGTAGAGTGTTTTAACAGTAACTGAGTTTACATTGGTAGTAGTTCCAAAATCGTAAGTTGTAGTACTGTTTGAGTAGAGTGTATTTATATTGCCAAGGCTGTTGTATTGTAATCCAAAAAGAGTAGATATTTTGGTACTGAAATAGTGTGTAACACTAATACCCAAAATTGGGCTAAGCCCATTCCCCTGTGTGCCATTTTCTTTTTTCCAGCCTAATGAATACCCACCACCTGCATCAGCACTAAATAGTGTGTGCGAATATTTTTTTGACTTAGTCGCTGGTTGTTCCGCAATAGGTTGAGTGGTATTGGTGGAAGAATCTTTTTTCTGAGCAGTGGAATCGTTATTTGGGGTAGCTTTTTTGTTAGCAGGTGTATCGGATTTCTGAGTTAGATCACTTGTAACAGCAGAACTATTCTCAATAGTTTTAGGCTGAACATCGGTTCTGTTTTTGTCAGTTGGGTTCTTTTCAGTTATAGCAGTTGAAGAGTTATTGCTGTTTTCTGCTGTGAGTTGTTGATTAGAATCAGCAACATCTATGGAGCCCTTATATGCTTTGTTTTGAACCCACTTATTACTATTCGGGTTGTAAATTGCCTTAACCTGTCTGTGATCTTTCTTTTGTGCGGAAGGCCTTACATAGCTGTATTGTGTTCCGGCATCAGAATCAGAATTTTTAGTATGCCTGGTCTTCTTCACAGGACTTACACCTGAACCATTCGTTGATATTGCCGTTTGAGAACTTGCTGTGCTATTTGCTTGTTTATTATCAGTTACGTGCTGTTCAGGTGCACTTATTGCACTTATAGCATTATTCGAAGTCTGTTGCACATTTTTATTTTGTTCAGCAGCACTATTATTCTGTCCTGAGGATATGTTATTAACTGTATTTGGAGTTTTATTGTTATTTATAAATGGAAGCATAAGCACAATACCCACACCAATACCGGCCATGAAAATAGTCCCGATTAATCCAAATCTTCTCTTTTTCTCTGAGCGTTCTATTAATTCCTCAGCCTTGTCCCAGTTCGTTTCATCGAAAGGAAAATCACGCTCTTCTGATTTAGAGCGTAATAAATCGTCAAATTTTTCCTGTTCGTTCATTATAATAATAATGATTTAACTGCAAATGCCATTTTATTGAGCATAACCTTTAACTGTTCCCTTGAAGAATGTAAGTGCCACTTCGATGTACCTTCACTAATTCCAAGCATGCCTGCAATTTCTTTATGTTCAAATCCGTCAATTACATAAAGGTTAAATACCTTTTGGCTCATAGGTGGGAGTTGCACTATCAGTTTATGAATTTCTTCCACATCCATTTTTGCAATAGCATCATTCAATGCAGCTGCAACAGGTAATTCTTCAAAGTCTTCCACATACTTAATATTATCAATGTGTTTTTTTTGCTTGCGGTATTCATCAATAAGCACGTTGATCTGCACTCTACGAATCCATGCTTTAAAGGGAATGTTAGATTGGTATTTTTCAAGATTGCTCAATATTTTCATAAAACCAGTATTTAAAGCTTCCTGTGCTTCTTCGTATGATTTACTGTATCGTATGCAAATGCTCATCAGGTATCTATATGTCAATTTATAAAGCTCGTATTGGGCTTTACGCTCTTTTCGTATGCAGGCTGTTATTAGGTCTACTTCTACGTTCATTCGGGGCTAATACAAACTTCTTTAAATCGATCTACTAACTAGTACGGAGATTTTGGCTGAAGGGTTGGGTATAAAATATTTGAATTTGAGGTCTGTTGGTAAATGCCTAATAATCAGAATAATTGATGCTTATTAGTTAAAATAAGCAACCAAAATAACGACAATAAACCAAAACTACTAAAATGCAAGCAAAAGGAGGCTTAAATACACAAGCCTTGAGCAACTTTTTACTACTTTCGCCCAACTCTTCGATAAAAATTAGTATGGATACAAAAACACTGGTAATAGGAGCTGGAGGACAAATAGGACATGAACTGGTACAAGAGTTATGTAAAACATTTGGGAACGATAAGATAGTTGCATCTGATATAAAGCAGAATGATAATATTGACTGTGCTTTTGAAACACTTGATGTACTTGATACCAAGCGACTCGTTGAAATAATTAAAAAGCATAGTATAAAAGAAGTATACCACCTCGCTGCTTTACTATCTGCTACGGCTGAGCAATATCCTGAAAAAGGCTGGAAGCTAAATATGGAAGGGCTGTTAAGTGTACTTGAACTAATGCGTGAAAAGGTAATTGATAAAATGTTCTGGCCAAGTTCCATTGCAGTTTTCGGACCTAATACTCCCAAAAAGAATACTCCCCAATATACCATAATGGA
>JABCZY010000049.1 GCA_013289395.1 Bacteroidota bacterium
GTACCATCGCAGGTTATTTGGTAGTTAGATACTGAAACATCTAAAATACCGGCAGTAAGTGTTAAGGTTGCTCCTGTAGCCACAGAAATTGGATTGCCAAGTGTAACTGAGGTATTGGTTGAACCTAAATTGTTAATGGTAAGATTATTGAAAGTTGTAATTGCAGCTGTACCGCCAATTATTTGGTTTTGGTTTTGAGCAAGTGTAGCAGCCATTTTTATGGTTGATGCACCAGGAGTGAAAACACCATTGTTCATGAAGTTGCCCTCAACAGTAATGATATTTGTGTTTGCTCCTGTAAGTGCTAAAGTTGATACACCAGTTGAAGTGCCATTTCCAATATTAAGGTTACCTACAATTATAAAGTTATTTGTATTGGATAATGTTTTAGATGATGAAGCTGAGCCAGTGTATATATCAAGATTGCCATAATTAACAGTATTGAATGGAGTAAATGAAGATTTTACCTCAACAGTTTGGGCTGCATTTGCCTGGTATATAACTGTACTTGATCCGCTTAAGGCAACAACCTTAAAATCAGGGAAAGGTACTGAAGTAACAGAGCTTTGAAGACCGAGTATTAATGTAGTATTTGTTCCTAGTGTAAGTGTACCACCTGAGTTACCTGTCATTGTATTGGTTTGACAGTTAAATACACCACCACCATTATTGATGGTAAAGTTACCATTAACAGTAGCAGTCTTATTCAAAAATACAGTATCATTAGTTGCACCAGCATTAGCCCCTGTTAAATTCCAGAATGTAATTGGGGTTGTGGAATTGATATTCTGATTATGATTTTGACCAGCTGTACCAACAAACTGTGCGGTTGAAGTACCACATGTAAATGTTCCGTTATTATTTAGATCACTACGCTCATTAAAAGCACCTGCGCCTGTAAATTTAATGGTACCATTATTGGTAGTATTACCAAATATGGTAAAGGTATTACCACCGTTCGATGATAATGTACCGTTGTTGGTAAGCGTACCTGTATTCACATTCAATGTGCCACCACCTGAATAGGCTATAGTACCATCAGTACCAATAGTTGCATTGCCATTGACAACACTAATAGTATTAGTTAATGGCACCGACAGAGTTACACCTGATGATGTTCCATTACCTACAATAAGATTTTGACTGACGTTAAAATTTGAAATACTTGACGGGGTAGCTGAATCAGCTTTACCACCAATATTACCTGAATAAATATACAAATTACTGTAGTTTACTGTAGCAATGCTTTGGTTAGTATCTGCCTGGTAAATTACGGTGCTTGTATTGTTTAAAGTAGTGGTGAGAAAAGTAGGGAATGCCACAAAAGTATTTGAGGTAGGTAAACCAAGAATAAATGTTGATCCATTTGACATTGTAAAAATTCCTGAGCCTCCACCAGGGCCTGTAATGGTATGTGTTTTACATGCAAGCACGCCATTAGTCAGGGTAAGGTTGTTACCTATGGTTATTGCCCGCCCTAATAAAATAGTATCATTAATTGCAGGTGCAGTACCTAAGTTAAGTGCAGCAAGGTTATAGAAAGTGGTAGCCGAAGTTCCGTTGATATTCTGGTTTCTGTCTTCAGCTAAGGTAGCGTTCATGTTAACAGTTGAGTTGCCAGCAGTGAATGTACCGTTATTGGTAAAGTCGCCCTGGTCATTTAAGGTACCTGTACTAGAGAAGATTACTGTTGCCCCGCTGCCAATCGTAAAGTTTCCGGTAGAAGTATATATACCAGTACCTAATGATATGGAGCCTGCTGTAATTGAAGTAGCACCACTTACGGTTATATTGCCAGTTGTGGTTGTAATTGCCGGAGTAGCGGTACTTGAGCTTGTTAAACTACCGCTCACAGTAATTGTTCCTCCAGTACTGCATGTAATAGTTCCTGTGCCATTGTTTATTAAGTTACCACTTGCGGTTGTTGTTGTAATATTAGCGTTACCGGAATAGCTGATCGTACCGCTATTGGTAATAGAATTTGCGACATTAAATGCGCCTGTAGAAAAGGACATGATACCTGTGTTGCTTACCGCACCAGTTACAGTTAAAGTTCCATTTGCAACAGTCATAGTGCCACCGTTTGTTACTGTTCCGGTAACAGTGAATGTTCTTCCGGTAATATTTATGCTACCACCGACATTTACTAAAAAATTGTTACCAACATTCTGGTTGTTAGCTGTTGATGTAACAACTCCTGAGGCACCAACAGTCATATTATAGAAAGTGGTAGGATTACCTGTTATCACATTTGTTGGCCCGTTAAATAAAACTGTTCCGTGTTGAGCAGAAAACCCTGTTAAACCTTGGTTGTTTGTGAAATTACTATCACAGGTAATTTGGTAGTTACCAACAGAATTAACATCGAGGTTGCTAGCGCCATTTATCTGTAATGAACCGTTAGTTGTTATTGAATTCCCGAGCGTAACCTTATTGTTTGTAGCTCCGGCATTAGCTGAGATGAGGCTGTAAAAGGTTAATGGAGTTACAGAGTTAATCGTTTGATTTTGATTAAGCCCCGCAGTAGAGTTGAAAGTAATAGTAGAATAACCGGAAACAAAACCTATACCAGCATTATTGTTACTGAAATTACCTTCAATATTCATCGAGCCTTTATCAGCAAATGACAAGGTACCATCTGTGCCGGTGGTTACATTTCCTATAACTGTAACAGTGAATGCATTATTGGCCACATTTAAAGTCACACCAGACGAAGTTCCATTCCCTATAATTAAATTTCCATTAATAGTAATGTTAGCTGTTGGAGTGAATGAAGCTGTATAATGAATTCCACCTATGGTGCCTGAATAAATATATAGGTTTCCGTAGCTTGGTAGAAAGGCAATAGTTTGGTTGCCATCAGATTGATAGATGATTGTACTACTTGCGTTAATAGTGTAGTTTGTGAAAACAGGGCAGCTAATAACAGTGTTAGATGTAGGTGTTCCTAATATAAGTGTGGTGTTTGCGCCCAATGTTAACCTGTTTGCACTTCCAGTAATTTGGTTTGTACCACAATTTACAACGCCTGTTGTAACAGTCATATTATTGCCTACTGTAATAGGTTGTGTCAGTTTTATGGTGTCATTAACACCTTGGTTATTTATAGTTAGTGCCCAGAAAGATACTGGCGCAGTTCCGCCAATAGTTTGGTTCTGGTTTTGTACAGCAGTTGCCTGGAAAGTAGTAGTACCACCTGTTGGTGCAGTATATGTACCATTATTGGTCAGGTTTCCGTTGATGTTAAAGTTACTTCCTCCTAAGGTAAATGTACCGTTATTCAGTAAATTTCCAGTTATGTTTAACGTACCACCTGTTAATGTCCAGGTTGAACCTGCACTTACTGTAGCTGAGCCTCCAATTGTATAAGTGCCACCGGTTGATAATATACAATTGGTTATTGTAAGATTATTATTTACAATTTCAGCGTGGTTGGAGGTAATGGTATTGGTATTCGCATCAGCTGTAAGATTATAAAATGTAGTTGTCTGTATACCGCCACCATTAGTAATTGTTATAGGACCGTTAATACCGCCACCCAAGTCAACCGTTCCTGTTTCAGCATTAAATCCAAGTGCACCTGAAACTGTTGTGCTTGTTGAGCTATTATTAAAGGTCTTTTCTATAGTCACCTGGTAATTAGATGCCGATACGTCAAGAACACCCGCTGTAAGTGTTAATGTGTTAGTAACAGTAATTGCACTTCCTAATGTTACTGTATATGCAGACACACCTGTGTTATTAATATTAAGGTTATAGAAGGTAGATGGAGATGTTCCTCCCAGCACCTGGTTAGCAGTCCCGGCCATTTTTAATGTTCCGGTTCCCCAGGTGAATACTCCACCATTATTATAAAAACCACCCGAATCGATTAGGGTACCGGTTGTGAATGTAACTGTTCCCGCATTAGTAAGTCCTGTAACTGAAGAACGTATCATCAACGTTTGTCCCGCGCCATTTAATATACCACCTGTTTGCACGTAAACTGCATATACCGTTGTAGGCCCCCCGGCCAGGTTAACAGTAAAAGTATTTGGAATAACCGCACTGTCATTGAGACCCGGCACAACTCCACCCAACCATGTACCTACTGCATTCCAGTTACCATTTGCTTTTGCTACAATAGTATTAGCCATACTGTTCATTGCAAACAGCAATGAAAAACCAAGAATAATTCTTTTAAGTGTAATCATTTTTCTCATGTTTATGTATTATATATTTTAACGGTATTAATTAGCAAAAGGCGTGGCTGCACTATTTTTATTAGTGTAACCAGGTTTATTAAATGTATATACTTCCCTCAAAGTCAATTCAACGCGAAGATACAATTTATTTTTGACGCTTTTTGCTGATAATTATCATATTTGTGATAATTAACATTGCCTTAATAGGGTATTGATATTCAATGTGTTGTTGAGTGTAGCCTGACTTAAGAGATGTCAACAATTGTTCATATATACGGAGTGTAAATCACACATTTTATAGCCAAAAGTTATATTACCTCACTAAACATCTGTTTTTCAGAAGTATTTCTTAATAAATATACATCAAACGCCATGCAGGGCTTGTAAAATATTGTATTTATCAATGAAACCCCAATTTTAAAACCTGAGATTGTTGAAAAGTAGAATAAGTTACTCTTGTACTTATTAAATATTACCTTCAAATTTGTTCCATAATTCCGACGCAAGTTTTTATATGTGCTATCGTCAAATAGATTCATAATCCCCTAAACAAAACACAAACAAAAAAATCATGAAAAAAATCAACCAAGTACTATTAATTGGTGGCTTTTCGATTTTAGCCATCGGGCTTTCTGCGAAAAACTTACCTGGTCGTTTACATTCAAAATTACATCAGGTAAAAGCCGTTTCTCCAAAAAAATTCATTGAAAAGGGCATTACTCAGAAAAAAGCCACCGCAGTAACAACTGCAACCGTGCAGTACCCTGAAACTGATATGCCACTTCAGGCATCTTATTCCTTGACAAACGGATGGAACATTGAATATATTAACCGCATGTGGACCATACAGGATACCGGATCGGGAACTACTGAAAACTTCGATCTGTCACATTATGCAACTGTGGCATTTGATACTATACTTGATGTATATACTACTACCGCATACTCGGCTGCAGCAGGTTCACTTACCATTGATACGCTTATAGCACCTGTGTTGTATAAAAATACTTCAGGAACAAATGATACAGTTGAATTTATTATTACCAACGTCTTGCCTAACGGATACCCGGGCACTACTGTATTATATACCGACACTGTTGTATTGAATAAAGGGATGAATCTACCAGGTAGGAACCTTGATACAATTTATCAGTTGGGAGTGCTTCCTAACTTTAATATTGCAAGCGGTACCAAGTTTGCTGTAACACTTCAATTTTCCGGCTCAAAGGCTGATACTTTTGCATTTTGTTATGCATTCCCTACTGCAACCTGTGCCAGTTCAGGAAGTGCTTATGCAAATACTTTTACTTATATAGGTTATCCTTTAGGCCCAAATCCTGCTTGTAATAGTTACGTTACCGGTTGGGAATATTATGAATACCCCAACTTTGCTCCAACCACATGGCCTGATTCACATGGCAACCAGCAAGGCAGTTTAAGTGTTGTTTCCGGTGCAGGAGCATTTGATAATGATGAATGGAATTTATGTGGTGTTGATACTGAATACTTTTACTGGCAGGACATTGCAATATATGCAAGTGTGTCGTTTACTGATGTTACCGGTATAAACACAATTTATGATAATGGGTTCTCAATTTCTCAAAACTCTCCGAACCCTTTTAATAAAACAAGTCAAATCAACTATAATCTCACTAAGCCTTCTGACATTATCTTTACTGTTAATGATATTACAGGCAGAGAACTTGTAAATAACAAGTATACCCTAGTATCGCCCGGTAAGCACCAGATAACCCTTGATGCAAAAAAATTCAAGGCCGGTGTTTATTTCTATTCCTTCAATATTAATGGTAGAACTGAAACCAGGAAAATGGTTATAGAATAAAGCTCTTTATTACCAATAAATGAAAAGGAGCCTAATCAGCTCCTTTTTTATTTTACCTAAACGGTTATTTATGAAATGTTGGTAAAATCATTTATTGTATTGGCCGTAATATTGTAATTTAGCGCCACAATATTATTGATATGAAATTTGTAGCTGAAATAGATGTAATGCCTTTGAAGGCATTGTTAGACCCGCAAGGCAGAGCCGTAACAGGTGTACTTAAAAACATTGGCCTTGGTGAACTTGCAAACGTGCGTGTTGGTAAACATATTACCGTTGAGGTTGATGCAACATCTGAAGATATAGCTAAAGCAAAAATAGAGGAAGCTTGTAAAAAGCTATTGGCTAACCCTATCATGGAAAGCTTTCACTATACATTGAAAGCTAACTAGTTTTATTGATTAGTATCTACCCTTGTTACTTTAATTACCCCATCTACTTTTTCAAGCTTTTTCATTAAGCTTGTCAGGTGCGCGGTATCGTGCACAAACACCATAATGTTACCTTCAAAAGTACCGTCATTGGTATCGAAACTAATGTACCGCATATTTACGTTTAGTTCATTTGATATGATCTGTGTTACACCATTTACTATACCAAGCTTATCGATACCTATTACCTTAATACCTGCAAGGAATGAAATAAGTTTCTGACTTGTCCATTTTGCCTTTACAATTCTATAGGCATAGTTCGACATAAGCTCTATAGCATTAGGGCAGTTCACACGGTGTATCTTAATTCCTTCATGTATGGTAATGAATCCAAAGACGTCATCGCCGGGAATCGGGCTGCAGCATGGTGATAATTTATATTCTAGGTTATCGAGGTTATCACCAATAACCAGGAAATCAGACTTACCGCGTTTGTTAGATACAAGCTGTTCAAGGGTTTGAGTAGGCGCCTGTGGTTCAATCTTCTGATCTTTTACTTTAACAAATTCCTTGAGTTCTTTATTGGTAATATTACCGATAGCTATACGATAAAACACTTCGTTGGAATCAGGCAACTTAAGGAATGAA
Organism: Bacteroidota bacterium; assembly: GCA_013289395.1. GTDB lineage: Bacteria > Bacteroidota > Bacteroidia > JABEUT01 > JABEUT01 > JABEUT01. The sequence continues at coordinate 7,047 of JABCZY010000049.1, forward strand.
GTAAGGCGTTTTACTGATGTATCATTGAATTCAATCTTCAAATGATGCATCTTCTTCTTCAGTTCTTCTCTTCCCGTATCAACTTGTTTCGTTCTTTCTTCCTTCAGAAATTCCTTGATCCGCGATTTTGCTTTTGCTGTAACCACAAAGTTCATCCAGTCGAGCTTTGGTGTTTGCTTATTCGATGTAAGCAGTTCCACCTGGTCGCCACTATTAAGCTTATGGCTTAAAGGAACAAGCTTATGATTAACCTTAGCACCAATACACTTTGCCCCTATCTCAGAATGCACATCGAACGCAAAGTCGAGTGCAGTTGAGTTTACCGGCATTGATCGCATTTCTCCTTTAGGAGTAAATACAAATATTTCATCTGCAAAAAGATTCAGTTTAAAATCATCAATAAAATCAAGCGCATTGCTATCAGGGTTTGATAATGACTCACGGATCTTACGTAACCATTCTTCAAGTGGGTCTTCTACATGGCCCTGGCCTTGTTTATATTTCCAGTGTGCAGCATAACCCTTTTCCGCCACTTCATTCATACGTTCACTGCGTACCTGAACTTCCACCCATTGTCCGTTAGGACCCATTACAGTTGTGTGCAAGGCTTCATATCCATTAGCCTTGGGAGTAGATACCCAATCGCGCAACCTGTCTGGATTCGGATAATAAAAATCTGTAACAATTGAATATACCCTCCAGCAATCTGCCTTTTCTTGTTCAGGTGGCGTATCTATAATAATACGAATAGCGAATATGTCATACACCTCTTCAAACGGAACACTCTTGGTCTTCATCTTATGCCATATAGAGTATACAGACTTTGGTCTTCCGAATATTCTGAACTTCAGTTTCTGTTCATGTAATACATCACGTAAAGGAACAATAAAGCGGTGTATATAACGGGCACGTTCTGCCTGCGTGTCTTTAAGTTTCTGATCAATATCATTATATATTTCAGGCTCAGTATATTTTAACCCCAAGTCTTCAAGCTCTGTTTTAATATTATTCAAGCCAAGGCGGTGAGCTAAGGGAGCATATAAGTAAAGCGTTTCAGAGGCAATCTTTAACTGCTTGGTCCTTTCCATTGACTCGAGCGTGCGCATATTATGAAGCCTGTCTGCTAGCTTTATCAATATAACCCTCACATCATCTGCCAGCGTAAGCAACATCTTACGGAAGTTCTCGGCCTGTAATGAAGATGATGCATCAAATACGCCAGAAATTTTGGTAAGGCCATCAATAATTGAGGCGACTTTTTTACCAAACATTCCCTCAATATCCTTAAGGGTAATGTCAGTATCTTCAACTACGTCATGCAACAGTGCACAGGCAATAGCAGTTGCACCAAGCCCTATCTCTTCCGCTGCTATACGTGCAACAGCTATAGGGTGATATATATATGGCTCTCCTGATTTACGGCGAGCATCCTTATGTGCTTCTACTGCAACGTTAAACGCTTTCCTGATAAGCTTCTTATCATCATCATCGAACTTGCGGCGAGATGAACGCAATAAACTGCGGTAGCGGTTCAGTATTTCTTTCTTCTCCTGTTCAAGATTAATTACAGGCGTTGTTGGTGTAGCAGCTTCCATATAGTAAAATACAGTATTCAGATTTGAGGATGTAAAATTACGCTTTTATCTGCTTAAAATGGATAAGTTTGTGCCGCTTTATAACTGAAATTTATGCAAAATGATCTACTGCTGAAAGCAGCAAGGGGTGAAGAAACAGAAAGAGTGCCGGTATGGCTTATGAGGCAGGCTGGTCGTATATTACCGGGCTACAGAAAGGTACGTGCTTCAGTTAAAGATTTTACTGAATTGGTAAAAACACCTGAATTGGCTTGCCAGGTAACCTTGGAACCTGTTCATGTACTGGGTGTTGATGCAGCAATCATTTTCTCTGATATATTAGTTATACCCGAAGCTATGGGCTTACCTTATCAAATGCTTGAAAGCAAAGGACCCTGGTTTGAGAAGACTATAAAAACAGCTAAAGACATTGAAGCTTTACACATAGGGAATACGGAAGATTGGGAGTATGTGGTAAATGCCTTAAAGCTTACCCGTAAGGAATTAGGTGATAAACTACCCTTACTTGGTTTTGCAGGAAGCCCCTGGACGATTTTTGCTTATATGACCGAAGGAAGTGGTTCTAAAACCTTCTCTGTAGCAAAGAAAATGATATTCAGTGAGCCGGAATTAGCACACAGTTTACTTGATAAAATTACCACTACTACAATCCGTTACCTTAAAGACCAGGTTAAAGCAGGTGCCGACCTGGTTCAGATATTTGATTCATGGGGTGGAATACTAGGGCATGATACATACTATGAATTCTCTCTCAAATATATAGCCCGTATTGTAGATGAACTCAGCCCTCTTGTGCCTGTTACTGCATTCCCCAAAGGGGCCTATTTTGCCAGTGAGCAGTTAGCCAAGCTCAATTGCAGAGTTATAGGGCTCGATTGGGCTATTAACGCAGCAGATGCGCGCAAAACATTTGGAAATAAAACCCTTCAGGGTAACATGGATCCTTGCCTGCTTTACGCCAACGAAACTTCTATCCGCAAAGCAACTCACAACATGATCCAATCATTCGGAACCCGCAACTATATAGCCAATCTAGGTCATGGTGTCTATCCTGATACCCCTGTGGATCATGTAAAATGCTTTGTAGATGCTGTTAAGGAATATAAAGCACAATAACTGAGCCATTTAACCGTTTAAGGGTAGCCTCAATGCGTTATTTTTCGTAACTTCGTTTATTATTCAGTATCCTATTGTTTAAGGTAAAACATATAATAAGTCTGTTTGTTGGGATTGTTAGCCTGTTGGCGAGCAATCAGTGTATTAATGCGCAACCAATAAGTGCACCAGTAATTCACTGCATTGCTATTGATTCAGCCGGCGCTGCAACCGTTACATGGACTATTCCTGCTGATACTAACAATAGCTTTGTTTCCTATAATATCTTCACATCTAAAACCAGGCCGGCTGGTTATACAAATAGTGCAAACGTTGCACCTGACAATCAAAATTCGACAACTATTACTTCAATTAACGCAAGTACTGTTCCTTATTATTTTTATGCTACAACTACTTCGGGTACTGTTTCAGCCTCGAGCGACACAGTAGAAAGTATTTTCCTGAGTGTTGCCAATGGTGGTGGGGTTGCTCTATTACACTGGACGCCCATGTGCACACCTAATCTTCCTACTTTCAATGGCTGGTATTATATTTATAGGGAGTATAAATATAAATGGACCTTGGTAGATTCCACAAAATTATTGAACTATTCAGATACAATCACGTACTGTAACGCAGTTTTAAACTATAAAATTGTGACCAATGATGCCTCGGGTTGCCAATCATCTTCAAATTGGTCAGGTGGTACTTTTCAGAATAATATTCCGCCGGTTATGCCTGTAATGGATTCAGTTAGTGTAGGTCCGACAGGAAATATTGAAATATCATGGTACCCTAGCCCTACTAAGGATGTAGTGGGATATTATATATACGAAAATATTAATAATGCATGGATTATAATTGATAGCGTGTATGGCATAAATACAACATCTTTTAATTTAACCGGAGCCTCTCCCGGTACGGGGTCATTAAGCTTCCGTATAGCAGGTTTCGATAGTTGCCATAACGTAAGTGCGGAAGATAATCCACAACATACTATTTATTTACAGCAAACGCCAGATAATTGTACACAAACTAACAAACTAAGTTGGAATAAATATGTTGATGCACCTCCTGTAACCGGCGGTGGCGGAGGTTATAATTTGTTTGAATATGAAATATATGTGAGTATTAATGGTGGCGCATACACGGTTTTAAAAATAAATCCGGCTGATTCAGTAACATATATTCAAACTGGCTTATCGACCAAAGAAACCCTTTGCTATTTTGTAGTGGCGGTAGATTCAGTACATCATAACATAACAGCTTCCTCCAACATAATATGTTACCAGGTTACTACTCCACCCGGCCCTAAATTTGATTATATGCGCTCTGCTACCGTAATTAATAATTCGACTCAAAACCAGGTAAACTGGTACGTTGATACTGGGGCAGGTATCCAGGAGTTCATTATTAAACGTTCAAATGAACCTGGCACCAAACAAGTTTATGTTGGTTCTATAAGCGCGGCTACCCACACCGTTTATTATAGCTTTACAGACCCTTCAGCTGATCCCAATACACAAAGCTATACCTATGTAGTCTATTCAGAGGATAGTTGTTCTATTATAACTGACTCGACGCAGATTGGGCAAACCATTTATCTTACTGCCTCTGGAGACAATAGTGGCACCAATACGCTCAATTGGAATGCTTACGGGGATTGGACAAATGGAGTTAATAAATATAATATTTTCAGAAATGAAGATGGTGGTGCATTTTCACTCATAAGTTCGGTTTCAGGATCAAGCACCAATTACACCGATAATGTCAGCGCTATTATAACAGGGCAAGGCATTTTCGGATATTATGTACAAGCAATGGAGCAACAACCTTCTACTTCTCCTTTAGCAGACACCAGCACTTCAAATATTGCCTACGCTTATCAGGATCCAAGAATGTATATTCCCAATGCCTTTGACCCAAAAGGAGTAAATAAGGTATTCAGGCCAGTTACTGTATTTGTTGATCTGCAGAACTACGACTTCACCATTTACGACCGTTGGGGGCAACTATTATTTGAAACAACAGATCCTACTCAGGGTTGGGATGGTACCTTTCATGGCCCTCTTGTTCAGGAAGGTGTGTATATATACCATATTCAATATACATCGGGTAAAGGAGAGTATTTCAACCAGCGAGGCTGGGTGATGATGCTTAAATAGTCAATATTATGCCTGTAATAAAGTTTGTAACAGAGATTGGTGCTCCTGTAACAAGATGTTTTGATCTGGCACGAAGCATTGATTTTCATGTAAAAACAGCTGCTTCTACAAAAGAAGAAGCCATAGCAGGCAGAACAAGTGGCCTGATCAACCTAAATGAAGTTGTAACCTTTAGGGCTAGGCATTTTGGGATCAGGCAACAACTTACTTCTAAAATAACCGACTATAGCTATCCTCAGCGTTTTACGGATGAAATGCAGAAAGGAGCATTCAAAAGCCTAAAGCATATACATCTCTTCCAAGAGAAAGGTACGTTAACAACAATGGAAGACATTTTCAATTATGAAGTGCCATATGGAATTATCGGGTACCTATTTGATAAGGTGGTATTACGTAATTACATGCATAAATTCTTAGTAAACAGGAATACCCTGTTAAAGGAAGCGCTTGAAAGTGAGGATTGGAAGAATTACTTGATCAATACAGTCTGAGTAGCGTTTCCGCCAATTTGCAACTGTATAAGGCCTGTACCTGTCATAGCACCTTTGGATGCCTTTATATCAAATATTGCAGGGTTCGGGAAAGAAAACTGAACATGTCCGCTATTATCAGTAGTACCTGTTGCCTGTACTTGCCCAGGAGGGTTTATATTGGCATATAGCTTAACAGTAGCACCTGCCACAGGCGTTTGAATTCCACTGAAACCGGTAGTATCAACAATAAGAATATCTACCGTGCAGGTTGTATTTTTATTACATGAAACCTGTGTTCCGCACAGCATAACAAATAACAAAAATGCTATTGAGAAAAATGAATAAGTAATTATTTTCTTCATGAAAAGCTAAAATCGTTTACTTTTACGTTTCACAAAAATAAACAAATTTTCGAATGTTTAAAAAAATTCTGTTCGGATTTATAATATTGGGAATATCTTCATGTGGTATGTCTCAGGGAGAAAAGGCTAAAGATGTGGAGACAAAGGTCAAAATACGCACTACAATGGGCGATATTGTGGTAAAACTCTATAATCAGACTCCCCAAACAAGGGATAATTTCATAAAACTGGTTAATCAGAAATTTTATGACAGTACGCTTTTTCATAGGGTAATTGAGACTTTTATGATACAAGGGGGCGATCCTAACTCAAAAAAGGCTTCGTCTGGCGTAATGCTTGGCAACGGCGATGTTGGATATACTGTGCCTGCAGAAATTGTTCCGGGCTTATTTCATAAGAAAGGGGCATTAGCTACTGCCCGCCAGGGAGACCAGGTTAATCCTTCTAAAGCTTCTTCAGGCTGCCAGTTTTATATTGTGCAGGGAAAGAAATTCAGGAGTGGTGAGCTTGATACGATGGAAGAACGCGCCAATTTTGGTATTAAGCAGCAGATCTTTACAAAGATAATAAGTAGGCCTGAAAATGTCGAGCTGAAGAAAAAATTTATACGATACCAAAATGAAAGCGCAATTGACAGCTTGCAGGCTTTGACAAAAACCATAGAGCCTGAGATTGATGCTATGTATGATAAATCAGACAAATTTAAGTTCACACCTGAAGAAAGGACAGCATATACAACAGTAGGTGGTACACCACAATTAGATAATAATTATACTGTTTTTGGTGAAGTAATTGAAGGCCTTGACATAGTAGATAAGATTGCTGGTGTAAAGACTGATCAAACTGACAGGCCATTAACAGATGTCAGAATTCTGAGCACCGAAATTGTAAAGTAATTGATGGAAAGTAAAGTAAAGGAATTAGTTGAAGAAGTTGGCGGAGTAAGTATTTCAAACCCTGACCAGGCTGAGCAATTCAGGTTAAAATACCTTAGTAAAAAAGGTATTCTGGCAGATCTTTTCGAAGAATTCAAAACCCTTGCCCCGGAACAACGCAAAGTAGTGGGCAAGCAATTGAACGAGTTAAAGCAAATGGCAGAGAAGAAGTTTGCTGATGCCAAAGAAACTAATTCTGCTCAAAATGGTTCTTCGTCAGAAAAGAATATTGACCTTTCGTTGCCCTCAGAATCAATTGAACTTGGGTCAAAGCACCCAATTTCATTAGTAAGAGCAAGTATTGTAGATATATTTACCAAGATAGGCTTTACCATCTCTGAAGGCCCTGAAATTGAAGATGACTGGCATAATTTTGGTGCATTAAATTTTCCTGAAGATCATCCGGCAAGGGATATGCAGGATACTTTTTTTGTTGAATCAGATAGTGCTGATAAATGGTTATTACGTACTCATACTTCATCCGTGCAGGTTAGGGTAATGAAGAACCAAAAGCCACCTATCAGGACTATTTCTCCGGGCAGGGTTTACCGCAATGAAACAATCTCTGCACGTGCACATTGTCAGTTTCACCAGGTTGAAGGCCTTTATGTAGATGAAGGAGTTTCTTTTGCTGACCTGAAACAAACACTTTATTATTTTGTACAGGAGATGTTTGGTGAAAAGATAAAAATTCGTTTCCGCCCGTCTTTCTTTCCTTTTACTGAGCCAAGTGCTGAAATGGATATATCATGCATTATTTGTGGCGGCGTAGGCTGCCCGGTATGCAAGCAAAGCGGCTGGGTAGAAATTTTAGGTTGCGGAATGGTTCACCCCAATGTACTTGAAAATTGTGGTATTGATAGTAAAAAGTATACCGGTTACGCCTTTGGTATGGGCATTGAACGTATAGCTATGCTTCGTTTCCAGATAAAAGACCTCAGACTATTCTTCGAAAACGATATGCGTTTTCTTTCGCAATTCAAATCGGTTTTATAAATCCTATTTGTATGAAGATAATTGAATGCCCACGCGATGCAATGCAGGGAATACATGACTTCATCCCCACCGAGAAAAAGGTTGCCTATATAAATTCGTTACTAAAAGTTGGCTTTGATACAATTGATGTAGGCAGTTTTGTTTCACCCAAAGCTATTCCTCAAATGAAGGATACAGCGGAGGTGTTAAATAAGATAAACCTCACTTCAACCAAAAGCAAGTTGCTTGCAATTATTGCAAATCTTCGTGGTGCGCAAGATGCAGTTCAGTTCGATCAGATCAATTATTTAGGTTTCCCTTTTTCAATATCTGAAACATTTCAGCAAAGAAATGCCAATTCTTCAATAGCAGAATCATTAGTTAGGGTTGAAGAGATACAAAGCCTGTGTATAAAACATAAGAAAGAACTTGTGGTATACATATCAATGGCATTTGGTAACCCATATGGTGAGAAGTGGAGTAGTGATATAGCCATGCATTGGTCAAGGGAGTTAAGTAATATGGGTATTAAGATATTAGCCTTGTCAGATACCATTGGAGTTTCCAATCCACAAAATATTACGGAACTGTTCTCGACTCTCATTCCTGAATTGAAAGATGTTGAGTTTGGTGCTCATTTACATACTACACCCGACAAATGGGAGGAGAAAGTGAAGGCTGCTTTTGATAGTGGTTGTCGTAGGTTCGATTCTGCTATAAAAGGTTTTGGCGGCTGCCCAATGGCGAGTGATAAACTTACCGGTAATATGCCGACTGAGAATTTAATAAACTATTTCAAGGCTAATAATATTCCATTTTCACTTGATCAGCAAGCATTCAACAGTGCCATGATAATAGCCGGGCAAACATTTCCTCAATGATAATTATCATAGGCCAGACTGGCTTATTTACATATATTTGTTCAGGATTTTAAGTATGTTATCATTCAACGACACAGCTATTGCATTTTCAGGTAAAACTGATAACGACCTCAGGCGTTCCTATTGGCTTTTTAAATTAGTTGGCAACAGCAATTTGGTTAAGATAGGCCAGAAGCTTACAACATTCGCCATCAATACGCATCTTCCAATACGTAGTTTTATTAAAGCCACCATTTTCCGTCAGTTTTGTGGTGGTGAGAATATTACTGAATGCCTGAAAACAATTGAAGCATTAGGTAAATACAATGTTGGCTCAATACTTGACTATTCGGTAGAAGGCAAGGCAGAAGAAAGCGTATTTGACCAAACTGCACAGGAGATAATAGAAACATTAGATCTTGCTAAACAAAATAAACATATTCCATTTGCGGTATTCAAACCAACCGGCTTAGGTGATATTAACCTGATGGAAAAAGTTACTGCTAATGCAAAACTTTCTACTGAAGAACAAAAAGCATGGGAAAGAGTAATTGCGCGTTTCGATAGCATTTGCAGCAAGGCACACGATATAAAAGTGAAATTGCTGATTGATGCTGAAGAAAGCTGGATACAGAATGCTGTTGATGGCCTTGCACAGAACATGATGGCTAAATACAACAAAGAACAATGTATTGTGTTCAACACGGCACAAATGTATCGCAATGACAGGCTCATCTATTTAGAGAATGCCTTGAACGATGCGAAAGAAAAGAAATATTATTTCGGAGTAAAAGTGGTTCGCGGTGCATATATGGAAAAAGAAAGAGCACGTGCGACAAAGATGGGCTATGCCTCTCCCATAAATAATACGAAAACAGAAACAGATGCAGAATATAACGCTGCACTTGAATTTTGCATTAAGAATATTGAATTTGTTTCTTTATGCGCCGGGACTCATAATGAGGATAGTGCTATGTTATTAGTTAAGCTTCTGAAGCAAAATAATATTCCTGTTAACCATCCTCACGTTTGGTTTTCGCAGTTGCTAGGCATGAGCGACCATATCAGCTTTAATATTGCCAATGCAGGCTATAATGTCGCCAAGTATGTGCCTTATGGCCCGGTTAGAGATGTATTGCCTTACCTGATACGCAGAGCAATGGAAAACACATCAGTAAAAGGACAAACAGGCAGAGAGTTGAGTTTGATCATAAAAGAAAAGCAGCGCAGGGCGGCTTCTAAAAATTAGCCCATGAAGCTTCAGGAACACTTTCCGTTAAAAGATATAACTACTTTTCATGCCAAGGTTTATGCGAAGCATTATACAGAGTTTGCTTCTATTGATGAATTGAAAGAAATTTTATCATCTCCTGAAGTAAAAGGTAAACAATTTATGATCTTAGGCGGTGGCAGCAATGTGCTATTCACAGGTGATTATAACGGCATAATTATTCGTAATGCAATAAAGGGAATTGAAGTAATTAAAGAAGAGGGTAA
>JABCZY010000050.1 GCA_013289395.1 Bacteroidota bacterium
AGGAATTCGGGCTGCCATTAAAATTTCCGCACAGAGTTGAAGAAGATGTTGCGGCACTCAACAAGAACATATCGGACGAAGAAATAAAACGCAGACGCGACTTCAGGGGCATAACAACATTTACCATTGATCCTATAGATGCCAAGGATTTTGATGATGCACTATCATTAAAAAAACTTGATAACGGGCATTGGGAAGTTGGTGTACACATTGCCGATGTTAGCCATTATGTAGAACTGAATTCATCAATTGATAAAGAAGCGCAGAAACGTGCCACATCGGTTTATCTTGTTGACAGGGTAATACCCATGTTACCGGAAGCCCTTTCAAATGGCACCTGTTCACTGAATCCGAATGAGAACAAACTTTGTTTTTCGGCTGTATTTGAACTGAACGACTTAGCAGAAATAAAAAACCAGTGGTTTGGTAAAACAGTTATCAAATCAATACGCAGGTTCCATTACGACCAGGTGCAGGAGATACTTGATGGTAAGGAAGATGCACTTTCTAATGAAGTTCATTTACTTAATAAATTAGCTAAGACCCTTCGCGCCAGGCGCATGAAAGAAGGCTCTATAGCTTTTGAAAAGACTGAGATAAAATTCGTACTTGATAATAAGGGTAACCCACTGGGAGTAAAGTTTATGGAATCGAATGATTCTCATAGATTGATAGAAGACTTTATGTTACTGGCTAACCGAAAGGTTGCTGAGCTGGTTGGCAAAACACCTCCTGTACAAAAAGATGGAGAATACGCACATCAAAACAAGGATAAGAAAAAGAATGTGTTCGTATATCGTGTACACGATTCCCCAGACCCGGAGAAGTTGCAAAAGTTTACTGAGTTCCTGCGCAAGTCGGGCATCAAGTCAACATTCGACAGGAGCACCAATATTGCAAACTCATTCAACTCACTGCTTTCAGATGCACGTGAAAAACCATACGAGAATATTCTGAACCTGCTCGCCATACGCACTATGGCAAAGGCTATTTACACAACTAAGAACATTGGCCACTATGGCTTAGGTTTCGATTTTTATTCACACTTCACCTCTCCAATTCGCCGTTACCCTGACTTAATTGTACACCGTTTATTACAGGAGTTTTTAACTACAGGCAAAACAGTTGATAACGTTCATGAACTGGAAGACCTTTGTAAGTATTGTTCGAAAATGGAGCGCATGGCAGAAGAAGCCGAGCGTGCATCGGTAAAATACAAACAGGTACAATACATGCAAATGCACAGCACCGAAGAATTTGAAGGACTTATTTCAGGCGTTACTGAGTATGGCTTTTTTGTAGAACTGAAAGCCAATAAGTGCGAAGGCTTCGTACGTGGCCGTGACCTTGCAGATGACTACTACCTTTACGACGAGAAGAACTATTGCCTGAAAGGCAAAAAGTCAGGCAGCGTATACCAGTTAGGGCAAACTGTTCATGTAAGGGTTAAGAAAACCGACCTGATAAAGAAATTTATTGACTTCGAACTGGTTTAAGAACCATTCACCACTTAGGCACTAAGGCCACATAGACTCACTAAGAACTTGTTTTGTGCAATGTCTCGCCCTTAAAAAATCGACTGGTTAGATATTCCGTTTCAGGTCAATTACTTGCGTTTATTTTTGTATTACAAACTTCCCTGCTGAAACTAAACTTCCCGTTTCGGTTAGCACCCTGTACATATATATTCCGCTAGCATTGTTACTTAAGTCTATTTGGGAAATTGAAGCATTTAGGATTGATGCATAAATCTTTTCTCCAAGAACATTATACACTTCAACTTCTAACTTTCCGTTATTCCCTTTTTCTTCAATAGTAAACCTACCATAGCTTGGGTTAGGATACACCATTAACGAATTAGTATTTTGTAATTGTGGGGCACCTGTTATAAGTGTACCATAAATGCTGCAGGTATTAGATTTAGAAGCATTGTAATTTTTGCCCATAGTTCTTGCAGTGCTTGGGTTACAACCGCCCGGATTATCTATACCTACATGATAATATATATTCTTTGAAGTGGCATAGAAATCAGTATAGGTTTGTGTACCTTTCAGAACAGAATCGATTACACTAAACCTGTCAATAATCGTATCTCTGTAAATATAATATTTGGTGAAAGCTAATCCATTATAACTGGTATCCCATATCAGTTTATAGGTTCCTGCTGGCAGTTCATCATCTACAGATAAGTGAAGAGTTAAGTTGTAGGGGCTCAATGGAGATTCATCACCGCATGAGTCTACTTCCGAAACCTTATATCTGTACCCACGACTTTGTGGCACTGCAATTGGGTCCACCCACAATGTTAAACTGTCATAAGGCTGTGTTGCAGCCAAACGATATATTCCTGCTGCCGTAGTTTCCCTATAGATATTGTACGCTGCTATTTTGTGCTCGGTTGAGCGGTTCCATAATACCTGATTCTGTTGATTAGTGTCTACGGTAACTTCACAGAGTGATACTCCTTGTGGCAATGTATCTTGTATTTGTGCGCTCGTAATTCCCTTACAGCCTGATGCATCAGTAACTGTTATATTATAATATCCTACTGGCGCCGTCAGTGAAGAAGTTGTTGCACCATTCGACCATAAATAAGTAAATGGCAGTATACCACTTGTATCAGATATGGCTATAGTTCCATTGGTTCCTGTAAAACAGTCGGCATGGGTGATGTTTGTAATTGTAACGATAGGTCCTCCTGCATTTTCAACGGCAGCACTTATACTATCCTTACAACCTGATGCATCAGTAACCACTACCGAATAGCTTCCTGCCGCAAGGCTTGTGGCGTTATACACTGTTTGACCTGAAGGCGACCATAAATAGGTATAACTACCTGTGCCACCCGATACAGTCAACGTTGCACTTCCGTCAGAAGCTTTACATGAAGCAGTTGCAGTACCTATAGACATAGAAAACGCAAGTGGTTGAGATATTGTAATCACTCTGGTTGATTTACATCCGTTTGCATCGGTAACTTCAATTTGGTAAGGACCTGCAACAAGACTGCTGATGTTTTGCGTGGTTGAGCCATTGTCCCAATAGAAGGTGTAAGGAGTAACTCCACCCGAAACAGAAATAGTTATTGAGCCATTGTTGCCGCCGGGGCAGGTAACATTGTTAACTGTACCCAAAACTATTACAGGAGCACCAGTATCTGCAACATTAGCAGTAGCTGTTGTTTTGCAACCATTTTTATCGGTAACAGTAACTAAATATAAGCCACTCGCAAGGCTATCAGCAGTTGATTTATTACTCCCGTTTGTCCAGAAATAAGTATAAGGCGGTGTTCCGTTTGAAGGAGTTGCAGTTGCTGAGCCTGTAGCTACGCCACAGTTTGAACTTACAGTTGAAGTAGAAACATTAAGCCCGCAGGTGGAGAGTTTTGTTAAAAATTCATCTCCGGTTCCAGGATTTGTATTAACTAAAATAGTGCTACCAAAAGTAATGCTATCGCTTCCAAAATTACCATAAGCGTATATGTTTCCATTATTGATAGCAATGGTATTTATTGCATCTCCGGCATCAGGCGTAACTCTATCAAGTCCTCCCGCGCTATATGCCCATATCACATTGCCTGCACCGTTATATTTCACGAGAAAAACCATACTTGGTCCGTATGTTGATGGTGACGGAGTAGCATTATGGAAAACATAAGAACCAAAAGTAATTGAAGGAGCAATAAAATATCCTCCAACATATATATTATTGTTATTGTCTACAGCTATGCTTTTTCCACTCTCGTTCCAGCCTCCAGCGCTTTGCGCCCATTGAGGGTTGCCAGCAGAATCGCATTTGGCTATAAAATAAGCATCATCAGGTCCACCTAAATTGCCATTTGTAAGTGTACTTGTACCAAAAGCGACTGTAGATGTACCGAAATACCCAGAAATATAAACATTTTCTACTGCGTCGGCAGCTATTGAACATCCAACCGTTTGTCCATTTCCACCTGTTCCTCCAATATTTTCAGCCCAATTCACATTACCATTTGAATCATACTTTACAACAAATGCGTCAAGGCTACCTATTAGGTTTACAGTGTGACTTCCAAAGGCAAGAGTACTACTTCCATTCGTTCCAGTAATATATACATTACCCTTCTTGTCAGAATTAATGGTATATGGCTGGTCAGTTCCTCCGCTGGAAATAGCTGTTTTAGCCCAAAGTACGTTACCATTAGGGTCATATTTGGCAAGAAGTAAATTAGTATTACCTGAAGAATTATTCAAAGTAGTACTTCCAAAAACCACTGTAGAACTTGTAAAATCTGCAGCTATATAAGCGTCGCCTTTCTGATCTGTTGTAACAAACCCGTTATACACATTTCCTACCGGGCTTGTAGCCCAAAGTATATTACCATTAGGGTCATATTTCACTAAAAACAAACTACTGCTGCCTGTATTTGTTAACGTAGTAGAACCAAAAGTTATTGAGGAGCTCTGAAACTGACCGCCAACAAATACATTTCCAAATGAATCTATTGCCAAACCTACGCCTGCATCATTATTATCTCCACCGGCGCTTTTTGCCCAAAGTACATTACCATCGGGGTCATATTTTACAAGAAACATATCCCAATAACCAGTATTAGTTAGCGTATAACTTCCAAATGTAACACTACCTCCTATAAAATAACCGGTAACACAAATGTTCCCGTTAGCATCAGTTGCCATCCCAAGTGTGTAAATACTTCCAGCGGCAGTTTTTGCCCAAAGCCAACTGGGTGCTTGCGAATATGCAATTGAGAAACTAAAAGTAAAAAACAATAAGGCTAGTAAAGTCTTTTTCATGTGGTTATATTAATTCATTAAAACTTCAATGAATATTAAGTATTAAATATTCATATTTCCTAACTCACCAGATTACTCAGTATGCTCCTCGCTCTAGTGGGTTAGACTCTAAATCGTATTGATCTTCTTCAGGAACTCATCCTTGTAAAGCCCGCCAACAGGTACATCCTTATTATATTCGAGTATAACTTTTGTATGGTCGATAGATATTATTTTATCTATACGAACAATGAACGACCTGTGTACACGAACAAAACGATCAGCCGGAAGTTTTTCCTGGATACTCTTCATGGTAGAACGAATAATATACTTACCACTTATAGTGTGCAATGTAACATAGTCCTTTAATGCTTCTACATAAAGTATATCTTTCATTACCACTTTCACCAACTGAAAACTTGATTTCACGAACAAAATATCTTTCGATTCTTTGTTCTGAACCAAATGGTAAAGCATTTCATTTTGTTTCTTAAGCTTTACTTCTTCATTGAAACGATACAATGCAGTTTCAATGGTAGCACGCAGGTCATTAGCCTTGAACGGCTTAACCAGGTAACCGGCCGGGCCCGATGTGTTTGCCCTGCCAATACTATCTTCATCGGAATATGCTGTAAGGTAAACAATAGGCACCTGGAATTTTTTACGGATCTCTTTTGCCGCATCAATACCGGTCATATCGCCCTTCAGCATTATATCCATCAATATAATATCGGGGGTTTTATCTTCTACCATTTCAATGGCATCTTCGCCTTTTACACAATGGCCCACAACGGTATAACCAAGTTTGGTAAGGGTCTGGGAAAGGTCACGAGCAATAATTACTTCGTCTTCAACAATCAGTACGCTAGTTTTTTTCATGAAAGGGGATTATTTGGAGGATTTTTTAATAGCCGGGTTATTTGATTTGAATATGATAGAATATTTAGTGCCTTTGGCATCTGATGTCTTTTTAACTTCTCCGTCTTTTAACTGTGTAACAAGGCTATCGACCAGTTGCAAGCCCAACGATACACGTGATAATTTTTTAATGGTCTTCTGCTTAATACCTATTCCGTTATCTGACACCTCAAGTGTTACTTTTTTGCCAGTTTGTTTCAATGTCACTTTTATCTTTCCTGTTTTTTCGTTAGGGAAAGCATACTTAATTGAGTTTGAAACCAATTCATTTACTATCAGTCCGCAGGTTATAGCATGATCATAATCGAGGAATATGCGTGAAGTCTCACAATTAATAGTAATGCGCTTTTGCGGGTCAGAATACGATACAAAAAGGTTATGTGTAAGATCCTTCAGGTATGAAGATATGTCTATCTCTTCATCGGCTTCGGAATGATATAAACTTGAATATATGGAAGACAGCGCATAGAATCTGTTCTGAAATTCACGCATTACAGGTACCAGCTTAGGATCCGGCATTTGATTTATCTGCAAATTTAATATGCTGGTGATGATCTGCAGGTTGTTCTTAACACGGTGGTTAACCTCTTTCAGCAGCCATTCCTTCTCCTCTACCATTTTCTTAAGGCGCATTTGCAACATCTTATGTTCTGTAATTTCCCATTGCAAATGCTCGTTCACCGATTGCATTACCTGTTTGGCTATTTCACTTTTCTCAATTTGTTCTTCCAGTGATGTATCGTGGCATAAAACCATAGCTGCAGGCTCTTCGCCCCATTCCGTTGGAATAACTGATGCCTCAACACTTATCGGTTCACCTGATCCGAACAATTGTCTCATTTTCACAAAACGGCCAGTAATGGCCTCCTGTCTTTCGAAGCGTGGTTTATTTTCCCTTATGGTAGCCTGGTGTTCAGGCAAAACAAACTCCATGACATTTCTACCAACAACCTGGTCTTGTGATATTGCACTTACCAGTTTTAGACCACTACGGTTAACGAATAAAATTTTACCTGATTTATCGTGCACACATATTGCTTCAGGAAAGGCATCGATAATATTGAGATAGTTATTGAAAAGTCTTTCTGATAATTTACGCTGAGTTACATCTCTAACTATTAATAACCTGCATTTTTTTCCTTGATATAGTACAGGATGCCCCCTTACTTCAGTAGATATATATATTCCATCTCCCCTGCGTACCCGTAGTTCATAAAATATTTTACGGTTCTGTGCTACTTCCTGCATTGCCAGGGCAACATCATCCTTATGTATAAGATCAATTGAATTGGTGCCTATTATTTGTTCACGTTTTAACCTGAAACTAGCCAGTAATTGATCATTTACATGCAAAAAATATCCATTTTCGGTAATAGCCAAGCCATCGGTAGTAAGTTCACATACCGTTTTAAATAGGTCATTGGTTAAATCACCTTCGATTTTTTTCACCTCAAAGTCCTCAGAAACATTGGAAATAGTAGTCTTTTCAGCCATTTACACCCTTCAATTGAAGCAAATATAATACTTTTTCCACAAAAATACGTTGCACCCTAAAAAAGGTTCGTCGTAAATAGATAATAATTCGTCTTATTTTATGCCTCCAGGTCGAGGAGTTTTTCCTTAGCCACCTGCATAGGTATGCTGATGCACTTTTTCTCCATATAATCAATCACTTTCTCAAGCACTTCTTTCGATTCAATAGAAAGTGATCCAATTTCTTTCGAAAAGACCGAAGACATAGCCCTTTCTTTAATTTCACGTATACGCACCGGTACTTCGCTAAAGGCTATTTCAATTTTACGGCCTTTCAGGTCGGTATAAAACTCATTTACGGCTTCTGTTATTATCTTTCCTGCTAACACCATTTCTCCCTTACGTTCGTTCAGGTTCTTTTTGGCAATGCCATTCAGGCTATCTACATTAATTCCTTTAACACCTTTTTTAGTAAGTACCGCCTTATCAACATTGAATGGCAGCCCAAGGTCAACTATCATTTTGGTGCCCTTCTCATTATTAGCAAGGGCATCAAACACATCAGCCGTAATTACAGGCTTTGCACTCTGAATACATGTTATAAGCACATCAAAACCACCCTTAAATGCTTCCAATTCCTTTAGTGAATGCGCATTGACCTTATATTTATCGGCTAGCTCTTTAGCGTTCTTTAGGGTACGGTTAAACACGGTAAACCTGGTAAAACCATGCTTACTCAGGTATTTAACCATAATATCGGCCGTTTGTCCTGCACCCACCATTATTACCCTTGAATCAATGCCTACGTTCCATTCCTGTAGCTTACGGCAAGCCAGTGACATTACTGAAACTGGCTTTTCAGCAATTTTGGTATCGGTATAAACCTTTTTAGCTGTTTCTATTGTTTTACGAACCAATAACCTTATAAAATCATCTGTTAATCCATGCTTGTGCGACCATTCAAAGGCCTGCCTAACCTGGGTAATTATTTCTCTTTCACCTACAACCAGTGAATCAAGTGACGAAGCCACTTCAAACACATGCTGAACGGCTTCTTCGCCGCGTAACAGTTGTGAACGTGTCAATGCCCATTTAATATCTTTTTCCTTCCATTCAGGATGAAATAGCTTGATAACGTTTTTTGCAAAACTTTCCTTTACCGGAGCAGAAACCGAAAATATAAATTCAAGCCTGTTGCATGTACCGAGGTACATTAGGCCATCAATGTTTAACTCAGATTTAATTTTAGCAAGTCTTTCCGGAAGAACAGCCTCATCTATAAAAAGGCCGTCGAGGTTTTTAAGCCCTGTAGAACTATGTGTAAATGCTAATACCAGGTAACGATCCACTTCTGTTCTTTTTGTTCGTTACAAATGTCACCGTAAAGTGTCAACCATGTGTCACAGAAATGTCATACTTTCTTATGATTTTTGTCATGGAAGGAAAAAAGAATTTTATCCATCACTCCCTGCAAGTCCTTTTCTTTTGCTGCTTTGGTCCATACCTGCAAATAAAAAAAATGCGTGCGGGTAGCAATAGTTACCATGTGATATGCAAGCTTATCGCCCATTATAGTACCCACCAGCCTTGTTGTGTAGGCCGAATCGCCATCAATAAGTTTAAATGTTCTTTTATCGAGTTGGGCATCGGGCATATTGGGCTCCGAAAGAGTTGAATCATAAAATGCTTCCAGTGTTGTCTCATTCAATCCATCGCGGGTGGTATCGAAACCCACAACATACAACGGAACAGAATCGTTGGCATATTGCAAAATAGATACACCCGGAAATATTGTATCGGTCGATTCCATATACTCTGGCAAGAGCACGGTGAACAAGCCTTTATCTGAGCCTACTTCTTTGTACAAAACATCGCGCTTACAGGCAATGAGTGTAACGCATAATACACAGGCCATTATTATTATTCTGCGCATAGCATACTTATTAATGTAGGTACAAATATCATATATTTGGCTTTGTGCAAGACCACATACTATGAAAACATTTCGGGTGAAAAGAGGAGTTATTATTGGCCTTGTGGCATTACTTTCAGTAGGATGTGCACACAGTTACCTCTGGCGTGGTATTAAGGACACCTATTTGAAAGGCAGACTAAACCCCGATATTGATGGGTATGCAAACCTGCCCAGCCGCAAAGTAAATATTGGTACCCCACAACCCTGGGCCGTTTCACCAAGATTCAATAAAGACACTATTCCAGCAGATTGCCTGACCTATTTTAAAAAGTATAAAACAGAGGCGTATATGATCATTAAAAATGACTCGATATATTACGAACAATACTGGGACGGCTATTCCGACACCTCGCACACCAATTCTTTTTCGGCGGCAAAGAGCATTGTAAGCATACTTACCGGCATTGCTATTAGTGAGGGCAAAATAAAAAGTGTGAAGGAAAAAGTAAGCGATTTTATTCCGAATTTCAATAAAGACATGGATAGTTTGCTAACCATTGAAAACCTGCTGACCATGAGCTCAGGTATTCACTTCGATGAAAACTACCTGAGCCCCTTTGGCTACCCGGCCAAAGCATACTATGGCTTCGACCTGATGAAGGTTACCCTGAAATATAGCGTAACCTCTACACCAGGAAAAGATTATGATTATATGAGTGGCAATACTACCATACTTGGTTATGTGGTTAAAAAGGCAACGGGAGAAAATTTGAGCGATTATGCATCGGAGAAATTATGGAAACCAATGGGCGCAGAAAACCCTGCTTACTGGAGCACAGACAAAAAAGACGGTATGGAAAAAGCATTTTGCTGTTTCAATTCTAATGCACACGATTTTGCAAGGTTGGGTAAACTATATCTTGACTCGGGCAAATGGAACGGGCAACAACTTGTACCTAAAGATTATGTGCTGGCTTCTATAACCCCTAAGGTGGTTAATTATTATGGCTATCAATGGTGGATAACCCATGTGGGCAAGCACTATGTGCCTTATGCTGCCGGTCTGTTTGGACAATACGTGTACATAGTTCCCGATGAAAATATGATTGTTGTGCGTTTAGGTAGGCAACAAGGTGATGACGATGCTAAATACTATGTAGGTGCTGCAACCTATATGTTTGGGAAGAAGAAGAGTTAGTACTTAGTAATGAGTATTTAGTATTGGGTATTGAGAGATTAGATACTGATTTGGGCGTTCCCTCCTTCGTCGGTCGGGCTATACGTTACAACTCCGCGCCTCCTAAGGTCGGCTGTGGGGTTTCCACTACAACGCGAAGCCTCACGAGTTCAAAAACTAATAGGCGCTTTACGAGTAATCCCTAACGCAAAATACACTAACGACTTACTACTATCGACTATTGACTGCAGAAAAGGTGGGCGCGGGTTAGCTGCAAATTATGCGAGTATAGGAAACTCAGGCAAGCAGGGAGCAAGAGTAGCCCCGAATAAAAACCGACCTCACCCTACCCTCTCCTGAAAGGCGAGGGAAAGAAAATGCCAACAACTAATCCCTTAACACTAAAGTTATATCTTTGAAACTACATAATCAGTTATAACACATGAAAAAAGTATTTAAGTTTATTGTAGCCCTACTCTTTATAATTATTGTAACAGTAAACTTTGTAATACTGTTTACGGGCAGGTTTTATATGTATAAAACGTTGGCCAATACAGTATTTAAAGGCAGGCTAAGCCCGGCAATAGATGAGTACGGTATTTTTTCGAACAATATTGTGGGGACCGGCACAGCTCGCCCATGGCCTGTAGCAAAGGGCTACAATAAAGGCGTTATACCCGATTCGTTGGTACCACAGTTTAAGAAAATGAAAACCGTAGCGTTTGTAGTTATTAAAAACGATTCGTTATTACATGAACAATACTGGGACGGATATTCAGATACTTCGCACTCCAATTCGTTTTCAATGGGGAAAAGCATTACCAGTATTTTATGCGGTATAGCTATTGCAGAAGGAAAAATAAAGAGTGTAGATGAAAAAGTAAGTGACTTTATTCCGCAATATAAAGAAGGCATGGATAGCTTGCTTACATTGAAAGACCTGCTTGAAATGGGATCGGGAATTAATTTTGGCGAAAACTATATAAGCCCGTTTTCGTACCCTGCCGAGGCGTATTACAGCAGCGATGTAATGGAGTACACGTTGAAATATAAAGTAACAGAAAAGCCGGGCACCGAATGGAAATACCTGAGCGGAAACACTCAATTGCTGGGCTATTGTATAACCAAAGCAACAGGCAAAAGCCTGAGCGAATATGCTACAGAAAAATTATGGAAGCCGCTGGGAGCTGAACACCCTGCATATTGGAGCACTGACCACAAAGGCGGACTTGAAAAAGCATATTGCTGTTTCAACAGCAATGCACGCGACTTTGCACGTATCGGTCAATTGTATTTAGATTCAGGAAGGTGTAATTACCACAAGACTATAGATTCTGTTTCAGATTCAATGGGCAATACTAAATATGTAATGACCGGAGGATACGATCAAATCGTTCCAGTGGCTTGGGTTGCAGCTTCTACCACACCAAAGCTTGTAGCGTATTATGGTTACCAGTGGTGGATATTAAAATTCGAAGGGCATACTATTCCTTATTGCCGTGGCTTACAAGGGCAATACATTTTTGTAATACCTGATAAAAAAATGGTTGTAGTGCGCCTTGGTGCAAAGCGCGAAGTAGTTGCTATGGAACAAATTGATGGCAAGGAATACAATATTCCTACTGATGCCTTTATATATTTGAAGGCGGCTTTGAGTATGTATGGCAAGTAAACGGTGGCCCCTCCTAACCTCCCCATCGGGGAGGAATTCAAGCAGTGTATTTGCGTTAGGGATAGAAGCGTAAAGCCCGCAGGAACGAGGACTTGCAGCGTATAGCCCGCCCCGCAGGGGAACGCCCAAATGATTTTAAACTTTAAAAGACTACGACCTAATATCTAAAACTTCAATACTTGTAACAGGGTGAATCTCCCAGCAAGTAGCACGCCAGTCCTTAGGATTATCAGGGTCGGTATTTTCAGCCTGGGTAATATGTTCTTCATCAAAAAGTAACCAGCCTTTTACACGCACCACGTGTCCTTTTATAGTATTACGTAAGTTATCGGTACTCCAGTCAATTCCTTTCTTTGCCATTATTTCGCGCATGCGTGGTGTTACTTCTACAATCACACATTTCTTCTCTTCATACTTTGCTTTATCACCATATAAAAATTCTCCTTCGCTTATATCATTTTGCGGAACTACCAATTCAATATGCGTATCGCGGTATTGCGGGTTACGCTCATGGCAATTGCAGGTCTCTACCCCACCTACTTTTACATCGTATACATAGCCGGTAATATCAACTGCTTTATGATCGTTAAAGCGGTTACGATCTTCACCGGGAGCCAATATTGTTTGAATAGTAATAGAGCGGTCAAAGTCATTAGAATCAGGGAATGTGTACCTGTTCTTTAGCTCGTCGAGTATTTTTACTTTTTCGCTTCTGGCATCGCCCTGCAAGCCGCAATCGCGGTAGATGTCCATTTCGCCACCTGTGTTCTTGCATGCGAACAATAAACACATACCAAAATAAAAAAGATACTTGTACATATTATTTTGCCGTCATGGCTGCCACATAAAGCTTTACCAGTGCATAGCTTTCGCTGATAACATTGAAGGTAATATTCTTTTCTTTTTTAGAACTTGCGAATGATGGTTCAGGTAATGTGGTCTGCACATACACATTTCCATTCTCCTTTTTCCAGGTGCCGATCTGCTGCCATTCATCAAATATTTCAAGCGAGGTGCTGCCGGCATCCATGCGCTCATGGTACCATGTTACTTTACCTGAATCAGTAAAATTCACAAGGTATTCAAGTGTATGGTTATCGTTCTTTAATATAAGGGTATCGCCTACTCTCAGGCTATCAAACCGGATATTGGTATGCCAGTTACCAAATACCAATTTGCCACTATACAATGGATTGCTCATTTGTGCGTTTATTATATGACAGCACAACAAAAGCAAAACGGTTAAACTTATTCTGTTTCTCATAGTACAAATATAGCAACTCATCTTATTTCTTAATCGTTTAACATATATTAATAAACTCAACACATATCAGCCTTTCAGAATATGTACTTTTGCTCAGAATTAATACAGAATCACTTACTATACTTGTTACTCTTTCAGGAGTATGCGTTCAACATTTAAACCATTACTTATATCATTGTTTTTTCTGCTATCTGGCTTTGCTGCGTTTGCACAACTACCGGAAGCGCATTACGATGGAAAGATAACGGGAAGAATTATTGATTCTGCAACCGGTGCAGCTGTTGAATACGCTACGGTAAGCCTTACTGCCATACCGAATAATAATATTGTAAATGGCGCTACGGCCGATGATAAAGGCGTTTTTACAATAACCAATGTAGTACCGGGCACTTATAAAATGTCGGTTGTGTTTTTCGGATATAAAACATTCGAAAAGAGCGGTATTGTTGTTGCACAGGGTTCAGTAGCAGTTGGCGACATTAAAATAGCCAGTACAAATATTACCCTGAAAGCAGCCACTATATCAGCAAGTAAGCCCATTATAGAAAACAAAATAGACAAGCTGGTTTACAACGTTGACCAGGACCTGACCTCGCAAAGCGGTGTGGCAGCAGATGTGTTAAAGAAGGTACCTGAAGTTACAGTAGATGTAGATGGTAATGTAGAATTGCAAGGCAATTCAAGCATTCTGTTCCTTATAAATGGAAAACCATCTGTTATATATGGAAACAATATAACCGAGGTATTGCAATCAATACCATCGAGCCAGATACAAAGCATTGAGGTTATTACCAGCCCGGGCGCCAAGTACGATGCCAACGGCACAGGAGGTATAATAAATATTATACTGAAAAAGAGCACCGCTGAAGGTATTAACGGCAATGTATCGCTGTCGGGTGGCACAAGATTGGAAAATGGTTCGTTTAACCTGAATGCACACCACAAACATTTCAGTGCAAATGCTTTTTTGAGTGGCAATGGTCAAATACCGTCTACTGCGCATAATACAATGATACGATCGTCATACGACAGCAGCAGCAAGCAGAGCGTTCTGCTGAATCAGCAGGCACAGGCCGTTTTTCAGCGAGAAGGTATGCAAACTGGGCTTGGCTTCGATTGGGATGTAACACCGAAAGATAACTTCAGCGGAAATTTCGGATATAACTTTTACGGCAATCATTATGCAGGAACGGATAACCGGAATACACTCATAAAGGATTCCACTGAAAGTTTGGTATCGAATGTGAATGACCAGGTGTTGTTGGCAAACACTTACCATGCTAATACTATAAACTGGGGACTTAACTATAAAAAGAAATTCGATAAAGAAGACCAGGAGTTTGACCTGTCGTACATATCATCAATTGATAACAACTATAGTTATTATAAGCAAACCCAGCAATATGTGTCACCCGATTCAATTTATTCCGGTGCATACGGAGTGAACCCCGGTATACAAAGCGAAACAGATATTTCGGCTGATTACACACAGCCCTTCAGTGAAGACTTTTCAATTGAAGCTGGCGCCAAGTATGAGTATTCGCAGATCATTAGTAATGCGGGCGTATATGCACTCACCTCTGTTCCCAACTGGTATGAATATAACCCATCTCAATCGTTAAGCCTGAATTACAAAAGCAATATTTATGCAGGCTATGCATCGGCTAAGTTCAAACTATTTAAGTGGCTCGATGTTAAAGCAGGCTTCAGGTATGAATACACACAACTGGCAGCATATTACTCGAATGTTGGCGCAGTGAATATTAACCCATACGGAACTAATGTTCCTTCTATTATGTTCTCGCATAAGTTTGAAAAAAATCAAACTATTAAGATTGCCTACACACACCGCATTGAGCGCCCCGATTATGGCGACCTGAACCCATTTATAAATGCAACCGACCCACAGAACATTACCACAGGTAATACACACCTGGTACCTGAAACAGGCGATAAGATAGAGATGGGTTACAGTCGCACATTTGAACAGGGTACTAATTTGAACTTTACATTATTCTACAGGGGAAACAGAAACGACATACAACCTATCACTACCTATTACTCCTCTTTTAAGGTTGGCGATACCGCCTATAATAATGTGGCTGTGAGCGCACCAACCAATGTAGGGCGCGAGGATAATTACGGCCTTAGCATTTTTGCTTCAATACCCATTACCAAGTCGTTTAACTTTCGCACCAATACATCGCTTATACAGCGATATATTAACGATGGCGACCTGCCCGGTGATAAGGTACAAGGTTTAAACTATCGCCTGAATGGCAACCTTTCGTACGAGTTCAGTAAAACATTCGTAATTGAAGCATTTGGTAATTACAACTCTGCACGCATTAATGTACAAGGCACACAACCGGGCTTTTTCAGTTACAATTTTGCATTACGCAAACAATTCGCCGATAAAAAAGCAAGCCTTGCCATTACAGCCAACAACCCATTTAATTATTACGTAAACCAGGTAACCAACCTTACGGGACCTAATTTTACTACATACAATTTGCGCCAAATCCCATACCAGTCGTTTGGTATAAACTTTACCTACAAATTTGGAAAGCTTGAATTTAAGCAGGATAAAGATAAGGGAGACGATAACCCCGGACCGCCGCAGGAAGGAGGTTGAGATTAAGGTATGTTTATTGTTTTATTTCGTTACCGTTTTCGTCGTAGTTTTTGGTAGCCCCTTTTACACCATTTGTAAATATTGTTTCAATCTTAATTTTTCCATTTTCATAATATTCTTTTTTTGTCCCGTCTATTTTACCATTAGTGTATGGTATTTCCAATTTTAAAACTCCGTTATCGTAATAGACTTTAGAAATTCCATTCCGTTTACCATCTGTGTAAGGATCTTCAAAACTAACATGGCCGTTCGCAAAATACTTTTTTTCGACTCCATTTTGTTTCCCGTTAATGTATGGCTCTTCATCTCTTAAACTACCATTCTCATAATACTCTTTTTTTATTCCATTCCATTCTCCGTTAGTACAAGGAGTTACGCTTATTAACTTTCCATTAATATAACTCTTTGTCATTCCATTTTCCTTGCCATGAACATAAGGTACTTCTTTGGTTACTCTTCCGTATTGATCATACATCTTTGCAACTCCGTTTAAACTATCATTAACAAATGGATAGTCCCAATGCGCATTGATATCATCAATATAGTACTTTCCAATACCATTTTTCAATCCATTTACATATGGAAAAACGCTTTCAAGATTACCCTTCCTATCATAAGTATTTTCCACTCCGAAAGGCTTCCCTTCTTTATAAACCAAAAGAT
>JABCZY010000051.1 GCA_013289395.1 Bacteroidota bacterium
TATTGGTGGGCCTTGCATTGTACTTCATCAGCCCTAAAGTAATGTTCAATTCAGCAACAATGACAAACGATGTTGCACGGTTCTTTACCATGGAACATTCAGTAATGATGTTAATAGCAATTGCATTAATTACAATTGGCCGTGTTAGCAGCAGAAAGGCAACAACCGATGCAGCTAAGTTCAAAAAAGCATTCTGGTTCTTTTTTATAGCTTTATTGGTGATATTGGCTGCTATCCCTTGGCCATTTTTGCCGGTAGGAAAAGCAGCAGCTATTGGCTGGTTTTAATTTAAAAGCATGATCGAGCGAGTAAGAGGTAGAGAAAAGGCCATTTTAGTTGGCGTTTGCCATAAAGAACAAACTAAGGAACAACTTAAAGAATACCTGGATGAGCTGACAATGCTGTGTTATACAGCTGGTGCGGAGCCTGTTAAAATATTCACCCAGAATATACACCACAAAGACCCTGCATTTTTAATTGGGAGCGGAAAGGTACAAGAGATAGCTAAATATATAGAAGAGAATAAAGAGATAGCGCTCGTTATTTTTGATGATGAGCTTTCTCCATCGCAACAACGTAACCTTGAGAAAGAAACCAAACGTAAAATACTAGACAGAACCGGACTTATACTGGATATTTTTGCTGACAGGGCACAAACAGCCTACGCAAAAACACAGGTGGAACTGGCGCAATATGAATATTTATTGCCGCGCTTAACAGGTATGTGGACCCACCTGGAAAAGCAACGCGGCGGTATTGGTATGCGTGGCCCTGGAGAATCAGAAATTGAAACCGATCGCAGGCGTATTCGTAAACGGATTGCATTGCTAAAGGAAAGGCTTGTTGATGTTGACAGGCAAATGACTACACAGCGCAGGAATAGAGGACAACTCATTCGTGTGTCTATTGTTGGATACACTAATGCCGGCAAATCGACATTAATGAATTTGGTTAGTCATAGTGATGTGTTGGCCGAAAATGCTTTGTTTGCAACGCTGGATACAACAGTTCGTAAAGTTACTTTTGAGAATACTGCTTTCCTTCTTTCAGATACAGTAGGATTTATCAGAAAGCTACCTACATTTCTTATTGAAGCCTTTAAATCAACGCTTGACGAGGTGAGAGAAGCTGATTTGCTGTTGCATGTGGTTGATGTGTCGCATCCTTCATTTGAAGACCATATACAGGTGGTTAAGCAAACGCTTACTGAGCTAAAGTGTATTGATAAGCCAATGCTTACCGTGTTCAATAAAATGGACCTGTATCGAATACAAAATGAAGAAGGTGAATTGGTACCACTTACTATTGACGGATTTAAGAACTCATTTATTGAAAAGACACATTCACCATGCGTATTTATTTCAGCCGGAACAAAAAATAATATTGAAGAGTTTAGAAATACCTTATTGGCAGAGGTGAAGAAACAATATAGTGTACGTTACCCGTATATGGTTGTTTAGAAAAAACTAATTTTGAACTATGAAGATCGATTCAAAGACCGTAGATAAATTAGCAGAATTGGCTCGCTTAGAGTTTGATGAAGCTTCTCGCAATGAAATTGTGAATGACCTTAACCGCATTGTAAGTTTTGTAGAAAAACTTAATGAAATTGATACTTCTTCAGTTGAACCGTTGATATACCTTACCGACACTACCAATTCAATGCGAAATGATGAGGTAAAACAGGTAATTACACAACAGGAAGCATTGAAGAATGCACCAAAAAGGGACTCTGATTATATCAAAGTCCCTAAGGTTATAGATAAAAAGTAAACTCTTTTTTTATTATGCTTTCGCTTTAGGCGCAACAGGCGTAATAGTCTTTGCTGCCTCGTACATTGCCTGTGCCTGTGCCTGATTAAAGTTAGTCACGTTGCCATCACTGCCTTGTGACTGCTCCTGAACATAAAAGGTTTTATCTCCTTTTTTTACAATGGCATAAAAATGATACTCTTCGTTAACCATTTGGGTTTTGTAAACTACACCACTGCTATCTTGGCTAACCCAGCTCTGAAACTTATCTACGTCATTACCGGCAATATCTTTTTTCTTTCTGGCCATATCCATTCCAGAAACGTTTATAAGAATATTGAAGCCCTTATTCACATATACATGCACATCACCTGAAGGCAAAGTTTCAATTCCATAGTGTGTTTTTTCAGTATCTGGTATATCAATTGTAACAGGCATACCAACAGAGCTAAGGCTCATACGTATCATTCCTGCTCCTAATGGAGCTTCTTCTGCATCGGCAACTTTTGGTTTGCAAGAACTAAATGAGAAAAGGGCGCATACCAACCCACCAAGGATAATATTTTTATACATGTTATATGTTTTTGATAGTTAGTACAAAAGTATACTTTTTAGCATATAATATAAATGAAACCGCAAGCAAGACCAAGTTTGAGGTGAATCAATATGATAGCAGGTGCTTTTACGGCCTTTTAGTATGCCTTATAATTGTATATTTGTGCTTATGGAGTATGAAATAAAACCTCAGGAAAAAATTAGCCTTGGTTTAAAGGAATTGTGGCAATACCGTGAGTTGTTTTTCTTTTTTACCTGGCGCGATATTAAAGTAAAGTATAAACAGACCTTTTTCGGTTTTGCCTGGGCCATATTTCAACCATTATTAATGATGGCAATTTTTACTATTGTTTTTGGAGGATCTAACCAGGAAGGATTGCCATATACTGTATTCTCTCTGTCAGGTCTTATACTATGGAATGTTTTTTCAACCGGGGTGACAAGTGCAGGAAACAGTATGGTTACAAATGCAAACATCATCAAAAAAATTTACTTCCCAAGACTTATAATACCAATCTCCTCAGTATTGGTTTCACTATTCGATTTTATAATGGCTTTTATAATTTTCATTCCATTTCTTTTCTACTATAAAATTCATGTTTCATTGTTGTTCCCTTTAATGTTATTGGTTGGTGTAGTAATAACAGCTATTTCAACATTCGGAGTAGGTTCATTATTAGCAGCCCTTAATATCAAGTATCGTGATATCAGGTATGTTATTCCGTTTATGATCCAGGCTATGTTGTTCCTTACACCTGTTATTAAGGTCCCATCCGACACGTGGAAATATATACTGGCAATCAACCCAATGTATAGTGCAATTGAACTATTCAGATTTGGTTTTAATGATCAGCCATTGCAATGGAACTTTCTGCTAATTAGTATTTCATCTGCAGTGATATTTTTTGTGGTAGGATTGTTTTACTTTAGAAAAACCGAAGCATTTTTTGCTGATTTAGCATAAAGGATGAAGCCGATACTTGAAATAAAAAATATAAGTAAAAAATTCAGGATCCAGCACAACAAGGAGCCTTATTCGAATTTGCGCGATTCTTTAGTATCGATATTTAAAAAAAGTACCGAAACCTATGAAGAGTTTTATGCGCTTAATGACGTTAGTTTTAATGTAAATCAAGGAGAAAGTATAGGCATAATAGGAAAGAACGGCGCAGGCAAGTCAACACTTTTAAAGATTCTGTCAAAAATTACCCCTCCTTCTTCCGGTAGCATTATTGCGCGCGGACGTATAGCAAGCTTATTGGAGGTCGGTACAGGCTTTCACGGAGAATTATCTGGCAGAGAAAATATATTTCTGAATGGGTCCATTCTTGGAATGAAGCAAAAGGAAATAAAAGCGAGATTCGACGAAATAGTTGATTTTAGTGGAACTGAGAAGTTTCTGGATACACCGCTGAAGCATTTCAGCAGTGGTATGCAATTGCGCCTGGCCTTTGCAGTTGCAGCGTTTCTTGAGCCTGAAATATTGATCATTGATGAGGTGTTAGCTGTTGGTGATGCTGAATTTCAGAAGAAATGCATGGGAAAGATGGAAGATATTGGTAGAAGTGGTAGAACAATTTTATTCGTAAGCCATCAGATAGCAAGTATTAAACAGTTATGCCTGAAAACTATTTATCTTGAGTCGGGCAAAATGATGATGCAGGGAGAAACAAATGATGTTATTAGTAAGTATCTTACTAAAAGTGGATCGCAAAGTCAATTTTCTATAAGTGATCGTAGCTTACAGGATACTAAAGGCAAGGAGTTGTATTTTGAAAATATTTACTTTACAGATGCTTCTGGTCAACGAAAAACTGAGTTCCTTCATTCAGAAGATATTCATGTGGTTTTTGAGACAGCGGGCATTAATAAATTGGGTTTTACCCTATTAGTTACTGTTACAAACGAACAAGAAGACCCGATATTCAGCTCAGAAACTAAAATAGAAGGGAATAAAACGGTGCTTAAAATCAACAAAGATTTTCTGAAGCGCGGCAAATTTTATATTACTGCAACAATCCATATATTCAGTACCAAACCTGAAGATAAAATAGAACGGAACATCTCTTTTACTATACTCGATTTTGACTCTGAATGGGCGAAGTATGATACCATACACTACTCATATAGTAGCTTTGGCAGTGTAATCGGGAATTGTGAATGGCTAAAATACTAAGGCTGTATAAGGCCTGAAAACTAGGGCGTTAAAGTTTCAAAATCTAAGTGCTTCATTAGGTATCCCTTACTTTCTTTATGAGTATCGTTTCGTGGGTTATTTCATAAGTCTTTCTTTTCGCTAGGTTTTTCATAACTTTGTAGTATTCATCACATTCGGCTATGGCATGAAAAGAATTTTAGCGGTTTTATTTTTTCTTATTCAATTTTGTGTTAATGAGCAGGTTTCAGCACAGAGCCCAGGGGTAATTTATGGTATGTCGTATCAGGGAGGAGTAGGTTACGGCGCATTTTATTCTTATGATTTGGTAACGAAAGCCTTTACTCCAATTATTATCAATAATTCAATAGCTGGAACAAATCCATATGGTAACCTAATACAGGCGGATAATCATTTACTGTATGGCATGACGAGTGGAGGTGGTTTTAAAGGACTTGGTGTTATTTTTACTATTGACCCTTTTACAAACATCGTTACTGATAAATGGGATTTTAATGATAGCAATGGTGCAGAGCCAGCCGGATCTTTAATTCAAGCGCCAAATGGATTATTGTATGGAATGACAACTTATGGTGGCAGCAAAAATAATGGCACGATCTTCAGCTATGACCCTGTAAAGAATAGGGATTCTGTGCTTTTTAAACTTAATAATAATTCCGGTTATTGGCCCAATGGAAACCTAATACTGGATAACGGTTTACTTTATGGTTTACTCCCCTTTGGCGGAAAGAACTCCTATGGCACACTATTCAGTTTTGATCCCGTAACTGGAAAAGATTCAGTATATGTTAATTTCGACAACAATTTCAATGGTGCTTACCCGAATGGAAGCCTTTTGAAAGCCGCTAATGGACTGATGTATGGATTGACGCCCAAGGGCGGAACTAACTTTTTTGGGTTGCTATTCAGTTTCAACCCTGTTACAGGAAAAGATTCGGTTTATTTCAATTTTGATAATACACATGGGGCTTATCCTGAAGGAGGCTTAATGCAGGCAAAAGACGGTTTTATATATGGTATGGCCAGGGGAGGTGGAACATATGGCAATGGTGTTCTGTTTAAGTTTGATACGTTGACTGGAAAGCAAACCGTATTGTTGAATTTTAAAGATACCCTTACCGGCTCAAGCCCATTCGGAAGCCTTATACAAGCTGATGACGGCCTGTTATACGGAACAACACAACTTGGAGGATTAAATAATTCCGGTACTTTATTTTCTTTCGACCCGGTTAAAGATACTGAGGTTATAGTACGAAACTTCAATAAAAGTACTGACTGTTACAAGCCGTACGGTGATCCGGTGGAAGTAATGTATGCAACTTTAAATAAGAAAAATATTAACTGCTTTGGTGATAGTGTAGGTGCTGCCTGGATAAATGTAAGAGGAGGAAATTATCCGCTTACCTATTCATGGAGCAATGGTGCAACTACCGACAGCATATTGAACCTGAAAGCGGGAAGCTATACTGCATTGGTTACCGATAAAAAAGGGGCAGCATATAGTTTTAATTTTACCATTACCCAGCCTTCTCAAATTCATGATAGTATTCAGCAAATAAATGTTTCCTGCTATGGCAGCAGCAATGGTAGTGCTATTATTGGTATTAAAGGGGGTGTTAAGCCATATGCATACATGTGGTCACCGTCTATTACTACTACTGCAAGTGCAAATAATTTAACTGCAGGTACGTATTCATGCATGGTTACAGACTCAAATAATTGCCAGGCACCTGTTTCTGTTACTATTACACAGCCTGCTTTGCTTAAAGACAGTACAATAGTATCAACAAATGTTACCTGTTACGGACACAAAACAGGTGCAGCTAAAGTAGGTGTAATTGGTGGAACCGGGCCTTACAGTTATTTGTGGACTTCAGGCGCCGGTACTAATTCATCTGCAATAGGGTTGGCTGCAGGTACTTATTCGTGTATAGTTACTGACACAAAAGGTTGCAATGCAATTGATACTATTGTAATAAGTCAGCCGACTAAAATAATTGATTCAACATCGTTTAAGCCAACCCCATGCGCAAAAAACAATGGCGTGGTCAACATTTTTGGAGTATCCGGCGGTTACCCTCCATATGCTTATTCATGGTCAAATGGAGTTACAAATACTACTGATACAGCATTGGTTTCAGGTTCATATACTTGTACCATTACTGATTCTTCATCGTGTTCGGTTACGGCAACGGTTTTTCTATCTAACATAGGCGGCCCAAGAGATAGTATTACCAGTTTTACAAACCTGCTTTGTTTTGGCGATTCAAATGGTAATGCAACTGCATCCAGTTCTGGCGGGAAACCTCCTTTTCAATATCAATGGTCGCCTTCGGGTGGTACAAGTATGATAGCAACAGGGCTTTCAGCAGGCACATATACCTTTACAACGCAGGATAGTATTGGGTGTACGGGTAGCGCAACTGTAACAATAACCCAGCCCAAGGCCATAAGAGATAGCGTAGCAATTATAACAGATGCAAGTTGCTTTGGTAGCAGTAATGGAAGTGTTAAAATGGGAGTTATTGGTGGCACACCACCGTATACATATAATTGGTCTTCGGGTCAAGCTTCAGGTTCTTTTGATAGCCTGCTAGCGGCGGGTCGTTATTTTTTTACTGTTACCGATGGTAATGGATGTAAAGCAAAATCTGACACCTTTTTAATTGGAAGCCCGGGCCCTTTTAATATAGATACCTTGGCAACCATTGAAAAGTGCGGAAAAAATAACGGTTCTGCTCAAGTAACGGTCACAGGTGGAACCCCACCTTACAGTTATTTATGGAGCAATAACCAAACCAATGACTCCATTTTTAATCTTTCGCAGGGTTTGTATTTGTGTAAGATTACAGATGCTAAAAACTGTGCAACCAAAGCAAGTATTATTGTGCCCGATACAGGCGGCCCAACAGCAAAAATTGTTTTGCAGGTCAATGATGAATGTTTTGGAGATAAAAATGGTAGTGCTATTGTAAGTGCAAATGGAATTCCACCGTATAAATATTCATGGAGCAGCAGGCCAACTGATACCAATTACATTGTGAGTAATTTGCAGGCAGGGGTCTTTACATGTACGGTTACAGATTCAACTGGCTGTATTGGTCAGGTATATGTACATATTACACAACCCATAGCCATTGTACCAGATATACAAACTATTGGTGTTTGCGCCAATGCATTAACTGGTGGTTCAGCCAGCGCAACCATTACTGGTGGTGTACCTCCTTACTCGCTGGATTGGAGTAATGGTTCAACTAATAATTCAATCAGTGACCTGGCTCCTGGCTCATATTTTTGTAAGGTAACCGACTCGAGTGGCTGTTTTGTGTATTCTACATTTAATATTGTTCAGACGATAAATATGACAATAAATAATATAGTTACACTACCTACTTCCTGCAATGGATGTGCAAATGGACTTGCATATGTTAATGTATCGGGCGGTATACCACAGGGTGATAGTGTTTATTATTACTATATATGGAGTAATGGAATGACAGGTGATTCCATAATTAGTAATCTTGACAGTGGTTCGTATAGTGTTTGTGTTACAAGCCCTTATGGGTGTGGTAGTGCATGTGATTCCGCTGCTGTTGTAGCAGGTGTGAATTCAATTAGAAGTTCGGATAATTCATTGAAAATATTTCCGGTGCCTAGCTATGGAATTGTTAATATATATATACCTTGGATGGGAGATCAGGTTTTATCTGTTTCGGATGAACTTGGCAAAGTTGTTTATCGGAAAAATGTAAATATTTCATCAGGTAATGGTCCTGTAAATATTGATTTAAGTGATTTACCCGACGGTGTTTATATAGCTCGTATTAGTAATAATAAAAATATAGCTGTAGGTAAAATAGTATTGCAGAAATAATGGCATTTGTTTGAGGGAATGGATGTAATGTATGATTTGACGATTATTATACCTACCAAGGATAGGGGCAATATTTTTTTCAGAACACTTGCTCAGATCATCAAGTCGTCAAACCACATTAACGCAGAAATACTTGTTATTAATAATTCGCTTACACCAGTCACAATACAAAATAAGCCGGCTAATGTTTTTGTGTTTGATAATCCGTTCAATAAAAACAGTGTTTTCTCGTCTAGGAATTACGGGGCTTCAATTGCTAAGTCTACCATATTGCTTTTTATAGATGATGATATTCTTGTTACAAAGGAATCTATTGATTATGCAATTGCATTTTACAAGGTTAACAGTAATGCCTGCTTTAATGTGAATTGGCAATATCCACCTGATTTAATTGATAAAATTAAAAACACAGTTTTTGGAAGATACCTTATAAAACATGGGTTTTCGGCAATGAAGAGTATGTATAACGGCCCGGAATGGAGAGATGATGAACCTTTTGTCTCAAAACATATTGCAAGTTTCTTTTTTTGTATCAGAAAAGAGGTATTTACAAAAATAGGAGGATATAACGAAAAGCATTTGCATGAGGGAACTGATATTGATATTTCAAACAATCTGAATAAAAACGATATAGTTATATGGATAAATCCGCTAATAATGGTTTACCATAATGAGGAAGACAGAGTTGATATAATGAATTGGCTGGAGCGCAAGAAACGGGTAGGCGCTATTCATGGTAATTCAGTTAGCATGGGCGATACAGAGCATATTCTTACATATTCTAGAATTAAACGTATTGCTTTCAATGTTATATACCAATTGCAGCCGGTTTTGTTGTCAGTTATAAGACTATACGATGCAGTTGGAATAAAATCTACCGGTTCCTCTTTAATAAATGCAATGCTCGGGGCAAATATGTGCCACGGATATTATTCAATTAAGAAGTAACGATAGACGGTTACTTTCCCCTATTACTTAATATTACCAAGTATTTTTTGCTACATTTGCTATACAACATTATGTATGAAAAAAATACTTGTTACAGGTGGAACGGGCTTTTTAGGTAAAGAGCTTGGTTTGCAATTAAAGAAGAACTATAAAGTTTTTCTGGCAGGGCGTAACAATACACAAAATATGTGGGCACAGCGATATACGGGCTGCGATGTTTTGCCAATGGATGTATCACATATTGAATCGGTTCGTGACGTTGTTAATGAAGTTAAACCTGATATTATAATTCATGCTGCGGCTACTAAATTTGTCGATATATCAGAAAAGCAACCATTTGAGGCAGTAGATGTAAACGTTATTGGTTCACAGAACGTGGCGCGTGTAGCAATGGATAAAGGCATTGAAACTGTAATTGGAATATCTACGGACAAAGCTACGCCACCGGTAAGAAATACGTATGCTCTTACAAAAGCATTAATGGAGAGAATGTTTTGCACCTTAAATGGTAAAACTGCAACCAAATTTGCATGTGTAAGATTTGGAAATATTGCCTGGTCAAGCGGCTCAGTGCTTCCGATATGGAAGAAAATGATAGATGAAACAGGCGTTATTGGTACAACCGGGCCTGAAATGAGAAGGTATTTTATTATGGTTAGTGAAGCCGCTGAAATTGTAATTACCTGCTTAAATAATATTGAAAAACTACAAGGTAATATTCTTACTAAAAACATGAAAGCAGCCCAGGTAGAAGATTTGCTAAAAACATGGGTGAAGTATAAAGGTGGAAAATATGAGAAAATTGAAGGCAGGCCAGGAGAACGCCTTGATGAATATCTGGTAGGTGAGTCGGAAATGGAATTCACTACAGAAGTTACGTTCAATAAGGATATATATTATGTAACTTCTATGAACACAAAGGCGGAGCATCCGATTAAGAAAAACTTGTCTACTATGACTGCTGAGAGGCTGACTGAAAAAGAATTGCTAGCTGTAATTGATGGTATACCTGCTCTATAAATAGTTTTATGAAGAAGATTGAACATGCTTTAATTATGGCTGCCGGCAGGGGAATGAGAATGATGCCACTTACCAACGACATTCCTAAGCCAATGATACCATTTGAAGGTAGCACCTTAATTGCGCACGGAATTCAAGAGATTAAAAAGCATGTGCCGAACATACATATTACGGTAGGATATAAAGGGGCTGTGCTTGCAGAACATGTTATAAAAATTGGCGTGACATCGGTTTTCAATACCGAAGGCAAAGGAAACTCATGGTGGATATATAATACCCTTATCAAATATCTTAACGAACCTGTTTTTGTTCTTACATGCGATAATGTTGTTGAAATAGATTTTGCATCACTTTCTGAAGAGTATTATAAATGTGGCGAGCCGGCTGGTGTAATAGTTCCTGTTGCGCCAATTAAAGGGTTTGATGGCGATTATATTTTTAAAAATGGCAATGTTGTTAACAGGATTAGCCGCACAGATGTTGCAGATATATACTGTTCAGGCATTCAAATAATAAACCCGGTAAAAGTTAATGCGCTTACTTCGCCTACTGAAAGTTTTTATGAAGTATGGCAGCAACTGATAGCAAAACAGCAACTGTACTGCTCTTCATTTCAGCCTAAAAAATGGCTTGCAATAGATACAATGCAGCAATTACAGGCTGCCAGTGGCAAAAAATGAAATTGCTTTAATTAATTTGTAATATACTTTCATAAAATGATTAAAAAAACACTCAAGTCAATATTTGATTCGTTAGGGTATCACATAATTAATAAAACATTGCTGGGGAATGACCTTGATGATGACCTTGTTGCAATAACCGATACTAGTCGGAAATTAGTGATTTTTGATATTGGCGCCAATTTTGGACAGGCAGCACTGGAATTAGCCTCACATTTTCAGAACAGTACTATCTACTCATTTGAACCGCATTTAGAAACGTATGCAGATTTAGTTGAAAAGACTAAAAAACATAAGAATATAAAAACCTATAGCCTTGGTTTTGGTGATAAGTCGGATAAAATGGAACTTAATATCAGTAAATCGACTGATGGAAATTCTCTTTTGCCATTGTCGGAAACGGTTAACCAATATGCACATGGTGGCGGATGGGCCGAAAAAGTTGGAACCAGCACAGTAGAAATAACAACAATGGACTTATTTTGTCAGGAAAATAAGATTGATAGAATCGATATTTTAAAGATTGATACACAGGGGTACGAATTAAAGGTGATAGAGGGAGGAGTAAAAGTAATAAGGCCTGAAATAACAAAGGCTATTGTTGTGGAAGTTGTTTTTGTAGAGTTCTATAAGCAACAGGCATATTTTTCGGACATATTTAAGGTTTTGACTGAAAGAGGATATAAATTACTGGGATTTTATCATAAAGTATATAACCCCTCAAAACCTAATTACCTGCAATGGTGCGATGCCGTATTTGTATGTAATGATTCAAAGTGACGTTCAGTATTTAGTGGCGAACCTTCAGGAAGGAATATGATTAATATTTGTTATGTAATATCTGATATTGCTAAGTCTTTCTCTCTTGAGTGGAATATTGCCAACATTGATAGGTCGAAATTTAATCTGTACGTAGTTTTAATTAATAATGCTGATACTGAATTTGAGCAGTTTCTCCGTAAGCAGAGTATTCCGGGTTATAGAATTGCATATAAGTCAAAAGCGGATATGCCAGGAACGATATACAGAATATGGAAATATTTGAAAAAGGAAAAGATTCAAATAGTTCATTGCCATTTATTTGAGGCTTCAATTGCCGGATTAATTGCTGCAAAACTGGCTGGTATAAATAAGCGGATCTATACCAGGCATAATTCTACTATTAATCTCGACTATTACCCTAAGGCAGTGAAGTATGATAGACTGGTAAATTATCTGTCGACCGATATTATTGCAATTAGTAAGGTGGTGAAGGACGTGTTAATGTTGAGAGAGAATGTGCCTGAACATAAGATTAAAATAGTTTATCACGGATTTGATTTTGACATGATGGAGAGGCTGGCTGATGAACATAAAACAGAAACGGCCGAAAAATATAAACTGACAAGTAATAAATATCCTGTTGTTGGTGTTGTGTCAAGGTTTATTGACTATAAAGGAGTGCAATTTATAATTCCGGCTTTTAAGAAATTCCTTACTAATTACCCTAATGCACATCTTGTATTCTGTAATGCTGTGGGCCCTAATTCAAGTAATATTAAGGAACTTCTTAAAGATATTCCATCGGAAAATTATTCTATAATAGGGTTTGAGGAGAACATTTTTAGTATGTATAGGCTTTTCAATATTTTTGTTCATGTGCCCGTATATGCTGAAAGTGAAGCGTTCGGGCTTTCCTGTATTGAGGCATTGGCACTGGGGGTTCCTTCAGTATTTACCAGTGCAGGTATAATAAACGAAATTGGTAGAGATAAGGATAATTGCCTGCTTGTAGATTTTAAGAGTGGAGAAAGTATTTATAGGGCAATGCTAAAGATTATGGAAGAACCCGAATTAAAGGAGAAAATTATAAAGAATGGTAAAATCACTGCAAAAAGTGGACAGTTTGATATTGTTGAGATGACAAAAAGGCTGGAGCAAATTTACTTATCATAGTATGAAGTATTCAATTATCATTCCAACATATAATCGAGCCAACTTAGTGGGTAAGACCATTCTTTCTGCACTTGACCAGAAGCACGATAATTTTGAGGTAATTGTTGTAGATGATGGAAGTTCAGATAATACAAAGGAAGTAGTTGAACAGATTAAGGATAGTAGACTATTCTATTACAGAAAGGAAAATGGTGAGCGGGGTGCAGCAAGAAATTATGGTGCCTTGCGCTCAACGGGAGATTATTTGAATTTTCTTGATTCGGACGATATTGTTTTTCCAAATCACATAAGTGAAGCGGATTTATTTATTGCGTCGAATAATAGTCCGGAAGTTTTTTACCAGGCTGCAGAAGTTGTGGTGGCTGGTAAGGCAATAAAAAAACACGTGGATTTTAATAAGGGAATAAATGAAATACTGATGTATGGGAACCCGCTTCCGCTACAGGGAGTTTTTATAAGAAGGGATGTTGCTTTGGCAAATACATTTAATGAGAATAGAGCCATCACAGCTTCAGAGGACTGGGAGTTATGGCTACGCCTTTCTACAAAGTATAGAATACTTTATAATGATGTAGTGACCTCAAATGTAATTGATCATGAGCAGAGAAGCGTGGTTAATTTAAATAAGGAATTTCTTATAAAAAGCAAGGAAGCATTTGTGCATACAGTTATTTCAAATAATGAGATAACTAAAGCGTATAGAAATAAGATAAAAGCGTTTATCGGTTCTAATTATTCGTACGTCTCTTTACATTTGCTGTTAAATGATAAATACAGACTGCTTGCTGTCAAATATCTTTTAAAGTCTATTGCTGTTTATCCCGCTGGCATATTTACCCGTAGGTTTCTTGCAATAATTAAACACCTGGTATAAATTGACTGCAAAGCCAAACAATAAAATATTGTTTATTACGCAATGGCAATACGAAGATGCGCTAATACAAACATATACATTGCCTTATGTTCAAATAATAAAAAAATTAACGGGGTTTGGTTGCTATTTGATTTGTGTAAACAAGGGTGGTACAAAAACAGTTGTGAGGGAAGAGAATGGGGTTACCCTTATTGTTCTACCATTTGGTACAGGCAATCAGTTTGTAAATTGGGGAAAGAACCTGCTTGCATTAAGGAAGCTAATAAAGACAGAAGGCATAACACACCTTCATCCATGGTGCACTCCAGCCGGATCGATAGGTTTAATATTAAAGTTATTGAACAGGAAATTGATTCTGACTATTGATAGTTTTGAGCCTCACGCGGAAGCTATGGTGGAAAATGGTACATGGAAAAAAGGCGGATTAAAGAATAAGGTTCTGTCCTACATGGAAAAACTAGAGGCTAAAAAGGCAGATAATTTGGTTTTTGCAGCTCCGGGAATGCAAGAGTATATTTTACATAAGTATGGGGTAAAGATTGAAAAATTCCAGGTAAAACCTGCATGCGTTGATCTTAATCAATTTTCTGATAAAGCAGTAAAAGACAAAACCCTTTTAGATGAGCTGGGATTGAATGGGAAGATAGTGGGGGTATATGCCGGTAAATTCGGAGGAATTTATTTGGAGGATGAATCCTTTCAATTAATTAAGAAATGTGAAGGCTATTGGGGGGAGAGGTTTCGGTTTGTGCTTTTAAGCAATGTTCATGATGATTATCTAAAAAAGAAGACTGAGGAATTTGGAATCCGGAAGGAAACCATAATAAAATTGTTTGTGGCTCATGAAAATATTGCAAAATATATTGGCCTTGCAGATTTTGCCATTTGCCCGGTTAAACCGGTTCCAACCAAACAATACTGTTCACCAATTAAGGATGGGGAATATTGGGCAATGGGATTACCAGTCGTTATAACAAGAAATATTTCGGTTGACTCGCAGATAATAGCCGACAACAATGCCGGGGCTGTATTGCAAAGCCTGGATGATGAAAGCTATATAACAGCTATTAAAAAAATCGACTCAATTATAGCAACTAAGAGTAGGGAAGAAGTATATAAACAAATACGCCCGCTTGCAGAAAAATATAGGAATTACAGTATTGCAAAAAAAGTATATACAGCTATTTACACTTCTTGATTGTGTGAGTGATGCGGGTGCCTTGGTGCATATACCATATAATAAATAATCGGTAGTATTAATAGTACAAGTACCGTGGCAGAAACCAGACCACCGATCATTACTATGGCTAATGGTTTTTGAGCTTCAGAGCCAATGCCAGTGCTTACAGCTGCCGGGAACAGGCCAACCATATCGATCATAGCAGTCATAATTACTGGGCGAACACGATTCCGCACGCCATTATAAATGGCTACTGTTAAAGTTTGCTTTTCCTGAATATTCCTTTTGAATTCTACAAGAAGAATTACTCCATTCTGAATACAGACGCCGAATAAGGCTATGAAGCCTATACCTGCTGAAATACTGAAATTAGTATTGGTTATCAGTAGCGCAAAAATACCTCCGATAAGGGCGAACGGAACATTTAAAAGTATAATGACAGAATCTCTGATATTACCAAACGTAATAAACAGAATGATGAAAATTAATAGCAGACTTATGGGCACAACTTGTTTAAGCCTTGTAACAGCTCTCACCTGGTTCTCAAAATCTCCAACCCATTCCATTTTGTAGCCTTTGGGTGTTCGTACATCTTTCATTTTAGCCTGAGCTTCCGCAATGGTGCTTCCCATATCTCTGCCACGCACTGAAAATTTTACGCCTATATACCGTGAATTATCATCGCGTGAAATAAGTGAAATTCCGGTTTCTTTATCAATGGTAGATATTTGTTTTAAAGGAATCTTACC
The DNA here is from genome assembly GCA_013289395.1 of Bacteroidota bacterium. Lineage (GTDB taxonomy): Bacteria > Bacteroidota > Bacteroidia > JABEUT01 > JABEUT01 > JABEUT01. The sequence continues at coordinate 15,744 of JABCZY010000051.1, forward strand.
TCCGTTAATAGTAGGCACCATTAGGTCGCCAAGTTCTTCAATTGTTTTGCGATACTGTGGTGCATATCGAACCCTAAGGTCAAATTGTTTTTCACCCTCAAATACTTCAGTTGCAGCTTGCCCACCAATTGCCATTTGAATTATGGCATTAGCTGCGGAAGTACTTACACCATAAAAAGCCATTTTATCCTGGTCAAGATTTATATCTAGTTCT
>JABCZY010000052.1:0-15211 GCA_013289395.1 Bacteroidota bacterium
AAGCATCATTGGGAGTATCCGGTCCATTACAGGTTTCAGGCTCTGCAACACAAGACATTGACATACCTGCACACTCAGAAAGAGATGTAACATTCCAACTGAATGCAGCTGCATCAATCGGCGTTGGACAAGTAGATATAGCTGTAAAAGCAAATGGCGCTAATTATACCGAACATGAAGAAATATCAGTTCGCCCACCAATGCCACTGACAAAGCTAACTGAAGGTGGTGAAGTTACAGGAGGGCAAGTAAAGGATATTAATCTGACCACTTCATTTGCCGGTTCTGATGCAAGTAAGGGCTATATTTTAATCAGCAAATCTCCATTAGCAGTGTTTAATAAGAACCTTGGTAATTTGCTCAACTATCCTTATGGTTGTATGGAACAAACTGTATCCACCGCGTTCCCTGTATTATACTATTCAGCATTGGTAAAAGCACTCGGACAGAAAGATAATAACCAGCGCTTGAACCCTAACTTCATTATTACAGAGGCGATAAAGAAAATATATTCTGCCCAGTTATATAATGGCGGACTTGCTTACTGGCCGGGTATTGATGGCTCCGGCGAAAGCTGGTGGTGCTCTGCGTATGCCTTGCACTTTTTAGTAGAAGCTAAAAAATCAGGCTATGAGGTTGATGGTACAGTAATGGATAACCTTGTTCAATTCCTTCAAAATCAAGTTAACGGAACCAAGAATATAGCCTATTTCTATTACGATGCTCAGAGTGTTTTGCGCCAAAGAGAGGTAGTGCCTGAAGAAGTATTTTACTCTTTATACGTATTGGCTATATCAGGTCATCCTAATATTCCAACCATGAACTATTACAAGTCAAGCCCTGGGTTAATGACACTGGACAGCCGATATATGCTCGCTGCAGCTTATGCATTAAGCGGAGATGCAAAAGCATTCTCCTCAATGCTGCCCAATGGTTTTGAAGGTGAAAGGGCAACACGTTGTTTAAACGGAAGCTTTTACTCTTACCTGAGAGATGAGTCTATTTCATTAGCAACATTAGTCGATGCACAACCTGACAATCCTCAGATTCCAATTCTTGCTAGGCATATATCTGAAGAATTGAAAAAGGATGTATGGTACTCTACTCAGGAAAATGCGTTTGCATTGATTGCATTAGGCAAGCTTTCTCAAAATGCTATTAAGTCGAGCGCTACTGCTTCTTTATGGATAAACGGCGCAAAGGCGGGAGATATATCTGCTGACCAGTTAACCTATGTTGCGAAACAGGATATAACCAATAAAAAAGTGGAGATAAAAACAGCAGGCACCGGGTATGTGTACTATTATTATGAAACACAAGGCATACCAACAGGCAATACATTTAAAGAAGATGATAGTTACCTGAAAGTTCGCAAGAGTTTCTATGATAACAATGGAAACCAGCTGACAGATATGAACAACTTTAAAGAGAACCAATTGGTGGTTGTAAAAGTGCATATTGAATCGCTTGATAACCGATATGTAGATAATGTTGCTATTACAGATATTATCCCAGCATGCTTTGAAATAGAAAACCCTCGTATAAATCCTGAACGTGAATTACAATGGATTAAGGATAAGGCTACACCTGACTTTATGGATATACGCGATGACAGAATCACATTCTTCGTAAACGTTACACCTAAAGGGCAGGACTTCTATTATTTAGCACGTGCGGTATCAACGGGTGAATATGTAATGGGCCCGGTTGGTGCTGATGCCATGTATGATGATTCGTATCATTCGTATAGCGGCAGCGGCAGTGTTACTGTGAAATAGTATAGAAGATGTTCTTTAAAAACATCTTAGCAAATTTACGTGCCCGCCGGAAAAAGATATTGTGGGGAGTAGGAATATTCTTACTCGCTTCACTTCTTTTATTCAAAGTACTTGACTGGCTATATCCTTTAAATACACAAAGGTTAAGCTATTCTACAGTTGTTCTATCATCTGATGGGTCAATTATGTCTGCCTTTTTAAGTAAGGATGATAAATGGAGGATCCAGATACGGAAGGAAGACATTCCCGAAGGATTGAAGAAAGCTTTCATCTATAAAGAAGATAAATACTTCTACTATCACCCTGGCGTGAATCTTATTGCATTGGCTAGAGCATTTTTCCAAGACATTCGGGCAGGAAAAGTAGTATCCGGTGCATCGACGATTACTATGCAGGTGGCAAGAATGCTTTCGCCGGAACGAAGAACATTTACAAACAAGTTCAAGGAAATATTCAAAGCATTCCAACTAGAATTGCATTACTCCAAGCAAGAAATACTAGAAATGTATTTTAACCTGTTACCATACGGCGGAAACGTGGAAGGTATTAAAGCAGCTTCACTTATCTATTTGCATAAGCTACCTATTAATCTTAGCCCTGCTGAAATTGCTGCCTTGATGATTGTACCAAATAGCCCCAGCCATTATAGGTTCGATAATAATAATGGAGCAATTATTGCTGGCAGAAATAAATGGCTGGAAAGAATGGGTAAAGCCAAATTATTTAAAGAGAAAGAAATTCAACAGGCTATTTCAGAACCATTGAATGCAAAGCGAATGGAAATACCTAAAGTTGCTCCGCAATTCTGCATACAAATGGCCAATAAAGTAAAAGATGTTTCTTACATACAAACCACCATTGACCTGAATATGCAGAAGAAAGCACAGAACATTCTCACTGAATACGTGCAAAAGCTTATGCTCTGGAACATTACAAATGCTGCTGTGCTTATAGTCCGAAATAAGGATCATGCGGTTATGGCGTATGTAGGCTCATCTAATTTCAATGATATTGCTCACCAGGGGCAGGTAGATGGAGTTGATGCAATTCGTTCACCGGGTAGTGCTCTTAAACCTATAATGTATGCACTTGCATTTGATCAGGGCCTAGCCACGCCCAAAACTATTCTATACGATGTGCCTTCGAACTTCAGCGGCTATCAGCCGATGGATTATGACAGAACATTTCGTGGTAAGGTAACGGTTGAGGATGCATTATTAAATTCACTAAATGTACCTGCCGTAAAAATGCTTAGCAATATGGATATTGCTACCTATATAAATGTGCTTGAAAACGGTGGCTGTCATTCTTTAGTTAGTCAGCAACAGAAACTAGGATTATCATTGGTACTTGGTGGCTGCGGGATAAAACTGAAAGAACTAACAGGCCTATATGTAACACTCGCCAATGGTGGACAATTTGCACCCTTGCGATATACCAAAGATCAACCTGAAATAAAACCAGTGCAGCTAATTTCCACCGAGTCTTCATTTATGGTATCGCATATACTTACAGAAATGGAGCGCACCGATGTGCCTGCCAATATGGATGATGCAGAACACTTTCCAAAAATTGCCTGGAAAACAGGTACATCATACGGGCATCATGATGGATGGTGTGTAGGGTACAATGATAAATATACTGTTGGTGTTTGGGTTGGTAATTTTAATGCGGCAGAATCTCAGGAACTAAGCGGTGCGAGCTGTGCTGTGCCTTTAATGACTGAAATATTCGGCACTTTAAGTTATTACAATGATTTTAACTGGTTGAAATTTCCTGTACACATAGGCGTGCGTTGGGTATGCTCAGAAACAGGCAAACTACCAGATAAGTATTGTACCAACCTTGTACCTGACTACTATATTCCAAATGTTTCTTCGACAGAAACCTGCGACCACATGAAAATGGTTTATACCGATGTCAAAGGAACCATGTCATATTGTCGTAGCTGTTTACCGAAAGCCGGGTACATAGAAAAATTATATCCCTCCTACCCTTCTGAAATGATACTTTATTTTGATCTATACAAAATACCTTACAAGAAGATTCCGCCACATAACCCCGAATGCCCGCGTGTATATAGTGATCATTCGCTTACCATACAGTCACCTGTAAACGGAACTCAATACTTACTAATGAAGAACGAAAGTCACAACATAATGCTTAAGTGCAATGCGGGTAATGATGTATCAATGGTTTATTGGTATATAGATGATAAATTCTTTGGCAAGTCAAAACCTGATGAATCGATTTTCTTCAGCCCTAATTCAGGAAACGTAAAAGTATCGTGTACTGATGATAAAGGAAGGACAGCACACATACGCATCTCGGTAAAAGAAATTTGATTTACATATATTTGCCATATGAGCGAACAAGAAAAGAATCTACGAAGCACAACCACTGTTAATTTCCCTTCGAAACTAAACATAAGGTTAGACTGGAGCGAAATGGATATGTTCGGGCATATTAACAATGTAATGTTCTTTAAGTTTATACAGGCATCAAGGGTGAACTATTGGGAAATATCTCAATTTCATAAGGACTATGCAGATAAAAAAGTAGGCCCATTGCTTGTATCGTCATCATGCCAATTTCGTAAACCTTTATTCTACCCCGGCAATATTGTTGTGGAAGCCCGAGTTGATTTCATTAAGAATTCAAGCATGGGCATTCATCACCGGATACTTAATGACAAGGGCGAAATTGCCGCAGAAGCCCAGGATATAATTGTATTGTTCGATTTCATAAAGAATACCTCTGTCTCCATCCCCCAGAACGTACGACAGTTTATAGAAGAACTGGAAAACAGGAAATTCTAAAACCCTTACGTATTAATACGTATAGACATTTAGTAAACTTTTGGTAACATTAGTTTAACTGCCACGCTATGAGGCTGGTCTAATTTTGTGTTACATCAATAACATACTGTATGATAACCAAATTCTTCTCCTCCATTACACCATATGTAACGGTAGCGTTACTATTTGTTTGTTTTCTTCTTTTTCAGGCCATGCTAAGAAGCATGTAGTCATTTACTAATTACAAGTAACATTAATCTTTAAACAAAGAACTATGAAAGTAAACAACTCGAATGCCTACATTTCTTCAGAATTTAACGTTGCTAACCTCGCTTCGGCGACATTAAAAAGCCCACTGGACAAAATGACTACCGAAGATGGTGGGAAATATGTCCTGTCTTTCTTCGATATTTTCAAGAACAGGGCCGCAGGAGAAAAAATATTTGCCTATCTCTATCGTATGGGGCTGGTAAAGCAAGATGAGGAAGGTAAATTCACATTTATACCAAAATCAAGGAGTAGCGTTTTGCCAATAGTATGTCTTTATAAGACATTGAATGAAAAAGGGTATTTAAAGCGTATGACCCAGACAGAAGCAGGGTATTATTTCTGTAAGGCGTTTGGTAAAGGGCAAACGAGCATTCGCATGTTCTATATCGATCAATTGAAATCAGCTAATCAATATGATGATTACTTTTTCCATATTCCTGAGCATGCAGCTTTTCTAAAATAAGCTTCACACCATTCAGACAGAAAAGCTTCGCATTACTGCGAAGCTTTTCTTATTTATAAAGCATTACATTTGAAATACAAAACAATCTGTATGGAACAACGTGAATTAGGCAAATCAGGTATAAAAGTTGGCAAACTCGCCTTAGGTACTAATGTGTTCAGATGGACCATTGATGATGCAATGGCTTTTAAACTACTAGATGCTTTTACAGGCAGCGGGCTGAATTTAATAGATACAGCCGATGTTTATTCCAAATGGGTGCCAGGTAATACTGGAGGAGAATCGGAGACTGTTATTGGTAAATGGATGAAACAAAACAATAAGCGCAAAGATGTAATTATTGCAACAAAGGTTGGGCATACAATGGGCATGGGTGAAGGGATGAAAGGCCTTTCAAAGAAGTATATAATTGAGGCAGTTGAGGCATCATTAAGACGATTACAGACTGATTACATTGACCTCTATCAATCACACGAAGATGACCCTAATACACCAATAGAAGAAACCTTAGAAACCTATGCATTACTTGTAAAACAAGGCAAAGTAAGAGCAATTGGAGCATCGAACTTCAAAGCCGACAGACTTGAAAAATCACTTGAAATAAGCGAGAAGTTAGGTTATCCCTCCTACCAGACCTTGCAACCTCAATACAACCTTTACGATCGTGCCGAATTTGAGAAAGAGCTTGAACCGCTTTGCCTGAAAAAAAACATTGGAGTGATTTGTTTTTATGGTCTTGCAAAAGGCTTCCTGTCAGGAAAATACAGAACGAAAGAAGATGCATCTAATGGTGCACATGGCAATAGAGTTGTAACAAATTACATGAATGACCGTGGTATGCGAATATTAAAAGCACTGGACGAAGTATCTAAACAACATAGTTCAAACCCTGCTCGTGTAGCTTTAGCCTGGTTAATGACAAGGCCAAGTATTACTGCTCCAATTGCAAGCGCTACAAACCTGAAACAAATGGAAGACCTTGTTCAATCAGTTCATTTGAAACTTAACAAAGAAAATATCGAGAGCTTAAATTCAGCAAGTGCTTATTAAAGCTATTTCACAAAGTTCTCCCAACGACGAAGGTATTCAACAAATTTTGGGCTTATAGCCCGCTCTTCCAGTTCAGTCACCGTATAAGGAGGTCTTTTGGGTGCATAATCTTCTTTCACTGCAAGTTTAGGCCAATCCGGATTACCGATAGCACATCTGCCTAATGCTACTAAGTCGGCTCCTTCATTAATGCACTTTTCAACATCTTCCGGAGTCCATATTTCACCGGCCACCATAATACTAACATGGGCAGGTAAAGCCTCACGGTAATATTTTATCATTGTTTTATCCTGTTCCTTATATTTTTCAGGCCTCTTCATTGCTTCCCATGCCGAAATGTGGATATAGTCGGCACCTTCGTCGGCAAGAAGCTTAGCTGTTTTCAAACCTTCATCAAAATCAATTCCTTTAAATACTCCTCTGTCTTCAGGCGACACACGCACTCCTACAATAAACTCCTTAGGTAATTCCTTTCGTATATTTTTAATAACAGTTTGCAATAACCTGAACCTGTTTTCATATGTCCCACCCCACTCATCGTTACGGTGATTGGTATCAGTGCTCAAAAACTGGTGAAATAGGTACCCGTGTGCTCCATGTAGCTCAATCCCATCAAACCCTGCTTTGTAAACTCGCTTCGCTGCATTTGAAAAATCTTTTATTACTTGCAAAATATCTTCAATAGTACCTTCTCGCACTTGTTTAGGTGGGTTACCGGGAATAGTATATGCGCTTGAGCTCCAGGGAATTTTACCGGTTATTTTTTCAGGTGCACGTGAGCCTCCATGAAATATTTGTGCAATTACCAAGCTCCCATTCTTATGTATACCCTCAGCTAATCGAGTCAAGCCAGGAATATGTTTATCATCCCAAACACCCATTTCTCCCTCCCAGCCCTTTCCATCTTCAGATACATGGGTGGCACAGGTAATTATAATACCGTAACCGCCTTCAGCCCTTCTGACCAACCAATTATACTCATTATCACTTATCGTACCATCTTCGTTACTCTGGCTATTGGTAAGTGGTGCAAGTGCTATACGGTTAGCACTTACTTTATTTGTTCGTCCAATATTTACTTTTTCAAATATCTTCATATCAGTATTTAAGAATGTAAAGATATTTCTAGCTCTTCCATATAAACATGATAAATTCTATTTTTACAAATGATTAACATCACATATGAAACCGATATATAACAAAATATTTCTCGAGCACCAAACCCCACCGGGGCATTATGAGAACTTCAAAAGGCTTGAATCGCTTGGTGCAATTCCTGATAGCAATATTATAAGTGGCGAGCCCTATCTTGAGCTTGTTCACACCAAAGCACACATTGAAAAGATAAAACAGGCAAGTGCAAACAGTGAAATGATTGATGCCGATACTTTTGCAGTACCTGCGAGCTACAATGTTGCAGTACATGCTGTTGGGGCTGCTATTATGGCATCGCAAACCAATGATTTTGCTATGGTAAGGCCACCAGGGCACCATGCTCACCCGACATTTGCCACTGGATTTTGTTTATTTAACAACATCGCCGTTGCGACACAAAAATTAGTCAATGAAGGCAAACGGGTATTTATTCTGGATTTTGATGGGCACCTTGGCGATGGAACGTTGAAAGCATTTTATAATACAGATAAAGTATTGTTCTGGTCATTACATCAATACCCTGCTTTCCCGGGTGGTGGCTTTGTAAATGAAATTGGGGAAGGAAAAGGCAAAGGTTATTCTATTAATGTACCATTGCCACCCGAAAGTGGTGATGATGTATTTATGCATGCTATTAACACATTCATGACTATTGCTGAGCAATTTAACCCCGATATTGTTGCAGTATCAGCTGGTTTTGATGCGCACATTGAAGATCCTTTACTACAACTTCTTGTTTCTGCCAATAGTTATTATAAAATAGGGCAGCTATTAAAAAGTAAATTCAAAACCATATTTGCCGTGCTAGAGGGTGGATATAACACAACCTATTTACCCAAATGCCTTTATAATTTCCTTGCCGGTATTAACGGTGAAGAGATCTATTATTCCGAAAATGAAACAAACTCATCTTCAAGCGTTTTAAATGAGTATCATCTGCGAATAAATCTATTGCAAAAAGAACTGGATCCGTATTGGAAGTTCCCGATAGCATTAGACGGTATCTAATACTATACCTACCTGAAGAGACAAGGTTAATTATTATCTTTGCGCCTCAATTTAGAGAGAAATGGCAGAAACAGGCGCAAGAAAGTGGATCATTACTATAACGGTAATTCTTGCTGCCCTGCTCGAGCTTATTGATACCACTATTGTAAACGTTTCATTACCCGATATTATGGGGAACCTTGGTGCTACTCTTGATGAGGTAGGCTGGGTTGTAACAGGTTATACTGTAGCAAACGTTATTGTATTACCGATGTCAGGTTGGCTGGGTAATAAATTTGGCCGTAAAAATTATTTTCTCTTCTCAATTATAGCATTTGTCATTACCTCGTTCTTCTGCGGCCATGCACATACCCTACAGGAATTGATCATATTCCGTATTCTGCAAGGCTTCGCTGGTGGCGGACTTCTTTCTCCTGCACAGGCCATTTTACTTGAAACATGGCCTCGTGAAGAAATGGGAATGGCTACTGCTTTGTTTGGATTAGGCGCTGTATTTGGCCCCACAGTTGGCCCTACAATTGGTGGTTACATTACTAATCACCTTTCATGGCCCTGGATATTTTATGTAAACATTCCTGTTGGCGCTATTGCTGTATTTCTTGTTTTAACATTTATAAACCCCTCGCCCAAAAGCAGTAAAGGCGAAAAAATTGATTACTGGGGAATACTGTTTCTGTTAGTGGCCGTTGGCAGCCTGCAATTGTTCTTAGAACGGGGTCAAACCGAAGATTGGTTCCATAGCACATTAATATGTGTACTTGGAGTATCGGCTGCTGTATTTCTGTTGGCATTTATCTGGAGAGAATTAAACGTAGAATACCCTATTGTGAACTTTAAAATTATGCGTCACCGAAGTTTTACTATAGGTATGTTCACTTCCTTTATGTTAGGCTTCGCCATGTATGTATCTGTTTTTGTATTTCCTGTTTTTTGCCAAAGCTTGCTTGGATTTACGGCCCTGCAAACGGGTGAAATATTATTCCCGGGTGGTATTGCCACCATACTAATGATGCCATTTATCGGTACCATGTTAAAGAGAGGTGTGCCTGCACAGTTCCTGTCAACAGGAGGAATGCTTTTATTTTTTGTATTCTCCTATTTAATGGCTAATTCTAACCTGCAATCAGGAACCGGAAATTTCTTCTGGCCACTTATTATTCGTGGTATAGGTATGTCTTTATTGTTTGTACCATTAACTACGCTTGCTGTGCAAGACCTGCATGGAAAAGAAATGGGGCAAGGAACAGGGTTGAACAATATGATGCGTCAGCTCGGTGGTTCATTTGGTATTGCTATAAGTACTGTTATGCTTACCCACCGAATTGCATTGCACCGAAACAATTTAGTTAATTACATAAGCAATTATCACGATGCTTCGGTTACCCGGCAAAGTATGATCATTAATCAATTCATGGCAAAAGGATACAGCTTTGGTGAGGCAAAACAAATGGCATATGCTGCTTTAGATGGTACTATGATGAAACAGGTTTTATTACTTTCTTATAATGATATTTATATGTTCGTAGGTATATTTATGCTGTGTTGCATACCATTTTTATACCTGCAAAAATTCAAAAAGAACGTTGCCCTACCGGCAGATGCTCACTAGGTTCTCCGCTTACCGACTTCTTCCTGTCATTTACCGACTTTCTTAGTTTCACTACCTAATTGCCCTAACAGCAGGGTACCAGGATAATATAGTTTTGTATCAAATTTCAAAACAATGGAAACACAAGAGAACAAATTCACAGACCCGGTACAAGACAATACAAAAAGCTGGGTTGAATACCATGAGGAGCATTCCAGAGCAGGAAGATTCCTTGGGGGAATAATTATATTAGCTGTAGGTGTAGTTCTGCTCTTAAATCAAATGGGAACTGTTCTATTTCCACATTGGTTGTTTACCTGGCCCATGATATTAATAGTAGTAGGCTTTTATATAGGTGCACGACATAATTTCCGCCTCGGTGGCTGGCCAATTGTTATGCTTGTAGGTGGTGTGTTCCTTGCAGAAGACTTCTACCCTAACCTAAGCCTATCTGAATATATATGGCCCATAGTAATTATTGCGGTAGGTTTACTGATGATACTGCGTCCTAAAAGACGTTACTGGAAAAGACATGGATGGGATTGGGAAGATAAAGCATATTGGAAAAACCAAAAATGGCAGTGGAAGGCTCATGCTAAATATGGAGCGCCTGCACCAGGTGCGGGATCTTATTCTCAGGATGACTTTATAGACTCTACCTCAATATTCGGGGGTGTGCATAAGGTGATAATTTCAAAAGATTTTAAAGGAGGAGATGTCGTAAACATTTTTGGTGGAGCCGAGATAAACCTTTCACAGGCAGATATAAAGGGGAAAGTAACCCTGGAAGTAGTGCAAATTTTTGGTGGCACCAAGATCATTGTACCATCTGACTGGGAAATTCAATCGAAAATGGTATCGATATTTGGCGGTGTGGAAGATAAGAGAAACCCGGCCATTATTAAGTCTAATCCTGAAAAAGTGTTGGTTATAGATGGTACATCTATATTTGCAGGTATTGACATTCTCAGCTATTAATAGTAAATAAAGAAAGTATAGTGGCTAGCCCCGAAATTTCAAATAGAAGAACAATTCCTTTTATGATCCTGTTATGGGTTATTTGGGGCACCATTCAAGCCTGGGCTTTGAACTGGATGGGGTTTTCGTGGGAAACAGCAGCGATTGACAGCGTAGTAAGTAATGGGTTATTAATGGCCATTGGATTAGCAGTACGAAATACATTGCGTTACTATCGCCCGGGGAGAGGAAAGTTCTTTTACATATTTGTATGGAATTTCTGCATTGCAGTTTTATGGATAGGCGTAATCAAATGGGCACTTTCGCAACTTATACCAGACCCGACCTATTTAACCTTCCTACACAAATCGTTGCCAGTACGTTTCTTTATCGCGTTCTTGATGACAGGCTGGATGGCTCTTATTCATTGGCTATTGTTTACGTTTGAAGAGAATAGGGAAAACGAAAAAAGAAAAGCCGATTCAGATAAACTCGCTAAGGATGCAGAGTTGTATAAGTTACGTCAGCAACTTCAGCCTCATTTCTTATTTAACAGCCTAAACTCCATTAGCTCACTTACAGGTTCACGCCCGGAGGAAGCACGCCACATGATTCAACAACTGGCAGATTTTCTAAGGGGCACACTTAAGAATGATGAGAAAATGTTGGTAAGCCTAGAAGAAGAACTGCACTACCTGCAACTATATCTTGATATTGAAAAGGTACGTTTCGGACATAGATTACGCACAGAAGTTAAGAACGATGAAACAAGCCTGAAATGCCAGATTCCGCAAATGCTGCTACAACCAATTGTTGAGAATGCTATTAAATTTGGGTTATATGACACAACCGGTTCGGTTACAATCAGCATTACTGCAAAACTTGAAAACGCACAGCTATCCATCTCAATACAAAACCCTTTTGACCCGCAAACCTCACAAACAAGACAAGGTACGGGCTTCGGGCTTAGTTCGATCAGAAGAAGATTGTATTTGTTATATGCACGCAAAGACTTAATAGAAACAAAAACTGAAGGAGATTTATTTACTACAACTGTTATAATACCTCAACAGCATGATTAAAGCAATACTTATAGATGACGAGCCATTGGCAAGGTCTATTGTTGCCGAATATTTACAGCACTACCCTACCATTTCAATTGTTCAGGAGTGCGGAGATGGATTTGAAGGTGTAAAAGCAATTGCACAACACCAGCCTGACCTTATCTTTCTTGACGTACAGATGCCAAAGATCAATGGTTTTGAAATGCTCGAATTACTCGACACCCAACCTGCAGTAATTTTCACTACAGCATTTGATGAATACGCTATGAAGGCTTTCGAAGCACATGCAGTGGATTACCTATTAAAGCCATTCAGTAAAGAACGGTTTGACAAAGCCGTAAAAAAATGGATGGAGCAATATGAAAAGAAAGATGGCAAAGCGAGTATTGAATCATTAGTAGAAACTGCTTCTCACTCACCTGAACAACATAACAGGGTGGTTGTTAAAACAGGGACGAAAATTCGAATAATACCTACTCATGAAATTCATTACCTGGAAGCTGATGACGACTATGTCAAAATTCACACTGCAGATGGCTCGTACCTGAAAAAGAAAACCATGGGCTACTTTGAAGATGTTCTGGATAAAACTCAATTCGTTAGAGTTCATCGCTCCTTCATAGTACAAATTCAACAGGTAACACGCATTGAACCATACGAGAAAGAGAACCATCTCGCAATTTTAAAATCAGGTGCTAAAGTGCCCATCAGTAAATCAGGTTATCCTAAACTAAAATCAATTCTTGGAATATAATTTACCCGTCATGAGCTCCATTGAAATATTCAAAACCAATGTACGTGGCAAACGTAACGCCCTTTACCTGGTTGGAGAAATGAATGCAACTTTCCCCAATCATAAAATAACTATTGACCTCGACGACAATGAGAAAATACTGAGAGTAGAAAACCCAAAAGGCAAAGTACGATCAGAAGAAATTATACGATTATTAAACAGAAGAAACTTCCGTTGCGAAGTATTAAACTATTAACCAAATGAAAATGATAAAAAAACTACAATTGTTAGCGTTAGCTATACCAATAACTTTCTTATCGATACCTGCCAATGCCCAAATGGTAATTAAAGGTAAGGTTTCCGAAGCAAAAGGAAAAGTTATTCCTTATGCAACCGTTTATGTGAAGAATACTATTTCAGGAGCACTGACCGATACACTCGGTCGCTATACAATTAAAGTCAGCAAAAAAGAAAATATTACTTTAATTGCAACAGCAATCGGCTTCGATACTGCATCTTACAATCTTGTTCCTGATACCGGTAAAACATTTATTGTGAACCTTACATTGGGCTCAAACTCAAGTTCGCTTGACCAGGTAACCATTATGGCTGGTTCTATGGAAGCGAATAATGACAGAAAGGTTGCAGTACTAACTACACTCGATATATATACAACTGCAGGTGCAGCTGGTGATGTAGTAGGTGCTATTCAAACCTTGCCCGGCGTTGAAAAAGTAGCAGACCAAACGGGGTTATTTGTACGTGGTGGTGATGCAAGTGAATCAGCTGCTATAGTTGACGGGCTTGTTGTGCAGGATCCATTCTTTAGTCCTGTACCCGGTGTGGCACAGCGCAGCCGTTTTGGGCCTTATGAGTTTAAGGGAATATCTTTTAGCAGTGGAGGTTATAGCGCACGCTATGGGCAAGCGCTATCTGGAATATTAGACCTTAGTACAAATGATTTGCCTGAAGCTACAACATTCAATGCAAATATTAATATGGCCGGTGTTGGTTTATCTTTTTCAAAACTATGGGACCACTCTGTTTTAGAAGGTGGTATTAACTATACAAATACACAACCGTTTTATGGTATCACTAAAACCAATATCGATTTCTTTCAGCCACCTGCCGGTGTTGGTGGCAATTTGAGGTATGTATGGACAAACAAAGCAGGTGATATTTTAAAACTCACGGCAAATTACAACCAATATAAGAGTGGTATTGATGTTGTTAACCCTAACCAACCTGATACTACACTTGCATTCAAACTTCAAAACTCTTATGGCACGGCGAGTCTGTACTACAAGCATTTATTTAATGAAAACACTTTCTTAACAGTTGCAACATCGTACACACAGAATGGAGACTCTGTAAACTGGGGTGGTCAGATATTTGACAAACAAGATAAGCGCACAGCCGGAAGGATTGAATTAGATCATGAAATATCAGATAAAGTTTTTGCCTATGCAGGGTTCGAGTTACAAAGTTATTCTCAGTGGCAGCAATTTGATAGTGTTGACATTTCATTTAAAGAGACCATTATGGCAGGATACCTTGAAGCAGAGTGGAAACCGGCTAAATGGATTGCAATAAAACCAGGTGTACGTTATGAATACAGTCAATTATTAGGTAAAAGTGACTTAGCCCCTCGTGTGTCAGCAGCAATACGTGTCGGCAAATCAGGCCAGGTGTCCTTAGCCTATGGTATGTTTTACCAGGATCCATCGGATAAATACTTATTGTTTGGAGACACTAAAGCAAATTTTCAGAAAGCAACCCATTATATTGCAAACTACCAGTATATGCAGAATGACAGAACCTTCCGTGTAGAAGGTTATTACAAATCATATAATGACCTGATACGTGAAATTATTCCTGAAGGCGTACCATATGACCCAAATCCTTATCGCCCGTTCTTTTGGCCTGTTGATAACAGTGGCTATGGTTATGCGAAAGGTGTTGACGTTTTTTGGAGAGATAAAAAAAGCATTAACGACTTCGACTACTGGATATCATACAGCTATATCGATACCAAAAGGCTTTATGCTAATTACATAGCCGAAGCTCAACCTGATTTTGTTGCAAACAACGATTTAAATATTGTAACCAAATATTTTTTTGAAAAACCGGGTATGAATGTTTCTCTAACTTATAATTATGCTTCCGGTAGGCCTTATTATAATCCACTTAACCCAACATTTTTAGGAGACCGCACTATTCCGTATCAAGACCTCGCCTTAAGTATCAGCTACCTATTCAGGGTAAAGAAGCTATTTGGTGTGTTTTACCTTGGTATAGATAACCTGACAAACAATAAAAACATACTTGGTTATAATTATTCAGATAA
>JABCZY010000052.1:15221-15917 GCA_013289395.1 Bacteroidota bacterium
CGTTACCCTATTGAACCGGCCTTGTATCGCAGTTTATTTGCAGGAATATTTCTTTCACTAACCCCATTTAAAAAAGATGAACTATAAACCATTAACTTTGAACCTTATGAAAAAGACACTTCTTATTATTGTTGCTGCTTTGGGTATGCTGGTAGGTAAAAACAGCCAAGCTCAATCGGTTGATACCAGTTTAATACAAACCTATGCAGCATTCGATACTGCTAAAATATATCCGCAACTATTATTCGCAAGCAATCAGTTTAAGTTGATCGCTAAACAAAACTCTAGTTACTGGCTGGCTAATTACTATGCAGCATGGAGTATTGCAGTGCTTTCTTTCCAGGAGCCTGATAAAAAGAAAAAGGATCCAATGCTTGACGAAGCTGATAACTTTTTCAGCAAGATTGAACTGATGGATACAGCCAATGATGAGATTGCTGTATTAGGCGCATTACTTTCCAATGCAAGACTTTCAGTCGATCCTCAATCGAGACACGGCAAATATGGCAAGATATCACAAGGGTATTATGACCAGGCCCTGAAACTAAATCCGAATAACCCCAGGGTGTTCTATTTACAAGGTACTGGCTTATATTATACGCCAAAGTTGTTTGGCGGCGGGCCTGAAAAAGCTCAACCGTTACTTGCGAAGGCCGCATCCCTTTTCCCTAACGATAGTCAGGACATCCATAAACC
>JABCZY010000053.1:0-9231 GCA_013289395.1 Bacteroidota bacterium
ATCTTAACTGGCAATCACCCGGTAAGGAATGGCTTGTAAAGCAACCTGAATTACTGAATGGTAATTCAGCTATTCATTTAAATGGTGACGAGTTTGGTTTTCTCATTCAAATTCCAAACGATAGCCTAACTGAAACGTGTAAAAAATATTATGTAAGAATAACCCTGACTCATTTTGAGCCAGACACGAATAAAGTAGCTAACGCCTTAGTGGTTTGTTCGGTTATGAATAAAGAGGTTCAGAAGTTTTATACAACATTGAAAATGAGCGGAACTTCGAAATATGAATTTGAACTTCCAGTAGACAGCTCAAAAGAGGATAAGGTTTCCTTTTATATATGGAATTTGAAAAAAGAGAACTTCTATATTACAAATGCATCGGTTCAATTATTTGAAATACCAACAGATCTTCTGCAGGAGTAAGATTTATTTGTTCAGGTCTTTTAACAGATCGTTATAATTATTACCAAAGCTAATTCCTTCATTAACGATAATCCTGCTTAGTTTCTTGTTCTCTGCCAGGCCCCAGAGTACAACCTCTTTCAGAAAATAACGTTCGCCAGCTTCAATACCACCTTGGTATTTATCAATAAGTTCATCGAGCGGAACTATCTTATCTAATTGTTTTTTGTACTCTTCATCAGTCATGTTCTCAGTCAATTCAAATTCGTCATCCAAATTGTCGAACCATGAAATAGTATCATGATATGGCCCTTTCACTCCCTGCTTTTCAAGCTTAAGTATTTTCGGGAACATACTTTCAAAAATGCTTTTCACAGCCATCTGAATAAGATATTCAGCTACAAAACGTGCACCTTCCTGCTCGCCTTCATACGCAATTTCCATCTTTCCGGTAAGTGCAGGAATAATACCAATGAAATCGCCCAGCCTTACTATAGTTTGCTTTTTGTTCTGCTTCAGCATTCTTAACTCTGCAGCGCTTACCAGGTTTTCGTATGCCGAAATACTCATACGTGCACTAATGCCACTCTTAATATCAACGTATTCACTTTTCCTAGCTTCAAAACCAATTTGTTCTATAAGGTCTTTTGCCAATACGGGAATAGAAATGCTTTTATTTGTTCCTTCATTTGATCGCACTTCCTGTGCTGTTATTTTTCTGGCTATTTCAATTGTTTCAGGATAGTGGGTAAGTATTTGTGAACCTATTCTGTCTTTCAACGGTGTTACAATGCTTCCCCTGTTGGTATAATCCTCCGGGTTGGCAGTAAATACAAATTGAATGTCGAGTGGGAAACGTAATTTAAATCCGCGTATTTGCAGATCGCCTTCCTGCAAAATATTAAAAAGGCCTACCTGTATGCGGGCTTGCAAATCAGGCAATTCGTTAATAACAAATATGCAACGGTTGGCACGTGGAATCATACCAAAGTGTATTACACGTTCGTCGGCATATGAAAGCTTAAGGTTAGCAGCTTTAATGGGGTCAACATCGCCAATTAAATCTGCTATAGTTACATCAGGTGTTGCAAGTTTTTCTGCAAAGCGTTCATCACGGTGAACCCAGCTAATGGGTGTATTGTCTTTTTGTTTCTCAACTAATTCTTTTGCAAAGTAGGATAGAGGTGCAAAAGGGTCGTCGTTAATTTCAGACCCGGCTACAATTGGCATCCATTCATCTAGCAAATTAACCATCAGGCGAGCAAGTCTTGTTTTTGCCTGGCCACGCAAACCGAGTAAATTAATATTGTGCCTTGAAAGTATAGCACGTTCCAATTCAGGTATCACACTTGTCTCATACCCGTATATTCCTGCAAAGGTCTCTTCTTTGTTTTTCAGCTTTGTCACAAGGTTCTCTCGTAATTCATCTTTAATGCCTCTTGGTGTATACCCTGATTTTTTAAGCTCCCCTAAGGTTTTAATTTTTGGTTCTTTTGTTTCCATATTATCCTTTAATATTCTTTTTTCTGTTTTGTTTATAATCTTCAAATATCATTTGGCCTAACCCTTTAAGGCCTGTGTAAAATGCTTTTCCCTGGTTGGCGGCGGTAAATTCCTGCACAAAACTTTGCAAGTAAGGATCGCGTGCAATCATAAATGTAGTAATAGGAATATGAAGCTTACGGGCCTGTTGTGCGGTATCGTAGCACTTATCTACAATTCGCGGATCGAGCCCCACGGAATTAAAATAATAACTGCCATCAGGATTATGTAGGCAGCTTGGCTTGCCGTCGGTTATCATAAATATTTGCTTGTTGGTATTACGTTTACGACGTAAAATATCCATTGCAAGTTGTAGCCCGGCAACAGTGTTGGTATGGTAGGGCCCCACCTGCAAATAAGGCAGGTCCTTTATTTCTATAGGCCAAGCATCGTTACCGAATGCAATAATATCAAGTGTGTCTTTCGGGTAACGCGTTTTTATAAGTTCAGCCATTGCCATGGCTACTTTCTTGGCAGGTGTTATTCTGTCTTCACCATATAATATCATACTGTGACTTACATCTATCATTAGCACAGTACTCATCTGTGAATTGTGGAATGTATCTTCTACAACCACATCTTTTTCATTCAACTTAAATGAATCAATACCGTTTGATACCTGCGCGTTTTTCAGGCTTTCGGTCATCGAAATTTGCTCAATGCCATCGCCAAACCTGAATTCCCTGTATTCACCTGTGTGTTCATCGCCACGACCTGTATGGTTTGTGCGATGATTACCCGAGCCTGTTCTTTTTAAACTTCCGAAAATTTGCTCTAAGGCAGATTGACGTATAATGCGCTCCATTTTTCCTGTAATGGCAGCACCGCCAGTTTCGTCCGGTTTTATTTCTTCCCGTAAATAACCTTTATTTTTAAGGTCTTCAATAAAATCTTCAATGGTATATTCAGGAGTTGTAAGTTTATATTCTTTATCAAGTTCCCTCAGCCAACTTATTGCTTCATCAAAATCGCCTGATGTATGAACTATTAGTTCTTTAAAAATTGAAAAAAGTTTTTCAAACGGAGATTCCTCAGTTGCCTTATAGGGTTTGAATTTAAATCCTGTCCGCATGGAATAAAGGTAGTAATATTTTTGTGAATATTACTACCTTTAATAGTGTAGAGAGCCCTGATGCAATGGTATCTTTTAGGATACCGAGTATTATAAAAAGTTCTTCTTTTCCAGCGCTTTATTTAATGGGCTGACTTCCTGCAAAGCTGCGGGACCGTACCAAAGATGCATATCGGTAGAGAATATTCCTGCGGTAACACCCGGGTCGGTGTTTATTAAGGCTTGAGCTTCATCGGTAGTTTTTACTTCAAATACTACCATCCATTGCATGTCGTCACCATTTACCAAAGGTCCTGAGAAAACTACTTTGCCTTCTTTGGTCCAATCATCCACGCTTTTCATGTGTTCCTTGATGATTTTGTTTTTTTCGCTTGCATCATTAATTGTTACAGGCCCTTTTTTAAGCATTACCATAACATATTCTTTCATACCAAACTGGTCGGCACCAAGCTTACTGGCAAGTGTTGAATCGTAAGTAATAGCTTCTGACTGAGTTTTGTTTTGACCAATACATAGTGTGGCCAATAACATTGAAATTACTAAGATGATTTGTGTTCTCATGACTGTAGATTTTAATTGGGTTATTTTGACGTATGACGACAAGCCCAATTAATTTGTTACAGCAATTTGTTACAATCACCAGATACTAAATAAATGAAGTCTTATTTCTGAAGGTTACTTATTCCCCGCTTTCTTAAATGAGTGGCGAGGCTTAGAGGAAGATCCTTTATTGCCGCTATGCGGCTTCTTGAAACCGAATTGAGCGTTTTTTTGCGGATTATATTCAGGGCCAGCACCAAGTTTTTCAGGTATGGGCGATTTCTTTATTTCATTACCTATTAGGTCCTCAATTTTTTTGAACTTATATTGATCTTCAGGATTTATAAATGTTATCGCTTCACCAGTAGATTCGGCTCTTGCTGTTCTTCCCACACGGTGTATATAATCTTCTGCATCGCGCGGTACATCGTAATTAATTACCAGGCCAATTGAATCAATGTCGATACCTCTCGACAGAATATCAGTAGCAACCAAAACGTTTATTTTGCGGCCCTTATATTCCCGAATCACTTCATTGCGCCTGTCCTGTTCCAGGTCTGAATGTATGGCGGCAACATTTATTCCTGCTCTGTGCAACTCTCTTTCCATTTCTTTAACCTTGTCCTTAGTTGAAGAGAATATTAAAACACTATCCGATCTTTTTTCCTGCAGAATACCTTTCAGCAGTTCCATTTTCTGGGTATTGAAAACTACATATGCACTTTGTGTTACACCTTCAGCGGGTTTTGAAAGTGCAATATTTATTTGCTCAGGATTGTTTAATATTTTTTTTGCAAGCTCTCTTATTTTATGAGGCATAGTTGCCGAAAATAAAAGGCTTTGGCGCTGTTTGGGTAAATGGGTAATAATTTTGCTTATATCCTCATTAAAGCCCATATCGAGCATCCGGTCAGCTTCGTCAAGTACTAAATGCTCAATTTTATCGAACTTAACATAGCCCATATTTAAATGCGATATCAATCTGCCCGGTGTTGCAATTATTATATTGGCGCCATGAACCAATGCTTTTCTTTCACGTTCATAAGAAGCACCATCGTTACCGCCAAAAATAGCAAGGGCGCTTACAGGTGCAAAGTAGGTGAAGCCCTGTATGGCTTCGTCTATTTGTATAGCAAGTTCACGGGTTGGAACAATAACAAGTGTGTTAACCGTTTCGCTTTTGCTTTTAATTATTTTACTTATCAGCGGAAGCAGGTAAGCTGCTGTTTTACCAGTACCGGTTTGGGCGCAGGCAATAATATCGCGATTGGCAAGTATAATGGGGATAGCTTGTTCCTGTATTGGGGTGGGTTGTTTAAAACCCATTGATAGTAACCCTTCAAGTAGCTCGGGTTCAAAATTAAAGTCTTCGAATGTCAAAATCTGAATGTGTAGTTTATTCTTTTAGTATATAACAAAGATAGGTAAAAGAAAGGACATGCCTTCTAAACCCCTATCTAGCAAAAGAAGGAAGAAACTATTATAAGGAATACCTTAATTCTTAGGTTCTGCTAAACCTCGGTTCTCAAGCATGGGTCCTATTTCAGGGTCTCTGCCACGGAAATTACGGAACATGGTTGCAAGGTCAATGGTGTTACCACGAGACAATATCATATCGCGGAAACGCTGGCCATTTTCTCTCGTAAGGCCTCCATGTTCTTTAAACCATGAGAATGCATCATCATCCAGCATCTCAGTCCATAGGTATGCATAGTACCCTGCTGAATATCCGTTGCTCCATATATGCAGGAAATAAGTTGAACGGTAACGGGTTGGAACTTGTGGGAGATCGAGATGTGTTTTTTGTAATGCTTCAGTTTCAAATTTGTCAACATCCTGCACATTAGCGCCTGCAGAAATATCGTGCCATTGCATATCAAGATCAGCAGCAGCTAAAATTTCAGTAAGTGCATAGCCCTGGTTAAAGGTTGCAGCTTTCTTGATTTTATCTACCAATGCTTGTGGCATTAACTCGCCTGTTTTGTAATGCTTTGCATAGTTCTTAAACACTTGCGGATCTGATGCCCAATGCTCATTGAACTGCGATGGAAATTCTACAAAGTCGCGTGCTGTTGCAGTACCCGATAAACTTAAAAATTGCTGGTCAGCAAACATTCCATGCAGTCCATGCCCAAATTCATGGAACATAGTTGTAACATCGCTGAAACTTATTAATGCAGGTTGTCCATCAGCAGGCTTTGTAAAATTGCAAATGTTATATACAACCGCTTTGGTACCTAACAGTTTTGATTGACCAACCATATTATCCATCCATGCACCACCATTCTTGTTTTCGCGTTTAAAATAATCGCAATAGAAAAGCGCCATTGAACTGCCATCTTTATCAAATACTTCAAACACCCTCACATCTTTATTATATACAGGAATATCTTTGCGTTCCTTGAAGGTGAGCCCGTAAAGCTGGTTAGCAGCATAGAATACACCGTTTTTAAGTACGCTGTCTAATACAAAATATGGCTTTATTTCATTTTCATCAAGATCGTATTTAGCCTTGCGAACCTGTTCAGAATAAAAATTCCAATCATACGGTTGTAATTGAAAACCACCTTTCTGTTCATCTATTACTTTCTGAATATCTGCTGCCTCGAGTTTTGCTTTAGCAGTAGCTGCAGGCACTAACTGATCGAAGAATTTTTCTACATTCTCAGGAGTCTTAGCCATTTGGTCCATTAGCCTCCATGCAGCATAATTCGGGAAGCCTAATAGTTTAGCCTTTTGCGCACGAATTGCAGCTATGCGCAAAATGGTTGCACGGGTATCATTTGAATCACCTTTCTCTGCTCGGTTCCACGATGCTTCAAAGAGTTTTTGGCGTGTTGCACGTACGGTTAATGATTGCAATGCAGGTTGCTGGGTAGTGTTCTGTAATGGAATCATCCATTTGCCATCTTGCTTGCTGTTTTTAGCAGCCATTGCAGCGGCATCCAATTCTCCATCTGAAAGCCCGGCTAATTCTTCTTTATTGCTTACAATTAAAGCGCCGCTTTTGGCAGCTGCCAATAACTGGTTTGTATATTTTGCACTTAATGAAGCTTCTTCCTTGTTTAGGTCCTTCATACTATCCTTTGCATTATCTGAAAGGTTAGCGCCTGACAAAACAAATTTCTGGTAGTAATATTCCACCAATCGACTTGATTCCTGATCAAGCTTCAATTGCTCTCTTTGCTTATAAATTGCCTCAACCCGTTTAAATAGTTTTGTGTTCAGAAACATTGCATCATTAGCAGCCGAAAGGTCCGGTGCTACTTCTTCAGAAACTTTTTGCAATTCAGGGTCGGTGTTAGCACCTGTTAACAGATTGAATACACCATTTACACGGTGCAGCATCTGTCCGCTTTTTTCCAAGGCCACAAGTGTATTTTCAAATGTTGGCGCCTCGGTATTTTCCGTTATTTTATTTATTTCAGCTAACTGCTGCTTTATACCTTCTTCTATAGCAGGTTTAAAATCACTATCCTTTATCTTAGTGAAATCGGCTGTTTGAAATGGTAAAGTACTAGGATTAACAAATGGGTTATTTGGTGATATCATGGAATTATTTTCAGCAGATTGTTTGTTGCTATTACCACATGATGATAATACTAACATTGACCCTATAAACAGGTAAGAGCTTGTTTTCATAAACATATTAATTTGGGCAGCGAATATAGCAAAATAGGGGCGAATTGGTCCCGATACCACTATTCGATTGGAACTTATGGGAAATTGTAAAGTTAAGCAGTCCTCAAGTATCTAATACTTAAGCCATATTTTTATATTTTTGAAATATGAAAAAAATACCAACTATAATTATTGGCGCTCGGGCTGATGGCCATGCAAAAGTTGTACTTGAAATGTTACACGCTGGCGACAAATACAATGTTGTTGGATTTGTAGACGATGATAAGAGTAAGCATGGCCTTGAGATAAAAGGTGTAAAAGTTATTGGTTCCACTGATCAATTAGCTCAATTTAAAAAAGAACTAAGTGTTGAAGCAGGTGTTGTTGCAATAGGTAATAACCCAATGCGAAGAGCTTTATCTGAGAAAATAATTCAATCGGGCCTTGAGCTTATCAATGCAATTCATCCAAC
This sequence comes from Bacteroidota bacterium, assembly GCA_013289395.1. Taxonomy (GTDB): domain Bacteria; phylum Bacteroidota; class Bacteroidia; order JABEUT01; family JABEUT01; genus JABEUT01. The sequence continues at coordinate 7,649 of JABCZY010000053.1, forward strand.
TGCTCATTTTGATTCAGATGTTGTAATAGGTAGAGGATGCTATATTGGTCAGGGAGTTATTGTTGTTACAGGAACACGCATTGGTAATTGTGTTAATATTCATACTGGCGCAACTATTGACCATGATAATATAATTGAAGATGGTGCTAATCTGGGCCCTGGTGTACACACTGCAGGACGGGTTAAAATAGGGCGTGATGCCTTTTTGGGTACAGGTGCCATAGTAATACCCGACGCAAGTGTTGGTGAAGGTTCTGTAATTGGTGCGGGAGGTGTTGTAGTAAATGCAGTACCGGATAATGTTACTGCGGTTGGTGTACCTGTTAAGGTTATTAAATAGCTTAATCTGAAGTAATTGTTTGTTAATCATACGGTTATGTTTAGTTGAACGGGATACTTGATTATCTGTAAGGAAGGCATCTGTATTATGTGTACATTTGGTAAGCCATTCATTTAAAGAATCCTAAATCGGTAACCATGAAAAAACTACTCTTTCTATCATTTGTTATTTTGATTTCTATTGGTGCAATTGCTTCAGGTAATTGGACAAAGCAATCTGATTTTCCAGGTGCAGCACGTTATACAAGTGGAGCAAGTTTTGTAATAGGGCACTATGGTTTCACAGGTTGCGGAACAGATGGTACAACTAATTACAAGGACTTTTATAAATGGAATCAATCAACAAATAGTTGGAGTGCAATAGCAAACTATCCCGGAGCCGGGTATGCAAATACTCCGGTAGGTTTTTCAATAGAGGGTAAAGGTTACGTTGGACTTGGTTATACAGGCAGTGGTGTAGCAAAAGATTTGTGGCAATACGATACGATTGCAGGCTGGACCGCAATGACAACATTCCCGGGTACCGGCCGTTACGATGCTTCCGTATTTGTTATGGGGCATAAAGCATTTGTTCTAGGAGGTTCAGCTGGAGGCCAACCTTATTTGAGTGATATGTGGATGTATGATGCCCACCAGAATAGCTGGAAACAGATGAATAATTGTCCTGCAGGTAATATAGAGGGTATGGCAACTTTCACAATAGGCAACCATGCGTATATAGGTGGCGGCTGGAGTGGTTCAAATGATCTTACTTCATTTTGGGAATATGACTCAACCAATGATAGTTGGAGTGCAATAGCAAGTATACCAGTAACAAACGGATTAGGTGGGACTGCGCGATCATTTGTAATTGGAAGCAAGGCATTTATATTTGAAGGTACAAAAGGGAGTGGCGCAGTAACTTTATCAGACGGATATGTTTACGATACTATTACCAAAGCATGGTCGGTATTTACGAATATGGGTGCTAATGGAATAGAGAGGTATTACGCAGTGGCTTTTTCAATAGGTAATTACGGATATGTATGCTCAGGAAAGGACAGCATAGGTAATATTTTAAATGACCTATGGCAATACAATCCTCAAGATACAGTAATAGATACTACTCCTAATAATATATGCAATACCTGGGCAAAAAAATCTGATTTTCCAGGTGCAGCACGTTATACAAGTGGAGCAAGTTTTGTAATAGGGCACTATGGTTTCACAGGTTGCGGAACAGATGGTACAACTAATTACAAGGA
>JABCZY010000053.1:9331-14225 GCA_013289395.1 Bacteroidota bacterium
CCAGGTGCAGCACGTTATACAAGTGGAGCAAGTTTTGTAATAGGGCACTATGGTTTCACAGGTTGCGGAACAGATGGTACAACTAATTACAAGGATTTTTATAAATGGAATCAATCAACAAATGGCTGGAGTGCAATAGCAAACTATCCCGGAGCGGGCTATGCAAATACCCCGGTAGGTTTTTCAATTGAAGGTAAAGGTTATGTTGGGCTTGGCTATACGGGGAGTGGTGTAGCGAAAGACCTCTGGCAATATGATACCGTTGCAGGATGGACATCGATGGCAACTTTCCCGGGTACCGGCCGTTACGATGCTTCCGTATTTGTTATGGGGCATAAAGCATTTGTTGTAGGAGGTTCAGCCGGAGGTTCGCCTTATTTGAGTGATGTGTGGATGTATGATGCCCACCAGAATAGCTGGAAACAGATGAATAACTGCCCTGCCGGTAGTGCAGAAGGTATGGCAACTTTCACAATTGGTAACCATGCTTACATAGGTGGTGGTTGGAACAATTCAAGTGATCTTACCTCATTTTGGGAATATGACTCAACCAATGATAGCTGGAGTGCAATAGCAGGTATACCTGTAACCAACGGATTAGGTGGAACGGCGCGATCATTTGTAATTGGAAGTAGGGCATATATCTGTGAAGGTACAAAAGGAAGTGGTGCGGCAACTTTATCTGACGGATATGTGTACGATACTATTACCAAATCATGGTCAGTATTTGCGAATATGGGTGCTAATGGAATAGAGAGGTATTATGCAGTGGCTTTTTCAATAGGAAATTACGGGTATATATGTTCAGGAAAGGATAGCCTGGGTAATATTCTAAATGATCTATGGCAATATTACCCTTGTGCTGATACCTCAACTCCACCCGTATGTTTGTTGCATGCAAGTTTTAGTGACACTATTGGCTCTAATGGGCATGTTGCTTTCAAAAGCACATCAAAAGGTACTGTTTCAAATACAAAATATTCATGGAATGCAGGTGATGGCATCGGTATAAGTGACAGTAGTAAATTTGATTATACATATTTAAATAATGGAACCTATTCAGTTAGTTTAGAGATTACAGATAGTACGGGTAATTGTTCATCAGATACTCTTGTGGTTATAACCATTAGCAACCTTGTACCACCATCTTGCAATATCTGGACTCAGAAAGCTAACTTTACCGGTGCAGCACGTTATACAAGTGGAGCAAGTTTTGTAATAGGGCACTATGGTTTCACAGGTTGCGGAACAGATGGTACCACTAATTACAAGGACTTTTATAAATGGAATCAATCAACAAATAGCTGGAGTGCAATAGCAAATTATCCGGGAGCGGGTTGTGCAAATACACCTGTAGGATTTTCAATAGAAGGTAAAGGTTACGTTGGGCTTGGTTATACAGGCAGCGGCGTTGCAGGAGACTTATGGCAATACGATACATTGACTAGTAGCTGGACACAAAAAGCAAGTTTACCAGGTAGTGCTCGTTATGATGCTTCCGTATTTGTTATAGGGCATAAAGCATTTATTGTAGGAGGTTCAGCGGGCGGCCAACCTTATTTGAGCGATGTGTGGATGTATGATGCCCACCAGAATAGTTGGAAACAGATGAATAATTGTCCTGCAGGTAATGTAGAGGGTATGGCAGCTTTTACAATAGGTAATCATGCTTACATAGGTGGCGGCTGGAATGGTTCAAATGATCTTACTTCATTTTGGGAATATGACTCAACCAATGATAGCTGGACCCCGATAGCAAGTATACCCGTAACAAATGGATTAGGTGGAACAGCGCGATCATTTGTAATTGGAAGCAGGGCATTTATCTGTGAAGGGACTGATGGCAGTGGCTCAAGCACTATATCTAGTGGCTATGAATATGATACCATAACCAAAGGATGGTCAGTGTTTACTAATATGTCAGCTAATGGTATTGCCAGATACTATTCTGTAGCCTTTGCAATTGGAAGCTATGGATATATTGCAACGGGTATTAATAGCTCTGGAATAAGTCTTAGTGATTTATGGCAGTATTATCCTTGTTCTGATACTTTGTCGCCAATACCAAAATGTAATGCAATATATGCAAGCTTTACATCAAGTATAGGATCTGCAGGTAAAGTGACTTTCACCAGTACTTCTTCAGGCACAACCTCAAGTACAAAATATGCATGGGATTTTGGAGATGGTAAAGGTACCGGCAGTAGCAGTACCTCTACTTATACTTACTTAAAGAATGGTGTATATGCAGTCAATTTATATGTTTCAGATACTACGGGATTATGTACTTCTGATACGACAATCAATGTAACCGTAACGAATGCAGCGGGATGTGCGCTGCATAGCGACTTCAGCGTATTGACAGGTTCAAATGGTCAGGTAGCATGTAATAGTACATCTAGTGGCACGGGAGCTGGCACTCAATACTACTGGAATGCCGGAAACAATAGCGGTGGCGGAAATGGCAGTTCTTTCTTATATACTTATGCCTATAACGGAACATATGGAATAAACCTGTTTGTAACCGATAGTACCAGTAGTTGTTCATCAGACACAACTATTTATGTAACAATAAGTAATGCAGCAGTATGTAATTTGAAAGCCGACTTTACGTATACAACCGGCTCCAATGGCCAGGTTAATTTTAACAGCACATCAACAGGTATGACAGGTACATCACAGTTGTATTGGTATACCGGCGATAGTATAGGATACGGTTATGGAAATCCGTATAGTTATACCTATCAAAAGAATGGAACATATCCAGTTACCTTGAGTCTGTCAAATACAACAGCAGGCTGTACATCAGACACGACAATAAATGTTACCATTAGCAATGCAACCAATGCAGCAGGTACCTGTTCGCTGGGTATAACCCTTCAGTCAGCAAAGGCAAGTTGTGATACCTGTAATGATGGTGGTGCAACAGTAACAGCAACCAGTGGAACAGGTCCTTATAGTTACCACTGGAGCAATGGAGCTACGACTACATCAATAGTAGCAAAGCCAGGAATCTATACCTGTTGTGTAACAGATGCAGGCGGATGCAGTGCATGTGCCAATACAACTGTAACCGACAGTTGCCTGTATGCAGAATTTACCTATACGGTAAAGAATAATACAGCAGGTGATAGTGCAGTTATCTCTTTTGTAAGTATAAGCGATACAGTATGTCATGATTCAACACACGGCCCTTCCAAGCCACTGAAGAGTGTATCATATACATGGAACTTTGGTGATGGAAACAGCCAGACTATATCGGGAATAGGTGTAAGAACATCAACTCACTCTTTTAGTACAAATGGCACTTACAATATCACTTTAGCTATAAACCGTGAAGGTTCTCAGGTGAAATCAATAGCGATTAAACCTTTGAAATTAAGTACACCAACGGGCCCAACGGGAATAAGATCTCTGTCAAATTCAGCAGATATAAAACTGTTCCCTAACCCGAATAATGGTTTATTTATGCTGGCAATAGGTGGCGTAGCAGATAACCAGGAAGCAACCTTGCAAGTGAGCAACCTGTTAGGTGAGGTAGTATATACTAGCTCAGCGCACTCTTCAAATGGAACGATAAGAAAGGAGATTGATCTTACAAATGTTTCGGCAGGAACCTACTTTGTAAGGGTTGTAACAGCTACCAAGGTGTATGTTAGTAAAGTATTGGTAGTTAGGTAGTTTTTTTAACAGGATAATAGAAAGCCCTATCTCTTAGAAACGAGATAGGGTTTTTGCATTACGATTGTTAGTACCATTATAGAGACCTTTTTCCAAGAGTATTTACTTGTTAATAGCGTATCTTTTAGCATAACATTTTACTTCCAAACACAATTGCTGGCGAAGAAAATGAAAATGATTTTGGCCAATGCTAACCTTGTTGAAGTGCCGGTTAGGATTATTAAAAAGCAATAACTATAGTATGAGAACTTATCTTAAAAAAAACTATTCTTTTATAGCGTACAATATAGTTTCACTGGCGTATATTGTATAGTGACCAAGATAGAACTTATATCCTAAGTTAAGGTCGTCAATTTGTCTTATTATACTCGTAAAGTCTTCCATGCTATGATAGATAGATAGTGCAAGTGTAGGTGTGAATCTTTTCAATGTGTTTACAGCACCTTGTAATGCAAAAGGTTCAGCGCCCTCAATATCAGCCTTAATAAAATTTAGCTTTTCAATTTTATATCTGGCAACGAAATCATCTACGGTAATAGTTGTGGTCTCTCCTGTACTGCCTTCAAATGGTTCAAAGCTTATATGACTACCCGCTCCGGCATCTTTAAAATAAACTTTTTTGTCTGAGCTGTTCCAAACAGGATGTTCAACTATTTCAATATTATCCTTTAGTGAAGGGTTAAGCGCCAGGTTTTTTCTGAAAATATTTAAGTTGCCCGGAATGAATTCGAAAGTGAATATTTTCCCCTTACTGCCCACCATATAACTGAATTGAATTGAGGTATCTCCATAGCAACCACCCATATCTAATACAACATCACCTTCTAACGGAGCCAGCTTTGGGTTTTGTGAAGTTTCAATGTACTGCTTAGCAACAAATGTGGTATAAGCTCCTTTAGAGTTTATGTAAACCTTTATAGGGTACCCTGTTTTACTTACATCGTGCATGTACAATTTCCATGGAAAAGATGGAACATCAATTGTATCATTTTCATCCCTTGTTTTTTCCATTTCTTTAATGCCTTGCCAGTATGCCGGCTTACTAAGAGGTAACCGCACTTTTACATAACCTAATAATCGAAATGCAACCAATTGAATGAACAAGGCTTTTGATTCTTTTGATTCAAGTTTGTTATAAAAGAACTCTAATGGTTGAATGTATTTGTCGTATTTGAATAAATAACCAAGGAAAAACTTACGGTATAAAAAATCA
>JABCZY010000054.1 GCA_013289395.1 Bacteroidota bacterium
AAATATGGTATAGTAGCAATGGGTACGGCAGATAAGAAGGTGAAGAAAGCATTAAAGGATAGCGGAGAAAATGTGTTTGAACGTTTAGTAGAGTTTCCTTTCTGGGATGAGTATGCTGATCTGTTGAAGACTGAGATAGCTGATATGAAGAACATTGGCGGGCCTGTTGCAGGTGCTATTACGGCAGGTAAATTCCTTGAAAAATATACTTCATACCCATGGATGCACTTTGATATTGCAGGCCCTGCATTTATTAATGCCCCGTATGACTACAAGCCAAAAGGTGGTACCGGAACGGGTGTAAGGTTGTTGTTTGATTTTTTAAGCAATGTAAGTAGCTAATAATGACGCTTGTTTGATGTTATGATTATTCCTTCATGTTATCTTCATAATGGCGGTATACTTTTACATCATCAAACAAACAAACAAAAAACCAAAGTCATGAAAAAGATCAGTTTAATCCTAGCAGCAATGGTTCTTTTTGCTGGTGTTTCTTTCGCACAAGATAAGACAACAACCAAGACCGAAAAGAGCTCAAGCACAAAGACCGAGAAGACCACCAAGACCGAAAAGAAAGGTGGAAAGAAAGGTGGCAAGAAAGAAGCTAAGGCTTCTGCTCCTGCAGCTAAGTAATTTTGCTTCAATTATAAAAAAGCTCTGTGGTAACACAGGGCTTTTTTATGCCTCTTCTTTAAACCAGCCCGAGTACATCAGGTAATTATTGGCTATTCTATGTACCTCACCCTTAAGTAGTTCAGGGTTAATATCCTTGACTTTTTTAGCCGGTACCCCGGCCCAAACGGTACCTTCTTCTACAACCGTACCTTCTAATATAACCGCCCCGGCGGCTATAAGGCAATTACTGTGAATTACAGCATTATCCATTACTATAGCGCCCATTCCTATAAGTACATTATCATGTAGGGTGCAGCCGTGTACTATGGCATTGTGGCCAATTGATACGTTATTACCAATTACAGCCTTGGTTTTCTGGTAAGTACAATGAATAACGACCCCGTCCTGTATATTTACCTTATTGCCAATACGTATAGAATTAACATCGCCCCTTACCACGGCATTGAACCATACACTACAATCGTCGCCCATTACCACATCGCCTACTATTGTGGCGTTTTCAGCCAGGTAGCAGTTATTTCCAACAATAGGATTAATACCCTTAACACCCTTTATTAAAGCCATAGGTCATATTTTTTTGTAAAAATACGATATTGGCACTATTATGATATGAAAAATATATTACCTTTGCACCCCTTAAAGAAAAAGCTTAATACATAAATCGATAGTCATGTACGCAATTGTTGAAATAGGAGGCCAGCAGCACAAGGTTACAAAAGCTCAAAAGCTGTATGTAAACCTCCTCGAATCAAAAGAAGGTTCACACCTTGAATTTGATAAGGTTTTGTTAGTTGATAACGAAGGTGAAGTAAGCATTGGCTTACCATTTGTTGAAGGCACCCGTGTTGCTGCAACTGTAGTAGCTCATGTAAAGGACGATAAGGTTCATATCTTTAAACATAAAAGACGTAAAGGATACCGCCGTTTCAACGGTCACAGGCAACCTCTTACCGAGATCTTTATCCAGGGCATACTTGGTAAAGGTGAAAAATTAAAGGAGAATATGGAAGTTCCTAAGAGAGCTCCTAAAAACTATCCTACCAAAGCTCAGGCTCCTGTATTGGAAAATGAGAACGACGAAGTAGGTGAATCAGCTCCTAAGAAAAAAGCAGCTCCTAAAAAGAAGGCAGCAGCCCCTAAGGCAGAAGCAAAAGAAAAGAAGCCAGCTGCTAAGAAAGCTAGCCCTAAAAAATCTAAAGAATAATTTACAAACCAATAAAGCTATAAAGTCATGGCACACAAGAAAGGTGTTGGTAGTTCAAGAAACGGTAGAGAATCACATGGTCAACGACTGGGTGTGAAAATATTTGGCGGTCAAACTGCAAAAGCAGGTAATGTTATCCTTCGTCAGAGGGGTACCTCATACCACCCTGGTAAAGGTGTTGGCATGGGTAAGGACCATACAATTTTTGCACTTGTTGATGGTGAAGTAATATTTACTACCAAAAGACAAGACAGGCGTTACGTTGCTGTGATACCTGCTGAAGTTCAGGCTTCCGCTTAATTACTGCAGGAAAACAATATTATCCTGCCTGTGGCTTTGTGCTCATAGGCAGGATTTTTCATTTTCAGTTAATATCAGGATTTTATATTTGTTTAAAATTTAACCTATGCTCGAAATAGCTTACATACGCCAAAATTCAGAAGATGTAATTACGCGTCTTGCAATAAAGAATTTTGATGCCGCCACCACCGTAAAAGAAATACTTACGCTTGATGAAAAAAAACGTTCGGTACAAACTAAGCTTGATGATGTATTGGCGCAACTCAATAAAGCTTCGAAAGAAATAGGTGACCTTTATAAAGCAGGTAAAAAACAGGAAGCTGATGACCTGAAAGGTAAAACCACTGCCTGGAAAGAAGAAATTACAAAGCTTGAAGCCGAACTTAAAAATGCTGAACAAGCCGTGCAGGACAAATTGGTTGTATTGCCTAACCTGCCTAATAGCGCTGTACCCAAAGGTAAAACACCTGAAGACAATGCAGTAGTTTTTACCCATGGCGATATTCCGCAATTACCTGAAAGTGCATTGCCGCATTGGGAACTTGCCAAGAAATACGACCTTATTGATTTTGAATTAGGTGTTAAAATAAGTGGTGCAGGTTTTCCTGTATATAAAGGTAAAGGTGCCAAGCTGCAACGTGCGCTTATTAATTTCTTTTTAGATAAGGCCGCTGAAGCAGGCTATATTGAAATTGAGCCACCTATATTAATTAATAAAGATAGTGGTTTTGGTACGGGTCAGTTGCCTGATAAAGAAGGGCAGATGTATCATGTAACACTCGACGACCTTTATTTAATTCCAACGGCAGAAGTTCCTATTACCAATATATACAGAGATAGTATTGTAGAAGAAGATGCACTGCCAATTAAAAACTGTGGATATACCCCATGTTTCAGGCGCGAAGCTGGTTCGTATGGTAAAGATGTAAGGGGTTTGAACAGGTTGCATCAGTTTGATAAAGTGGAGATAGTGCAGATACAGCACCCTGATAAATCATACCAGACACTTGAAGAAATGCGTGAACATGTTGCTGGTTTATTAAAAACACTGGAATTACCATTCCGTACACTAAAGTTATGTGGCGGTGATATGAGTTTTGCATCGGCACTTACCTACGATATGGAAGTTTTTTCGGCTGCCCAAAAGCGCTGGCTTGAAGTTAGTTCTGTATCGAATTTTGAGTCGTTCCAGAGTAACAGAATGAAGTTGCGTATTAAAAAAGGTAAGGATAAACCAAGATTGGCACATACCCTGAATGGCAGTGCACTGGCTTTACCCAGGATAGTGGCTTCACTTTTAGAAAACAATCAAAGCGATAAAGGCATTCGAATGCCAAAGGCTATTGTTCCTTATACCGGCTTCGAATACATTAATTAGGAATTTTTGGATTGTCAAATCAAATAACCTTAAATATTTGGTTAATTCACATATAAATCTACTTTTGTACCGCTTAAATTGGAACTTTTGAAAAAAATAATCTCTACAGGCCTTATTTTTTGCAGTTTGTTATATGTACTGACAGGTTGTAACCACGATTTGTTTCACAGTCGTATTTCTGAAGGCACTATTGAATACAAAATAATTGTGCTCGACTCGGCTAATCCAATGGCTAAAATGGCTCCTGATAAAATGACCATGAAGTTTAAGAACAACCAGGAATATGCCGAACTGATTGCGGGAATGGGATTATTTGAAACATCGTTTATTAATGATGAGCCCGGGAAAAAAGTTACCCAAATGGTGCGTATGCTGAATAAAAAATGGGCCTATATTGCAGATACAGCAGCTATAAATAAGGAGTTACAACACGATGTTCAGTTTACCATAACCGAGACCGATGTAACTAAAATGATTGCCGGATATAAATGTAAAAAGGCAATTGCGAAATCGAAGGATGGAAAAAACCCGGATGTGGAATTATATTATACCAATGATATTAAGTTGGATCAGCCAAACTGGGCAACCCCGTTTAAAGAGATTGATGGTGTGTTGATGCAATACCGCATTGCGAAATATGGTTTTTATATGGAGTTTACTGCCGATAAGGTAGAGCCTGATAAAATAGAAGACGGTACTTTTAAGCTGCCAGCTGACTATAAGATGATATCAAAGCAGCAAATAGATGACCTCTATAAAGGATTTCAATAATTAATTAACCCTAAAAATTAAGTTTATGAAAAAGATTGTATTCGCATCGCTGGCCGGAATTACAACACTTGCACTGTTTGCATTTGCTTTGCCCGACGGTGGTTTTGAAGGTGTGATTACTTACAATATGTCATTTTCTGCTTCAGGGCAGAGTGGTGGAGCTATGCAGCAAAGCAGTGGCAGGCTTGTATATATTAAGGGAGACAAGGTGAGAACAGAGGTCAATAATAGCATGTTTAAACGTGTAACAATCGGAGACAGAAAGACGAAAGAAGAAATAACCCTTGTGACAACACCTGATGGTGGAAAATATGAAGTTAAACCTGATCCTACCAAAGTTAAGCCTGGAACAGAAGACAAGCCTGAAATAAAGTACCTGGATAGTACTAAAGTTATTGCAGGGTATACATGTAAAGCAGCAGATATTACCGTAACCGGTAAAACAGGTGAGAAGAATTCAGTTATTGTTTTCTATACCGACCAATTGCCATATAACGAAGATATGGGACAATTTAAGGGCTTAAAAGGCTTTTTAATGCAATTTGGTGTACAATTCGGGCAGACGAATATCACTTTTGTAGCGCAATCAATTGAAAAGAAGGCACTTTCTGATACACTTTTCACAGTTCCTGCCAAGGGATATAAAATATATAGCTCTAATGCAGAAATGATGAAAGATATACAAAGGCAAAACAGTGGAAATTAATTATAGATAGAAGTAGATTTAAAAAAACGGGCGAAAAGCCCGTTTTTTTTTGTCTTTTAATTTTCTTTTTCCTACATTTGTGTACGATTACTATAAGATATAAGACTTTATCTAATTTACCGGGATTAAAAAAAGATGAATATTTTATAAATAGATAGTTATTATTTCTGCAACCGTTTAATTTACCCCCTAAATTAAAACCAATTATGAAAAATTTTACTGGACTTAAGAATGTAATAGGAGGCGTCTTCCTGGCGGCTTTATCTATTACTGCTAACGCGCAAAATAACGTAGGTATTGGCACCAACACGCCTGATCCTTCTGCTGCACTTGAAGTGCAATCAATTAACCAGGGTGTACTTATACCAAGAATGAATACTGTGGGAATGAATGCAATTGCAGCTCCCGCGCCTAGTTTAATTATTTATAATACTGACTCAAATTGCTATTGCTTTTATAATGGTTCTACTTTAGCATGGCAGTCACTTTGTCATTCGTTAACGGCTGGCCCTGCAGGCCCGACAGGTGTTGCTGGTGCTACAGGTGCTACTGGCCCTGCTGATACAGTTGCCGGCCCTGCTGGTCCTACAGGCCCTGCAGGTGCAACGGGTGCAGCTAGTGTTGTTCCCGGTCCAACAGGCCCTACCGGAGCCGGTTCGGGAACTCCAGGTCCAACTGGTCCTACTGGTGCAGCTAGTGTTGTTCCCGGTCCAACAGGTCCTACCGGAGCCGGTTCGGGAACTCCTGGTCCTACAGGTCCTACTGGTGCGGCTAGTGTTGTTCCTGGTCCTACAGGTCCTACCGGCCCTAACTGGACACTTACAACACCTACTTTCAATGCAAATGGAACGGTTACAGTTAATGGTACTGCCGGTTCGGGCGGACCAGTTACCACAGCAAGCGCTGCATGGTTAACTACAGGTAATAACCCTGTTGCAGGTACTAACTTTATCGGGTCTATAAATGGTGCAGATTTTATAACAAAAACCACCAATGTTGAGCGTATGCGTATAACAGCTGCAGGATTGGGAGTATATAATAATACTGCTCCTCTTGCGGGTGACGTATTCTCTGTTTACAGTAATAATATGGGTGGAACAACAATTACTAACACACTTGGAGCCAGTGCAATAAATGGTTACGCTAATGGCGGAACAGGTGTTTTTGGTGAGGACGTAGGTGGTGGAGATGGCGTTGTTGGATACAATAACGATAATACCGCTACAGGTGGCATTGGTATTTTTGGGGAAGCTGATGGACAAACTATTGCTATAGAAGGATATGCACCTAATAAAATTAATGGTACTGGTGTATCTGGTTATGCCCCTGCAAATGGTTTAGGTATTGGTGTATGGGGTACTGACTCAGCTGGTTTTTCTGGCGTAGTTGGTAACGATGCCCATGCATATAATGGGGTATCAGTTACACTGGCAGGTTCTCAGGCAGGTGGTTCGTTTACCGGTGTAAGTGCAGGTCTTACAGCTTATGCATATTCGAACTCTGCAACTCCATTAACTCAGGGTGGTTTTTTCCAGGATAGTATTAATAAAACACACAATATTCAAGTTAGTATAGCAGCATATATGGCTAATACAGCATATAAAGTATATAGCCCTTCAGGTACCGCTGCTGTTTCAACTTCTGTAAAAGATGTGAATGATAAATGGGTAGTTATGTTTGCGCCGGAAGCGCCGGAAGTGCAATTTGAAGACTATGGACAAGGTGAATTGGTTAATGGAGAAGCGAAAATTGATCTGGACCCAACTTATGCCAAGAACGTTGCCATCAATGATAAACATCCATTACGGGTTTTTATTCAGTTGGAGGGCGATTGCAATGGAGTGTATGTAACCGATAAAACTGCTACTGGTTTTACTGTTAAGGAACTTAACAAAGGAACGTCGAATGTAAAGTTCTCTTACCACGTTGTTGCGAATGTGAAGGATGCAATGGTAGATGGTGAAGTTGCTTCTAAATTCCAAGACCTAAGGTTCCCACCTTGTCTGGGAGTTCAGCAAACAGCAAGGATTACACGTCCTAAAACTACCAATGCGCATACTGCCGCAATTCTAGGTAAGAAGAAAACTATAAAATAATATAGATAATCAATAAGAAAAACCCAAGCTTTAAGCTTGGGTTTTTTTATGCGCCTTCTTTTCTTTTGCTTTGTTCTGTTCTTCAAACTCCTTACCAATTTCATCGGCTGATTTACCCAGGAATTTCATAGCCTGTCTTGCTTGTATAGAAAGGCTATCGTTGGGGTACTTAGTTACAAGCTCGGTATACTTCTGGCGTGATTTTGCAGTGTCCTGCAGGTTATTATCGTAAATAAAACCTTCTACCAATAAGCATTCAGGTACAAGCCTGCTTTGCGGGTATTTAGTAACCACATTGTTATATATATCTATTGCCTTTGCATATTGCCCGGTACTTGAAGCCAATCCGCCTGCGTTAAATAAAAATGCAGCTGACATAGTATCACCTGGGTAGTACTTTGCATAATCAAGGTAGGCAGCGATACCCAAATTAGCTGTAAAGGTTTCAAGTGTAGCCGATGCTTTTAATTTGCCTTCAACTGCTCTCACAGCCTGCATTAATGCTTGCCCGCTGGTATCTTTAGCAACAGCAGTTGTGCTATTACCCTGACCCTGATCTTTGGTTTTATTACCACAGCCTGCTATAGAAAGAAAAATACAATAGGCTGCAATTGATAATGTTAGTTTTTTCATTGTATTATTTTTTTAATGGGAATTTCATTCTGTAAGAAACATCTACAATCCCTTTTGAAAGGTCAGTAAGTTTTCTTTTTAATAAGCGTTTACGCAATGGGTTTATTTTGTCAATGAATAATATTCCTTCAATGTGGTCATACTCATGTTGTATTATCCTTGCCTTAATTCCATCATATTCCTCCTCATGCGGCTTAAAATTTTCGTCAAGGTATTTTATCTTAAGCGTAGGTTTTCTTTCCACATCTTCACGAATAGTAGGTATGCTAAGGCAACCCTCATTAAATTTCCATGGGGTACCACCTTCCTTCAGTATCTGTGCATTAATGAATATTTTCTTAAATCCTTCCAGTTCTTTCGATTCATTTTCATGTTCCTGGTCCTCAGCAAAAGGTGAGGCATCAACTATAAATAAACGGATAGACAAACCAACCTGTGGTGCAGCAAGCCCAACACCCTTGGCATTGTGCATGGTTTCGAACATATTGTCAATTATCTTTTTAAGATCGGGATGATCTTTGGTAATATCCTGTGCTTTCTTTTTCAGCACCGCATCTCCGTAAGCTACTATTGGTAAAATCATAAAGCTAATTTCAATAAAACGCAAAATTACTATTTAGCCCGAAATTGAAGGCGGTAGCCGGCCATCTTTCTTCATTTCCATGAAAGTTTGCAGTATAAGGGCAGCACTTACCATATCAATGGTCCCTTTATTACGCCTGTCTTTTTTGCTTACGCCTCCGTCTATCATGCTCTGAAATGCCATGCGTGAAGTAAAGCGTTCGTCTACCTTATATATAGGTAAACCCGGGAATTTTGCCTGTAATTGAGTAGTGAATTTATCTACCGCCTGGGCGCTTTGAGCAGGTGTATTATCAAGGTGTTTGGGTTCGCCCACCACAATGCCTTCTACCTTCTCTTTTTTAAGGTAGTCTGTCAAAAAATCGAATATGGTTGCTGTTGGTACCGTGGTAAGGCCCGATGCAATTATCTGCTGCGGGTCGGTTGCTGCTATGCCTGTGCGTACGGTTCCATAATCTATTGCCAGTATTCTCATATGCTTACAAATTTAAGAATTAAAGAGCCATAGGCGCTGTTTTTATATATTTGTTCATGGCATATTAAAAGAAACCTATGGGAAACGAAATTGAACTTATTGAAAGCGCTTGGGCAAACCGCGAATTGGTGAAAAATGATGATGTACGTAAGGCGGTGCAGGACACTATGGAAAAGCTTGATAAGGGCAAATTGCGTGTTGCTGAGCCTGCTGGCGATGGATGGAAAGTGAACGAATGGGTGAAGAAGGCTATTTTACTTTTCTTTCAAACCCAGAAAATGGAAACTATACATGCCGGCGACCTGGAGTTCTATGATAAGATTCCCTTGAAAAAGAATTTTGAAGCCATTGGTGTTCGCTCGGTACCACACGGACTTGCGCGGTATGCTTCATACCTGGCACCGGGTGTAATTATGATGCCATCGTATGTAAATATTGGTGCGTATGTAGATAGCGGAACGATGATAGATACATGGGCTACAGTGGGCTCATGTGCGCAAATAGGCAAAAATGTACACTTAAGCGGCGGGGTAGGTATTGGTGGTGTGTTAGAACCGCCTCAGGCAGCACCGGTAATTATTGAAGATAATTGTTTCGTGGGTTCGCGTTGCATTGTGGTAGAGGGCGTGCGTGTGCAAAAAGAAGCTGTGCTTGGTGCCAATGTTGTGCTTACCCAGTCAACCAAAATAATTGATGTTAGCGGTGAGAAGCCTATCGAATATAGAGGAATAGTGCCGCCACGTTCAGTAGTTATTCCCGGTTCGTACGAAAAACAATTTCCGGCCGGCAAGTATGCTGTTTCCTGCGCATTAATTATTGGCAAGCGAAAAGAAAGTACAGATACCAAAACCTCTTTGAATGAAACATTAAGAGAATTTAATGTTCCGGTATAAAGCATGGCTCAAAAGAAACATATTCTTCCTAAAAAAGTAGCAGCCAAACCCGCTCCGGTTGAGGCTAATTTTTTTACCAATATCTATGTATTGCTTGGAATTGTTTTGCTTATTACGCTCGTATGTTTTTCAAGTGCCATTCGTAACGATTTTACGAATTGGGACGACGTTGATTATGTAACACAAAATAGCCTGGTTAAAAGCCTGTCTTGGGAAAATATAAAGGCAATTTTTACTACCAAGTCCGTTATGGGTAACTATCACCCGCTGGCAATGCTTTCATTGGCAATTGATTATCATTTTAATACGCTGATGCCACATGGTTATCATGTTACAAGTATTATAATTCACTTGCTTACCGTGGCTCTTGTTTTTTTCTTTGTGCAGCTGTTAACCAAACAACCCATGATCAGTTTTATGGTAGCACTGCTTTTCGGCATTCATCCCATGCACGTAGAATCAGTTGCTTGGGTGGCAGAACGTAAGGATGTGTTATATGTATTCTTTTATATGGCTGCTTTAGTAACATACATGTATTACATAAAAGCAAATACAAGAAAGACATTGTATTTTGTGCTAACTTTTTTATTGTTTGCTTTCTCTGTACTTTCCAAAGCACAGGCAGTAACTCTACCGGTGGTATTGTTGCTTATAGATTATTACTGCAACAGGAAGTTTGACAAAAACACCTGGCTGGAAAAGATCCCATTTTTTGTTCTGGCAATTTGTATGGGTTGGGTTGCAGTATCGGCACAAAAAGAAACCGGTGCAATAAAAGATGTACCTAATAACCCATTATTTGAACGGATACTTTTTGCAGGGTATAGTTTTCTTGATTATGGTTGGAAGCTTATATGGCCGGGTTCTCTTTCTGCATATTATCCTTATCCTGATAAGCCATTTCCTATTATATTCTATGTTGCGCCATTTGTAGCACTCGGTTTAGTTGTACTTGCTGTGAAGTATTATAAGAACAGAATGATCGTATTCGGTTCAGGTTTCTATATCGCTAATATATTTCTGCTACTGCAATTACTGCCTGTGGGTGGCGCAATGATGGCTGAACGGTATTCCTACTTATGTTCATTCGGATTGTTTTTTATGGCAGGCAAGGGGGTATTTGATTTTATTGAAAACAAAAAATTTGCAACGTATAAATATCCGGTAATAGTGTTGCTGCTATGTTATGGGATTTATTTAGGCCATGGAACATATGAACGAAACAAAGTATGGAACAATAGTAAATTGCTGTGGCTGAATGTAATTGAGCAATACAAAAATGTACCTATTGCCTATAATAACCTTGGTTCGTATTACCAAAAGCATGAACAGCTAGACTCTGCATTGATGAACTTTAATGAAGCCTTGCGATTGAAAGCTCAATTTCCTGAAGCATTAACAAACCGTTCAGATATATGGCGTGTAAGGGGTAATTATGCGCAAGCTATAGCAGATTGTGATTCAGCTATTGCAGCAGACAAGAATTGTACTGAGGCCTATATGAATAGAGGTATAGCATATTGCTTTATAAATAAATTCGACGAGGCTTTGCACGATTTTACATTTGTAGTGTCAAGGAAAGGTGGCCAGGCATCATTATATACCAACCGCGGCAATTTGTATGATATGAAAGGGAAAACAGATTCTGCCATTTCGGATTATACAATGGCTATAAAACTTGACCCTGAAAACCCAGATGATTACCTCAGCCTGGCCAAAACACTATTTAAAATAAAGAAATACGATGAGGCTATTCAGAATATGAATAAAGCTGAAGAGTTGCATTCTACCGCCAATAACCTTTATATTTTCCGCTCACAATGTTACAGGGAAATGGGTAATTACGCTGCGGCATTGAAAGATGCCATGACGGCCAGAAATTTAGGTTTGCAAATAAATGAAGACTATCTTAGCGACTTGAAAAAACATCTTCCTGAAGGAAAATGAACAAGAAAAGCGATAAATACAGGTTGCAGCAGCCAAAACAGGCCCAACAAAACGCTGGTAAACGTGGCGTAACTGCATCAAAAAAGGAAGCTCCACTTGAGTTAAGCGTACCTGTTTCATCAGATGAGTCGATGATAAAATGGGGGCTGCTTATTGTAGTTATTGTTACAACTTTTTTTTGTTACCGCTATTCCTTAAATAACCAGTTGACAAATTGGGATGATGGTGTATATGTAACTGAAAACCCTTATGTAAAGGTTATGAGTTGGGATAATATTAAGGCTATGCTTGACCCGAGGAAAAATATTACCCAGAACTATTACCACCCGCTTACGTTGTTCTCGTTAATGCTCAACTATCATTTCTCAAAGGATAGGCCTGAAGGATATTACATTACAAACATTGTCATTCACTTACTGAATACAGCACTCATTTTCTTTTTCATTATGCAATTACTGGGTGCGATGGTAAAGCGCAAGTATGGCGATATTAAAGGAATAGTTTGGCTTGCAGCATTGTGTGCATTGTGGCATGGTATTCACCCTATGCATGTTGAATCAGTATCGTGGCTGGCAGAACGTAAAGATGTATTGTACCTTTTCTTTTACATTCTGGGTTTAATGACCTATGTTAAGTATGTAGAAGCGGGCGAGAGTAAATGGCTTATATATACCGCTATTTTTTACTTGCTGTCACTTATATCCAAACCATTGGCGGTTACATTCCCGCTTTCAATTTTTGCGCTCGATGTTTTATTGAAGAGAGATAAGGAATACCCATTCCCTTATTGGAAGCTGATAATTGAAAAGGTACCAATATTCATTCTTTCGTTTGCTGCCGGTGTTGCGGCGTATGTAATGGCCAAGCAGGGAGGCTCAATAAGCTCCTTCGGAGTATTTACCATCTGGCAGAGAATAATGTTTGCCTCAGATAATTTCGTGATGTATTTTGTAAAAGCATTCGATCCTGTACATCTTTGCTCCTTCATTCCATATCCTAATACAGATACCGATGGGTCCTTACCATTTATTTATTACATCGCACCAATCCTTGCATTACTGATACCGGCTATTCCTCTATACCTTTCGTACCGTGCCGGTGAGAATTATTTCCGCGTTACATTATTTGGTTTTGCATTTTACTTCTTTAATGTAATGTTCATATTACAGTTTGTTTCAGCAGGCGCAACCATAATGTCTGAACGATATAGTTATGCTCCATACATTGGCATTGTATTTATGGTCGTATACTTTTTGTATGTGTTAGTAGATAAATTCCCGGCTTTTAAGTATCCTGTTATAGGCGTAGTGCTGCTGGCCTCGTCTATTTTAGGATATTTATGTTACGACCGTACATTGGTTTGGCACAATACAAAAACACTTTGGCAGGATGTTATACGTAAGTATCCATATCGCATTCAAACATCGTACAAGAACCTGGGTAATTATTATGCCGACTTGGGGCCAACCAATCCTGTGTATTACGATAGCGCCTATACCAATTATGTTACGCTTGTTAAGATACATATGGCCGATGCAGGTACATGGAGCAATATTGCCAATATATATGGCTTAAGACAGCAGTTTGATAGTTCACTCATAGCATACAGCATGGCATTGAAAATGGACAGTACTAGTTTTGATGCGCACCTCGACAGAGCTATTACCTATTCTATGATGAAGAAGTACCCGGAGGCATTGACTGACTATAATTATGCGTATAAGCTTGAACCGAAGTCTGAAAAGATGTTGCAGAACAGGGCAAGCACTTATATGGCTTGCGGATTGTATGCTGATGCTATTAAAGATTATACAAATTTAATTGGCATAAATCCTGATATACCTGGAACATACCTTGACAGAGGAGCTGCTGAATGGGATAGTAAGGATTACCAGGCAGCATTAACTGACTTTACATATTACCATAAAATAGATCCGAAAAATGTGCAATGCGTATTTAACCTGGCAGTTACATATGAGAAGTTAAAAGATTTTAAATCTGCGCTCGATTATGCACTTATGGCACAACAGGCAAAATTCCCCAATGCTACAGATACATATATTAATTTCCTGAAGCAGCAGATTAATCACCCTACCAAGTAGTATGATTGAGGAGATTAAAAAATGCGCCAAGGTACTTCGTGAAGGCGGTACCATACTTTACCCTACCGATACTATTTGGGGGATTGGATGTGATGCAACGAACGAAGCGGCTGTGCAGAAAGTATTTGATATAAAAAGCAGGCCTTCATCAAAAAGCATGATAATATTGGTGGCAGAAGTACACCAGATTAGTTTTTATGCGGAAGTTCCCCCGGTTGCATTAGACCTTGCTGAGTTTTCTGAAACACCGCTTACCATTATTTACCCTAA
>JABCZY010000055.1:0-1848 GCA_013289395.1 Bacteroidota bacterium
TCCGGGTCAAACAGCTAAGGGATATATTCAAGGGCTTGACATGAAGATAAACGGAGATTTTGTAAAAGGTCTTGAATCATGGTTCAGTGTATCAGTTATGCAGGCAAATTATCAGGTAAATAACGCATATTATTATAACTATTATAATAGTTACGGCCAGCAAATAGTACCAGGTATTACTGCAAATACAACGGTTGCGGATAGCATACGCCATGGTGTAGGTGTATTGCCTATGCCAACTGATGAACGGGTTACAGTCGGTGTGTTCTTCCAGGATTATTTACCAAGGTTTCCTAATTTAAAAGTGAACCTGAATATATTATTTGGTACAGGATTACCATTTGGGCCACCTGCTAATAATATATATGGCGATACCTTACGTACCCCTTTTTATAAAAGGGTTGATCTTGGTGTATCTTATTTGGTGCTTGGTAAACGAGGGCAAACAAAAACAGGCCTCAGGCGTTTTAAATCTCTTTGGATTGGCCTTGAAGTGTTCAACCTGTTACAAGTAAATAATGTTATATCGTATAACTGGATCCAGGATGTAAATGGCAGGGAATATGCAATACCTAATTACCTTACAGCCCGTGAGGTGAATGTAAAGGTTATGGTTGAGTTATAATATTTTTCTTGTATTGCACGTTCTGAAAGGGTTGATTCTACGGTTAATAACTTTTAGTCGGGCATTCTGTTTCTTTACTAATTTTGCCACAATCAAACTCTGAAATCCATGAAAGTAACTGTTGTAGGTGCAGGCAATGTAGGGGCAACCTGTGCTAATGTAATTGCCCAGAAAGATATTGTAAATAAGGTTGTTCTTATTGATATTAAAGAAGGTACTTCTGAAGGGAAGGCGCTTGATATTTGGGAGGCAGCTCCTATTAATGACTATAGCACAAGAGTGGTAGGATACACTAATGACTATAGCCATACTAAAGATTCAGAAGTAGTTGTAATTACTTCGGGGTTGCCACGTAAACCAGGTATGAGCCGCGATGACCTTATCGCTACTAACGCAGGTATTGTTCGTTCAGTTACTGAAAGCGTAATGAAGTATTCACCCAATGCTAAGATCATAGTAGTATCGAACCCGCTTGATGTAATGACATATTGTGCTTATCTCACAGCAAAGGTTGATTCTAAGAGAGTATTTGGAATGGCTGGTATTTTAGATACTGCACGTTACAGAGCGTTTATTGCAGATGCATTGAATTGCTCACCTAAAGATATTCAGGGTATGTTGCTTGGTGGACATGGAGACACTATGGTTCCATTGCCACGTTATACAACAGTAGCGGGAATACCTCTTACTGAATTATTACCGAAGGATAAGATCGATGCTATTATTGAAAGAACAAAGAACGGAGGTGGAGAGATTGTGAACCTTCTTGGTACTTCAGCATGGTATGCACCTGGTGCAGCAGCTGCACAAATGGTAGAAGCTATCGTGAAGAACGAAAATCGCGTATTCCCGGTTTGTTCTTTATTGAATGGTGAATATGGTCACAAAGGTATTTACCTTGGTGTGCCCGTTATGCTGGGAAAGAATGGTATCGAAAAGATAATTGAATTGAAGCTTGATGCTGCTGAAAAGGCATTGTTAGATTCATCAGCAAAGGCAGTTCGCCAGGTTATGGATGTATTAGACAAGCAACTTGTAGCAGCAAAATAATTATTCTGCTAAAACTAATTAAAAAAGCCTCGAATAATTCGGGGCTTTTTTAATTGTGTATGTTGATTAACTTTTTATTTAACTAAACTAACCCTACCGAGGTAAGAGTGAGAAAGTCCTTTGAAGTCAGTAACATTGATGAGATAGACGTAAGTATCTTCCTGGCAAGCTTT
>JABCZY010000055.1:1948-13444 GCA_013289395.1 Bacteroidota bacterium
TTAACTAAACTAACCCTACCGAGGTAAGAGTGAGAAAGTCCTTTGAAGTCAGTAACATTGATGAGATAGACGTAAGTATCTTCCTGGCAAGCTTTACCATTGTTATTAACAGAACCATTCCATCCTTTATTAATATCAGTAGAATGGAAGATAGGAGATCCCCACCTATCGAAGACATACATATCAAAAGACGAGAAGTACGTACCCCTAGGTATAAAGACATCATTGAGTCCGTCAGCATTAGGAGTAAAAGCCGAAGGGATATAAAGTGTAAAGAGCGCATCTATAACGACATAATGTTTGATAGAATCAATACATCCGTGCTGATTAATATCTACCAGTGTAACAAGGTATGTGCCAGTATCGGCATAGGTATGCGAAGGGTTTTGCACAATACTAAAGTTAGTAGCGCTCGAGGTGTCTCCAAATGACCAAAGCCATTGTGTGATACCATACGGATCAGTAGTAGCATCAGTAAAAGTAATATCAGGAGAGAGAATAGTAGTGGGTTGCGGAGCATCTGTAAACTCAGTGTGCGGATGATCGTACACTGTAATAAGATTGTTTTGCGTAAGCGTCGAAGGGCATAAACTGTCAGAAGTAACAATAAGAGTTACTGTATATACACCAGCTGATTTATAGCAGTATGTAGTGTCTTTAATAGCCGCTGACTGTCCATCACCAAAACTCCAGTTCCATGATTTAATAGTACCAGTGGCAATGGTAGAGTTATCGGTAAACATAATACAAGCAGGATAACAGCCATTATTAGTATCGGTAGTAAAAGCAACAACAGGCGAAGGGTTAACAATTACAAGCATGCTGTCAACAGCAGGCAGAAGAGTACATCCATCTGTAACCGTAACCGTATAATACATAGTATTAGCAGGAGAAACAGATACAGATGATCCATTTATATTACCGGGAGTCCAGGTATAGGTATATGGCCCGCCCGTTCCACCACCAGCTGTGGCATGTACTGTAGCAGATTTTCCCGGGCACATATCACCCGGCGTACCTGTAGCAACATTTAAAGCCGGATTTACAGTAACCGTAACAGGAACAGGTCCACCCGGACAGTTATTGACATCGGCCGTAGTAACAGTATATGTAGTGGTATTAGTAGGTCCAACCTTTATGGAAGAACCTGTTAAGTTACCGGGAGCCCATGTAAAAGTATAGGGTCCAGTCCCCCCTGTAGCTTTGGCAGAGAGAGTAGAGGAATCGCCTTTACAAATAGTTGCCGGTGTAGCCAGCGGTGTAGCAACAACAAGAGCAGGTTGTGTAACGGTAGCAACAGCAGTGCTTAAACAGCCAGCCGAATCAGTAACTGTTAATGTATACATGCCGGCTAAAAGCCCGGTAGCCGAATCGGTTGTTTGTCCGGCCGGATCACTCCACTTATATGTATATGGCATAACCCCACCGGTAGCTGTACCGGCGGCAGTACCATTATTACCTCCATTGCAGGTAACGGTAGTAGTTGATGTAATGCTGGCTGTTTCTCCGGGAATATTAGGAACCGTAACACTTATAGTAGCCGTACACTTATTAGCATCTGCAACACCGAAGGTGTAAGTACCAGGCTTAACATTGTTCAGGCTGGAAGTAACAGCACCAGTGCTCCATTGGTAAACATAAGGTGTAGTGCCTCCTGTAATAGTAACTGAAGCGAACCCATCAGCCTTATTGCAGAAAGCGGAACTAACACTGTCGGTCAGTGCCAGTGGGGCCGGCTGTGTAACGGTAAGATTGGTGGTATCATGCATGCATCCGTTGGCATCGGTAACAATAACAGAATAATTACCTGCACAAAGCCCGGTGGCATTGGCACCCGTCTGAACAGGAGTAGTGCTCCATGCATATGCAAATGTACCTGTCCCGCCTTTAGGTATAACCGTAGCAGAGCCGTTGCAAGTTCCATTACAGGTAGCTGCAAAAGGAGCTGCCGTAAGTGTAATAGCGGCAGGTTGAGTTATAGTAGCTACAGTGCTATCCTTACAACCATTGGCATCCGTAACTGTAACAGTGTATGAACCCACCGCAAGCCCGTTGGCTGTGGTATTAGTTTGAACAGGAGCACTGTTCCAGGAATATGTATACGCACCTGTTCCGCCCTTAACGCCATCTGTAGCTGTTCCATTACTTTGTCCGTTGCAAAGAACAGCAACTGTTTTAGAGATAGAGTCACGTATAGCAGCAGGTTGTGTAATAACAGCCGTAGTGGATTGTGAACAGCCAGTGCCATTAGCATCGGTAACGGTAACCGTATAGCTGCCTGCAGCCAAACCAGTAGCAGTAGCTGTGGTTTGAACAGGAGCAGAGTTCCATGAATAAGTATAAGGAGTGGTTCCTCCGGTAGCCGTAGCCGTAGCGGTTCCGTTATTACCACCACTGCAAGATACAGGTGTAGTAGCAGAAATAGAAGGAGTAAGAGCCCCTGGCTGTGTAATGGTAACATTAGCAGTACCCGAACAACCACCGGAGGCATCGTTAACCGTAACGGTGTATGAACCTGGAGAAAGATTAGTAGCCATAGCATTGGTTTGAACCGGCGCCGTATTCCATGAATATGTGTATGTTCCTGAACCACCTTTAACACCAACAGTAGCAGTACCATTGTTACCGCATGCTACAGATACGTTAGTGAATGACGCAATTGAATCCCGGATGGGCTGAGCACCAAGTAAAGTAAACATAGCAGAATCTGTGCAGCCATGAGAATCTTTAACAACCACGGTATATGAGCCGGGTCCTAAATTATTTTCAGTAGATGTTGTTTGACCGCTATTCCATTTATAGGTATAACCGGGAGTACCTGATGAGGCAGTAATAGTTGCAATACCATCATTGCCGGCGCAGGTAGGGTTTGTTGTTGTTGCTGAAGCAGCTGGTCCGGGAGGCTGGCACCATGAAATTACTAAGTATCCATTATTACCTGCAATGCTATTGCCACCACCTGCTGCAGTACCTGCAGGCAAAGAAGAATATCCACTATTTCCAGGGGTTTGACCGTTTCCTGGTACAACAGTTCCTCCTAAGCTTGCTCCACCTGCGCCACCGCCGCCGCCACAATCACAATTTGGAGCACCGCCACCTGCGCCTGCATTATCGCCGCCGCCGCCGCCGCCGCCCGCACCACCATCATTTCCAACACCTCTATTTGCTCCTTGTGTTCCTACAGAATCAGCACTACCACCAACGGTACCACCAGTTCCACCAGTTTGAGTACAAAAACAAGAAGCAGAAAATCCATTTGATACACCATCAGTACCAGCTTGATCACCTGCACCACCTGCACCGCCATTAGAATACTGACCGCCACCACCACCGCCACCGCCGCCAGCGGCATCGAATACTATAACGCCACCGCTTACCAATCCTGAACCACCACCGCCACCACCACCAGCTCCTGATGTTCCACTGGAACCAGGATCGCCACCACTTCCTCCATCTCCTAAGCCATATCCACCTGCTCCTGCGCCTGTACTGGCAGCATGGCTTCCGCCTAAGGCTCCACCACCACCAACAACCACAGAAAATACTTGTCCGGGAACAACTGCTATAACACTACTGGCATACGAACCGCCACCGCCTGGCATTCCTAAATCATCATCATTTCCGGCTCCTCCTCCTCCTCCTCCCCATGCTCTTACTGTAATTGAAGTAACGCATGAAGGCACAACAAAAGCAACTGGGGTACCTGTATAATTAAATATTTGTGAGTCTGCAGTACATCCTGCAGTTACATTATGACCAAGCTTATATTGCTCCTGAGAATATAAATCTCCCGTGAACGAAATAAGAGTAAATAAAACAAGTACTATGTTTTTACAACATTTTAGTAAAGATACTCTCATTCAATGACCTTTTCGAATTATAGCAAAGATAATGAGATTTCTGGAATTAATCTAAAGTATTTAGACACAAAAAACAACTGTACCGATTTAGATTGGTTTGTTGCTTATCACTTAACTAAACTAACCCTACCGAGGTAAGAGTGAGAAAGTCCTTTGAAGTCAGTAACATTGATGAGATAGACGTAAGTATCTTCCTGGCAAGCTTTACCATTGTTATTAACAGAACCATTCCATCCTTTATTAATATCAGTAGAATGGAAGATAGGAGATCCCCACCTATCGAAGACATACATATCAAAAGACGAGAAGTACGTACCCCTAGGTATAAAGACATCATTGAGTCCGTCAGCATTAGGAGTAAAAGCCGAAGGGATATAAAGTGTAAAGAGCGCATCTATAACGACATAATGTTTGATAGAATCAATACATCCGTGCTGATTAATATCTACCAGTGTAACAAGGTATGTGCCAGTATCGGCATAGGTATGCGAAGGGTTTTGCACAATACTAAAGTTAGTAGCGCTCGAGGTGTCTCCAAATGACCAAAGCCATTGTGTGATACCATACGGATCAGTAGTAGCATCAGTAAAAGTAATATCAGGAGAGAGAATAGTAGTGGGTTGCGGAGCATCTGTAAACTCAGTGTGCGGATGATCGTACACTGTAATAAGATTGTTTTGCGTAAGCGTCGAAGGGCATAAACTGTCAGAAGTAACAATAAGAGTTACTGTATATACACCAGCTGATTTATAGCAGTATGTAGTGTCTTTAATAGCCGCTGACTGTCCATCACCAAAACTCCAGTTCCATGATTTAATAGTACCAGTGGCAATGGTAGAGTTATCGGTAAACATAATACAAGCAGGATAACAGCCATTATTAGTATCGGTAGTAAAAGCAACAACAGGCGAAGGGTTAACAATTACAAGCATGCTGTCAACAGCAGGCAGAAGAGTACATCCATCTGTAACCGTAACCGTATAATACATAGTATTAGCAGGAGAAACAGATACAGATGATCCATTTATATTACCGGGAGTCCAGGTATAGGTATATGGCCCGCCCGTTCCACCACCAGCTGTGGCATGTACTGTAGCAGATTTTCCCGGGCACATATCACCCGGCGTACCTGTAGCAACATTTAAAGCCGGATTTACAGTAACCGTAACAGGAACAGGTCCACCCGGACAGTTATTGACATCGGCCGTAGTAACAGTATATGTAGTGGTATTAGTAGGTCCAACCTTTATGGAAGAACCTGTTAAGTTACCGGGAGCCCATGTAAAAGTATAGGGTCCAGTCCCCCCTGTAGCTTTGGCAGAGAGAGTAGAGGAATCGCCTTTACAAATAGTTGCCGGTGTAGCCAGCGGTGTAGCAACAACAAGAGCAGGTTGTGTAACGGTAGCAACAGCAGTGCTTAAACAGCCAGCCGAATCAGTAACTGTTAATGTATACATGCCGGCTAAAAGCCCGGTAGCCGAATCGGTTGTTTGTCCGGCCGGATCACTCCACTTATATGTATATGGCATAACCCCACCGGTAGCTGTACCGGCGGCAGTACCATTATTACCTCCATTGCAGGTAACGGTAGTAGTTGATGTAATGCTGGCTGTTTCTCCGGGAATATTAGGAACCGTAACACTTATAGTAGCCGTACACTTATTAGCATCTGCAACACCGAAGGTGTAAGTACCAGGCTTAACATTGTTCAGGCTGGAAGTAACAGCACCAGTGCTCCATTGGTAAACATAAGGTGTAGTGCCTCCTGTAATAGTAACTGAAGCGAACCCATCAGCCTTATTGCAGAAAGCGGAACTAACACTGTCGGTCAGTGCCAGTGGGGCCGGCTGTGTAACGGTAAGATTGGTGGTATCATGCATGCATCCGTTGGCATCGGTAACAATAACAGAATAATTACCTGCACAAAGCCCGGTGGCATTGGCACCCGTCTGAACAGGAGTAGTGCTCCATGCATATGCAAATGTACCTGTCCCGCCTTTAGGTATAACCGTAGCAGAGCCGTTGCAAGTTCCATTACAGGTAGCTGCAAAAGGAGCTGCCGTAAGTGTAATAGCGGCAGGTTGAGTTATAGTAGCTACAGTGCTATCCTTACAACCATTGGCATCCGTAACTGTAACAGTGTATGAACCCACCGCAAGCCCGTTGGCTGTGGTATTAGTTTGAACAGGAGCACTGTTCCAGGAATATGTATACGCACCTGTTCCGCCCTTAACGCCATCTGTAGCTGTTCCATTACTTTGTCCGTTGCAAAGAACAGCAACTGTTTTAGAGATAGAGTCACGTATAGCAGCAGGTTGTGTAATAACAGCCGTAGTGGATTGTGAACAGCCAGTGCCATTAGCATCGGTAACGGTAACCGTATAGCTGCCTGCAGCCAAACCAGTAGCAGTAGCTGTGGTTTGAACAGGAGCAGAGTTCCATGAATAAGTATAAGGAGTGGTTCCTCCGGTAGCCGTAGCCGTAGCGGTTCCGTTATTACCACCACTGCAAGATACAGGTGTAGTAGCAGAAATAGAAGGAGTAAGAGCCCCTGGCTGTGTAATGGTAACATTAGCAGTACCCGAACAACCACCGGAGGCATCGTTAACCGTAACGGTGTATGAACCTGGAGAAAGATTAGTAGCCATAGCATTGGTTTGAACCGGCGCCGTATTCCATGAATATGTGTATGTTCCTGAACCACCTTTAACACCAACAGTAGCAGTACCATTGTTACCGCATGCTACAGATACGTTAGTGAATGACGCAATTGAATCCCGGATGGGGGGAGAGCCACCAACTATTACTGTTGAGGTTGCCTTACAACCTATAGAATCTGAAGAGGTGACAGTATATGATGCAGCAGTTAAACCTGTTGCAGTAGTCGTTGTTTGGCCACCAGTCCATGTATATGTGTAAGGATTAATTCCACCAGCAGGTGTTACAGATGCGGTACCATCAGTATTACCGCAGGTAGTTGGCGTAGAACTCGTAGTCAACGCCGTGTTTGATATCCTTATAACAGCGCTATCTTTTATAATAAGCCCGCAACTGTTTGCTATGGAAACGGTATAGGTTGTTGTTGTATTGGGTGTAGCTATTACAGAAGGTCCGGTAGCAGTATTTAGGCCCGCCGCCGGAGACCATGTATAGGTTGTGCCACCTGAAGAAGTCATAGTTACAGGTGAACCTTTACAAACAACTGTGTCGCGCAAGTTATTCAGATAGGAGTGAGTAAGACAAACTTCCTGCGTATTATCTCCACCACCAGTACCAGCTGTAAAACCCCAGTAAACATTAGGGTTCCCGCTAAAAACCCCGTTTATCAGGTCGCCTGTATATGTAAGTCGCAAACTACAATCATAGTAAACAGATAATACCTGGCTACCTGGATTCCATGTTATTTCCATATTATGCCAGTTACCATCAGGAATTAATGGGTTTGCAGGATCTAACTGTACAGGGCCGGCTAAATTATTGCCAGACCCATCAGTATGATTAACATCGCCATTCTTTTCAATTGCTGTATGACAGTAAGGTGGATCCCATCCATTCTGGTAAGTGTCAAATTCAACTGCTACAGATGGTGTTATACCTGCATAACCTAAACCACCTCCAAGGCTACCGGCATTTGTACTTTGTTGTTGAAAAACAAAGCATATTCCATCAGCGCCACCGCAATTATAGCACTGTTTACCAAGAAACATCTGGAATTGGATGTCGAATTGTTTAGCTAAACTGACTTGGGCAGTGTACCATATCTGGCCTCCTTGATTTTTTTTCTGAGGAGTTAACTCATATGTAGTTACCGCGGCGGAACACTCTGAAGAAGTTGTAGAAGCATTGCCATTAAGAATGAACTGAGCTTCACACTTATAGGAAATCTGAATTATAACTAAAGTTATTAAAAAGTGTATTTTTTTTAAATGCATAATATTTACAATAACTAGCGAGGCAGAAAATAACGTCTAAATATAATTACAATTTACTACATTAAGTTCTATTATACGCAACAAATCTCTCAAAGTTATTTTTTCATTTTTAGCCAAAGGCCATTTGGGTTTAATGTAAGGCGTTAATTGCTTTTTTTAAGAATTGTGCAATTTCTACCAACCTTTCACGTTTTTTCTGCGTATTAGCTAGTGAAATAGATTTTTTAATGATTGCATCTTGTGGTGATTTTGAGTAATATGTCGTATTTCACTATATTTGTAGGCCTTTTTATAAGAAACCCCCTTCCCTCAAATGAAAATTATACATGTTGTTGATCCTTTTGCTGGTGGAATAGCTACTTTTTTGAAGCTATTAACCGAAGAGTTGAAAGATGACTACCATATAATAATACATGGCGAGCGAAAGGAGCTTGCTGATGCAAAGTATGTGAAAACAATTTTTCCGAGGAAGAACATACGGTTTATTCAGTGGAAATCGGTACAGCGGGAACTAAGTCCCGTTAAGGACTTAAAAGCGTATGCTGAGTTAGTGAGTATTTTGCGCAGGTTTAGTGATGCCGATGTTGTTCATTTACATTCATCGAAAGCCGGTTTTCTTGGCCGGATTGCGTGCAGGCATTTGGGTATTGCTAATGTTATTTATACCCCTAATGGTGCACCATTTTTAATAAAAAAAGGCAGAAGGTTAAATTTAAAATTGTACGAAAGGTTTGAGAAGCTTGCATATCACTTTGGTGGAAGAATAATCTGTGCTTCTGCATCTGAAAGAGATGAATATGAAAAGAGGGGAATGAATGCTGAATTTATCAGCAATGGAACAAGGATCAGCAAGAGCTCGTTTATTGGCAATAAGGATTACAATAAGTTCAGAATTGTTACATCAGGTAGGGTAGCAAACCAGAAAAACCCACATTTTTTTAATGAAATAGCATGGGCTTTTGCAGAATTGAAACATTTTGAATTTGTATGGATTGGGCAAGGGGAAGATACTGCTGCGCTAACAGCTCCAAATATCAGGGTTACAGGTTGGTTAAGCCGTGAGGGAGTTAATCATGAAATTGCAAAAGCTGATTTATATCTTTCTACGTCTTTTTTTGAAGGACTTCCCTTTGCTGTTATTGAGGCAATGTCATTAGGCAAGTGTTTGTTACTTTCAAATTGCACCGGTAATATTGACCTTGTTAAGAGAGGTGTTAACGGAGAAATATTTAATAATCAAGAAGAAGCCATAAACCATATTATATATTTTTATCTCAATAAAGAAATAACAGAGTCAATGGGTCTGAACTCTCTTGAAATATGTCGGGATTATTTTAGCATTGAGGAAACAGCATTTCGATATAGAATGGAATACAAAAAAATACCCGCAAACAAACTCAAATCGGAAAAGCAGAATGTTTTTGGTGATAAAAAACAAAGAGCAATTACTTCAGTGTTAGGAAAGGGTATCGCGAAACACTAAGTTCCATTATATTTGGTGTTATATCCGCGAATAATTTATGATTCCCAGTATTGTATTTAATGATTCAAAGGCCTCTGTAAGGTATGGCAAGCTTATTTATTACTGTTTATTAGGGTATATTGTTTCCTTATATATAAAAAATGCCCCGGTGCTCTCTAACGGGCTCATGATAATTCTGGTTGGACTGGCATTCATAAGTGTAAAGCCTCGTAACTATTTGGGTCTCTTTGCTTCACAAAAGATTAATTCGGGTATTATGTTGTTTTTTGTTTATGAGATGATAAGTGTTATTTTTTCGATTGACAAAACGAGCGGTTTTAATATTCTTTCGATGCGTTTGCCTTTATTTATTTTTCCCTGTGCATTTTGCTTGATAAATTTTGAAGGTAAAACCTGGAAAAAGATCCTTGTTTTTTATGTTATTACTACAGTAGTTGCTTCAATGGTTGGTTTTGTTTATGGTACATACAGGGTAATTCATGAAAGCAATACAGCCTATTTCTATAATGACAATATTTCAGAATTATTGCTTGGTAAACAGGCAGCCTATTTTGGATTGTATGTTAATGTCGCTATTCTTAGCTGCATTTATATTTTGAGGGATAGAAAAAAAAACAAAGATAATAGCAATGCTTTTTTTTATGTGTCTATTGCCTGGCTACTATTCATTAATTATATGCTGGCAAGTAAAATGAGCACAATTAGTATAGTTGGAATTATTATTTGTATTGCATTTGTAAATATTGTTCGAAATAAGAAAATACTTGAAGGACTTATTCTGGTTTTTGGTTTGTTGATAGGGGCAGTTATGCTTAACAATATGTTCCCAAATACATTTAATAGATTCAAAACAATAAATCAAACCGGTTTTAGATTTGATAACACAAATCCTGAAAACAGCCTTGACACAAAATTTGATTCTGCTAAATGGAGTAGCGGCAGTACAAGAATGGCATTATGGACCTGCGGAAAGGAGATGTTTATAAAGCATCCATTTTTTGGAACAGGACTGGGAGATATTAGAAATTCATTGAAAGAGAAGTACGCCGAGAAACACTTTGAATATGCCTTAAATACGAATAAAAATCTTCATTGTCAGTATGTTGATATAGCGGTAAGCATGGGAGCAATAGGGTTGCTGTTGTTCCTGTTTTTTTTCTTTGTATACCCTATCAAGACTTTTATTTCAAACGGGCAGGATTTTGCGGCAAGCATTTTTATTTGTGTAGGCTTGTGCCTGCTTACTGAAAATATGTTTGACAGACTACAAGGTGAGGAAATAATAGCATTAATACTACCGCTTTCAATAAAACTATTTGATCGAAAAGAAGAAGTGGCTATTGATTATCGGCAAGGTACATATTGATGGCTGTTTCGGCATCACCAATAAATTCAAGGTTGCCATTTTTTAAGTAGGCAACACGCTGGCAATAATCCTGAATTACCTTCATATTGTGACTTATCAATACAACTGTCTTGTTTTCTATCCAGCTTTTCTCGAATATCTTAATTGCTTTCTCCTGAAATTTAATGTCTCCAACAGCAAATATTTCATCTAAGAACATAATATCGGCCCCTGCATTTACTGCAATTGAAAATCCCAGGCGAGCAAGCATACCTGAAGAAAAGAATTTTATCTTAGTATCAACAAAGTCTTTTAATTCAGCAAAGTCAATAATCTTGTCAAATATCAAATCAATATCCTTAATCTTCAAGCCCAATACAGACCCCGATACATATATATTCTCACGTGCGGTTAACTCATGGCTCATACCAACTCCTAAATTCATTAACATAGTTGAGCCGTTAATTTTTACATACCCTGTATCAGTAGGATAGACACCTGCCAATAACCTTACTAAAGTTGATTTACCGCAACCGTTCCTTCCAATAATACCAAAACATTCCCCACGCTTTATCTGAAAATTCATTGTTTTAAGCGCATCAACTATTTGAAAAGCCTTTGTTTAACAGTGTTGTAACTGTCCTCAGTAATGTGAAATTTTTTACTGATATTTCTTGCAACAATAGCAGATTCTGTATCTTCTTCAAACTTCATATCTTAAAGCTTTTCTGCGGCTTTTGCCCCAATTTTGTTCAATAAATATATTCCTATCAGTAGAAAAAATGTTGCATAAGTCAATCCCCATGCCATTAACTTCCAATCAGGTAGCTGGTGATTAATAATAATTGCCCGTTCATTCAACACAACAAAGCAAGT
>JABCZY010000056.1 GCA_013289395.1 Bacteroidota bacterium
CAGATCAACTACATCTATAGTTGCGTCCTGGGTATTACCTGAGTTGAATGTCAGGTTAAGTGTTTGTACGGCCGGATTTGGATAAGCCCTAACTGAACCTTGGGTTGAAATAGTTCTTACACCCGTAAGTATCTCGATCTTAACAGTAAAGGTTGCAGTATCTGAACAACCACTAAGAGTAGCCGTTACTGTATAAGTTGTAGTTGCACCAGGCGATACCTTAATACTATCGGTTGACTGTCCGGAAGGTGACCACAGGTAACTGGTAGCTGTGCCCGATGCAATCAAAGTATCTACACTGCCGAGCATAATACTATCCTGCCCTGCAACATGTATTGTAGGGTGCGGACCAACTAAAATTGCATTTGTAGTAGTACTACTGCCCGAGAAAGAATTAACCATAGCTGTATAGCTGCCACCTGTTTTAACACTGTCGGTCATTTTAATAATGTTACTGTATTTCTCGACAGTTCTATTATAGTTGCTCAAAGCATATACATTACCACTGGCATCGGTAGTAAAATAAAAGCTGGTAAACATACCCGGTAAAATAATGCTATCGATAGGATGGGTAGAAGCATTTGAACCCGGAGAATATATATATATAACAGAGCTATCCTTACTGTTACTGTAAATTGCATTCTCTACATATACATATCCGTTACCATCAACGGTAACATTACCCAGAAAATCAGCGTTGGTCAGTTCATCTTCCGCTACTATAGAAGCATTGGTAGAACTAGTAGAGCCTTTAGTGTATTTAAGCACATCATTATTTCCAAAGTCAGATACAAAAAGATTGCCTGAGTTATCAACGTATAAGCCACCTGGTCTATTTATACCTGTTTGCGCTACAACGGTACCTTTGCTATTACCCGCAGGGTAATACCAAACTACATCACTGTTGTTATCTGATACATAAATATTATCTGCATTATCTACAAATAAATATTCAGGGTTACTGAAGCCGGAAGCTACTAATGTTGGAGATGTTGTAGAATCCGAACCTACAGGGAATTCATACACTTCTTGATTGTCACCGTCTTCTACAAAAAGGTTACCTTTAATATCTACTTTAATATCTGAAATAATTGAAATACCGTTTTTGGCAACAGTAACACCCGGAGTACCTGCAGTTGCGCCTTTAGGATATTTAAAAACCTGAGATTGATCTCCTACATATACATTGCCGGCAGTATCTATGGCAACACCATGTGAATTTCCATCAATTCTGTCTTGTGCAACAACGATACCTGCATTCCACTTTGCGGTATCGGTAGCTACTGCTACACCACCGTTTTGCCATTGTATAAGAACAGGTAAAGGGTTGCCACTGAATGTTAAATTAGCAGGTATGCAACCTCCACCCGAAATGGTAGGAGCAGAATATAGAGTTAGGTATAAATTAACTATGCTATCGCAACCTGCAACACTGGTAGTATCGAAAGCATAATGGCCACTGGCTGTTTCGGTAGTACCTTTAAATTTATAGGTACTTGCATACGTGCCAATATTAATAGCACTTGCAGCTGAATGGTTAACTCTTGCCCTTAACTGTATAGTACTATCACAACCTGTTATTTTAGCTGTTAAGGTATAAGTGTAGATGCCGGTTTGTATAATTGAATCACCATACCACTTGATGTAGTTACAAACTGTTGCATTTGTATCGGTAGTGGTAGGGTAATTAATGGTAAGGTTAACATGTATAACACTATCACATGTTGCATGGTTAGGTATGGTATCTGTATACATACCTGAAGTGGTCCATGTATATTTACCGCTTGGGGAGTTATAGCTGCTGCAAGCACTAGGTGAAATGAACGATTCTGTTTGACATGTGTTTGCATAAGCGCCCATATTCACTAAAGCACTTTGTATAATTGCAGTTACTGCTGTAATATCGGTAGTTACACCTGCAGGTATGGCGCTAACGTTACCCGCACCAATAGCTGCAGAGCCGGTTACCAAATGCAAGCCATCATCGGCTGTCATCCAAACAGCATCGGCGCCTTGTGCACCTGTCTTATTGGCATCATTCACAAATGGATCTTGTGTACCTTTAATGTTACCTGTTCCGGCAATAGTAGTCTGGGTATAGCAATATGTTAAAGTAGCAGAACCGCCAATATCTGATTGTATGCTACCTCCTATTGTATTACCCCAGAATACCGTATTAATAATAGTTGCAGTAGATGTGCTGTTAAAAATTGCTCCGCCATTTAAAGAAGTATTATTATTACTGAATGTTGCATTGGTGATTGTCGGAGATGAGGTATATTCATTAGCCATCGCTCCACCTTGACCACTAGCTACGTTATTATAAAATACTACATTAGTAAGTGTAGGTGATGCGCCTGCATTATACATTCCACCACCATCGTCACCCGCACTATTATTAACAAATACAATATTGGTAAGTATTGGTGATGCACCGGAGTTCGACATTCCTCCGCCATTGCTACCGTTATGTTTATTATTAATAAATACTAAATTAATAAGCGTTGGCGAAGAACTTGTATTATTCATTCCACCACCAATTCCGCCTGTAATAACAAAACCATCAAGCACAGCAGCATTGGTAAGGGCATTGCTTGTGTTATCTATTACAGGTGCACCATTGCCTTCTAACACGGTGGTATCGCCTAATTGTAGATTACGCTGTGCAAGCCCGGTTTCAGTTCCTGCAAAACCGCCATATATTTTCACATTATCTTTCATGGTGAAAGATTTGCCGCTGGCCGCTTGGTATGTACCCTGAGCTACCAAAATAGTATCGCCTGTCATGCTTGAATCAACTGCATTGGCAAAATTGGTGTACGCTGTTGCCCAACTCATACCATCAGCACCACTTCCGTTTGGACTAACATACATTAAGTGAGTTAAGGTAAGGTTTACATATACAATGGTACCACAGGCCATAGTATCTACATGATAACCACTGGTCGTCCATTTATGTTTTCCGCTTGGTGAATAGTAGGTATTAATAGCAGTAGCAGTAACATTACATGAGTCAGATCCTCCTGTCCAGGTAACCGGACCTGTTATAGTAGCATTTGATGCGGTTCCTACTCCACCCAAGTTATTAAGTGTAGTACCCGCATTTTCGCTCATGTTATAATATACATCCAGGTTAGGTTCGCTGCCGGTAAAACAAGTATACTGGTCGGCCATAACCTGTGCCGCTGACCTTGCTCCACCTGACCATATTAATACCCTGTCAAATCCTGAATTGGCAAAGGTGGCATTATCTGCACGGTCACCAATAGTAATATTGCCAATATTTGCTACAGAGTATGCACTAAAAGTTGCTTGCTGCACACCGTTTACATAAACGTATGTATGGCCACTGGTTGCATCCCATGTAATTGCTATGTTGTACCATTGCCCAGCTACAAATCCACTTACGTGACCTGCTCCGGCAACACCACCGTTACCAATCAATATACTCATATTTCCGGTGTTATCAATATACGTATCTACAGGACTTGGTTCGTTACTGTTTGTAGATGTAACTCCACCGTTTAAACCAGTTAGGGCATTAATATACATTTCATATTCAACGGTAAACCCATTGTTAAGATCGAAATTGTAACTGGCAGTAGCACCGTTACCTGAATTTCCAGAAAAGTTTATAGAGTGTTGAGCTTTGGTGTAAACACTGAAGCACAAAAGTGCAATTGTTACACATAAGATACTTTTAAGTAGAAATTGTTTCATTAGGTTTTGATTTTTTTAGTTTACGATCGAATTTATTGTGCTATATACTTGGTTTTCAAATTAAAAAACGGCGCGAAGGTAGTAATTTTAGTTTTAAGAAGAGAGCCCATAAAGACATTTAGTAATTATTTAAAGTTCCATATTTTGAGTTTTGCTTGACCTGGGCGTTAGTAAGGCATAACCATACCCTATTGCATAATAGAATAAAGCCAAAATCAGGTCAATTGTAAAATGCAGATACTTATTATTCATGTATGACCAAATATAAATATGACGTAAAAATATTGCTTGGACTTGGTTAATATATGCTCCGAAAAGACATTTTTTATTATATTAGAGCTTGGTGTAAGTAGAGTGTCTCTCATTCAGTTAGATCAGTAAATTAAATCGATAAAAAAATAGAATAATGTTTGGCGAACAACTTAAAATATGGTTATCAAAATTCCAGAAGTATAAGGTAACTTATAAGAAGGGTTTTTTTCGCTTGTCGAATTTGGCAAATTCGCCATATACTATTGTTGAAACCTTTGATAGTATGCCATTTTGTAAACATTCTAAGGAAAAGCAACTGATAACTGCCGGAACAATGTTTTTAAATGCCCAGCTGCACTATACTGAGTTGGAAGAGGGATTGTGGGTATTTGTGTCGGACCTTCATTATAAGAAGAATCTTGAGATGACGAATATTTATGATAAGACCTTGCCCATGGATTTTAATTTTATTAACCTGCACTATAATACTACAACAATTGAAAGTAAGTCAATGCTTATTAATGGCCTTGTGCTTACCGATAAAACCTGGACGGTTTTTAAACCCGGAAACGCTGTGAGCGATTGTCATTTTAAAAATGCACATGAAAATAATATAACTGTTTATTTTACGAACAATTGGCTAACCCGGCAGCTGAAACCTGAAGATTATTTTGCAAATACGAGCATGGACAGATTCTTTCAATCGGAGAATACATATATTATAATGCCCGATAGTACTAATGACAGCGATAATTTTTATATGGATTTTCTGACCCTTGCAAAACAAAATGAAGGTGGCCGGAAAAATGATGAGATAAAGAAATTAGTGACTGTGTTTTTTAAACAGCTTGTTATTAAATACAACAGCAGCGCAATAGCCGATTACGAATTTAAATTGTCAGATACCGACAGGAAATATATTCAAAAGGCAGAGAAATATTTAAGCGATAATTTGCTTCATTCGTTCCCCGGAATTGAAGATATTGCCGAAAAGGTTGGCATTTCACCTACTAAACTCAAAAATGATTTTAAGGCAGTTTACGATCAAAGCTTATACCAGTATTACAGGTATCACCAAATGTCATTAGCTAAAAAAATGCTAGCCGAAAAGGCAAGTACAGTAAAGGAAGTTGCTGGTTTATTGGGCTACGAGAATGCCAGCAAATTTGCTGCTGTTTTTAAAGACCAATTTGGTGTACTACCTTCAAGCCTGATCAGTTAATCTGAAATTTTTAAAGAATTTAATATGTAGTTAAATAACTAATTGTATATTTGTAGTCAAATAACTACATAATGAATTTACGAAGAGACGTTTTTCAGGCCATATCAGACCCAACCAGACGGGCAATACTTTTATTGGTGGCCACACAATCAATGGGGGCAGGTGCCATTGCTTCAAACTTTGATACAGCACGACCTACAGTGTCAAAACATTTGCAAATACTTACCGAGTGCGAACTGCTTAAACCGGAGCAGAACGGCAGAGAAATTTATTATCATTTAAATCCTAAAAAAATGAAAGAAATAGCGGACTTTATTGAGCCATTCCGCAAAATGTGGGATGACAGATTTAACAAACTTGAAACAATAATGAAAAACTATAAACCCAAAAAATAAAACATCATGGAAATGAAAACAAAAATAAAGGCCGAAGAAGGCAAGCAGGAATTAACAATTACAAGGGAGTTTGACCTGCCAGTGGAATTGCTTTTTAAGGCATATGAAGAACCCGGGATAATTGAGCAAGTGATGACGAACCCATATGCCACTGCAAAATTGCTGAAGTTTGAAGGAAAAAAACATGGTAGCTACCAAATTCAATCAAAAGATGCAAAGGGAAATATAGTGTTTAGCGCTAATGGAACATTTCATGAATTTACCCCTGGTAAAAAAATTACTAGAACCTTCGAAATGGAGAATGCTCCCTTAGGTGTACAACTTGAAATTTATGAATTCGAAAAACTTACCGACGGCACCAGTAAACTAAGTACTCATATAATCTACGAGTCGGTTGAAGTACGCGACAAGGTATTGAAAACACCTTTTGCCCAAGGATTGAGCATGGCACATGACAGAATGCAGGAAATAATGAATAAATTAAAATAACAAGCTATGAATAATACAAAAAGAAATAATATCATTTATTGGGTTGCCACGGCCCTATTAGCTATTGGTATGTTGCAAAGTGGCATTTTTGCTGTGCTTAAAACAAAACAATGGGTCGATCTTGTAACTGCCTTAGGGTATCCGGTTTACTTTCTATATATACTTGGCATATGGAAAATACTTGGAGTTATTGCGATTCTGGTACCTGGTTTTAAACTTCTCAAAGAATGGGCCTATGCAGGATTCTTTTTTGCTATGACCGGTGCACTGGTTTCACATTTAGCTTGTGGAGATTTCGCAGCGAAAGCAATTATGGGGCCAAGCTTTCAAGCTCTTTTTGTTTTTTTATCTTGGTATTTCAGGCCGGCTGATCGAAAAATAGTATCAGTTAATGAATAATATTCATAATTTTATTTTAATGTATTAATAATCATAAAATTAAAATTATGTTACGTTGCACCCCGTTTCTTTTGTTTGATGGTAATTGCGCAAAGGCAATGACATTCTATCATAAATGCCTTGGCGGAAAACTGATGCTTACTAAACTTAAGGATACTCCAATGAAGGAGCAGTTCCCAAAGGAGAAACATGGCAGAATTATATATGCCCAAGTGAAAAGCGGAGCAATTGAAATTTCAGCAGCTGATTGGATGGCATCACCAGGGTTTGAGCCTAAACAAGGAAACACCACTGCTATACATGTTATAGATGGCTCCTATAACGAAATGAAAATGGTGTTTGATAAGCTTGCTAAAGGTGCAGATAAGGAACGCCTGCAGGAATTACATGAAATGCCATTTGGAATATATGGACAACTATATGATAAATACGGTATGCAATGGATATTCAAGTGCGATAAAATGGATAAGCCTAAAGCAAGATCAACAAATAAAAAAAGGAAATAGCATCATGAGCAATATGAACCCTAAAGTAGATTGGTATTTTAATAAAGATACAAAGTGGCAGGAAGAGTTTATAAAACTGAGAACTATAATTCTCGACTGTGGACTGGCAGAAGATTTGAAATGGGGCCATCCCTGCTACCAGTTTGATGGTAAGAATATCGTGCTAATGCATGGCTTTAAGGAATATTGCGCCATTCTTTTCCCTAAAGGTGTATTGCTGAAGGATCCCAAGCATATCCTTATTCAACAAACAGAAAATGTACAGACGGCGAGACAGGTTAGGTTTACAAGTCTTAAAGAGATAGTTAAGCTAGAGCTAACGCTGAAATCATATATTAATGAAGCTATTAAAGTAGAGAAAGCAGGATTAAAGGCACCCATGAAAACAGTTGCTGAGTTTAAGATGGTGGAAGAATTTAAGGATAAGCTTGATGAAAATGCAGCATTGAAAAAGGCTTTTTATGCGCTGACACCAGGGCGACAAAGAGGTTACCTGCTATATTTTTCTTCGGCCAAGCAAGCTAAAACCCGCGAAGAAAGGGTTGCAAAATGCACACCCAAAATTCTCAACGGGAAAGGGTTAGAGGACTAGAAATGAACCCGAATGTTGACCAGTATATAGGTAGTAAATCTCAATGGCAACAGGAACTGGAATGCCTGAGAGCAATTGTTTTAGATTGTAACCTGCAGGAGGAGTTCAAATGGTCAACGCCAGTTTATACATACCAAGGAAAGAATATAATAGGGCTAGGTAGATTTAAAAATTATTGTGTGCTTGCATTTTTTAAGGGTGCCCTATTAAGCGACTCCGAGAAACTTATGGTCAGGCCCGGCACAGTTCAGGCTGCACGATTTATCCGGTTTACGAGTATTAGGGATATAATTAAAAAAGAGCCAATATTAAAAGCATACATTTTTGAAGCTATAGAAGTTGAAAAAGCAGGATTGAAGGTGCCTAAGAAAAAGGCTTCAGATTATCCTGTTCCTGAAGAGTTTCAAAATAAATTAGATGAAGTGCCTGCTTTGAAAAAAGCTTTCAATGCATTAACACCTGGTCGGCAACGGGCATATATTATTTATTTTTCAGCCCCTAAGCAATCTAAAACCCGTAGCGCAAGGGTTGAAAAATGTATCAGGCAA
This sequence comes from Bacteroidota bacterium, assembly GCA_013289395.1. Lineage (GTDB taxonomy): Bacteria > Bacteroidota > Bacteroidia > JABEUT01 > JABEUT01 > JABEUT01. Next base: position 8,124 of record JABCZY010000056.1, read on the forward strand.
ATACTAAGTGGAAAAGGGTTAGACTACTGAACTCTATATAATAGCTAACGGTTGCTTGTTGGCTTTATTATTTAGATGAAAATAAATTATTCTTGCAGCTCGATACGCTTTGTCCTTCAGAAGCTTTTACTTAAAATTGCGCTTCCTTAAATTAAAAGCGATGATTCCTGAAGCAAAGCAAAGTTTAGTAAGACATGCCTTACAAAAAACTTTTGGAGCGAGTAATTACGAAGAAATTAAGCAATTGACTGCTGGGCTCTCAACAGCATTGATATATTGTATTGAAGTAAAAGGTAAGCCATATTTGCTACGCATAATTACCAGTGAGCATACTATGCACGACCCAACGCATTGGTTTGCTTGGATGAATGCTGGAGCAGAAGCAGGACTCGCTCCGCGTGTGCATTATATGAGTATTGTTGACAGGATTTGTATTACAGATTTTATTGAAGCGAAACCTTTTACCTTTTCAAAAGCCAGAGTTCAGTTGCCGCAATTGATTAGTAATTTGCATAAGTTGCCACCCTTCCCCAATAGAGTTAAATACCTAGATGTAGCTGATGGATGGGTTAAGAAATTTCAGGCAGCAAAAACATTACCTGAAAGTATTACGGATGAAATTTTTAAACAATATAACCGTGTTTTTGCTATTTACCCACGTAATACTGATGACATGTTTTCAAGCCATAACGACCTGAAACCAGAGAATATTGTTTTTGATGGAGTACGCCCCTGGTTGGTAGATTGGGAAGCAGCTTTCTTAAACGACCGTTATCACGATTTGGCTGTTGTTGCAAATTTTGTTGTGATGAATGAAAATGACGAGGTAGAGTTTCTTTACAATTATTTCGGTAAAGAAGCAAATGAATATCAGCACGCCCGCTTCTTTCTGATGAGACAATTACTACATATCTATTACCTGGTTATGTTCATGTCCATCGTTGCTTCAAAAGGCAAATGTATCGATCCGGAGGAGGCCAGACCTGATTTTAGAGATTTTCATAACCGAATGTGGGCAGGTGAAATTAGCCTGGTAGGTGAGGATGCAAAGCTTGAATATGCCTGGATTCACTTGCAGCAATTTCTGCGCAATATACAAACCGATCGATTTGAAGATGCGATGCGTACAGTATCAGAGTATCACATAAAATAATTACACCTGTAATACTTTATTGCACAACGGTAACCTTGCCTAAATAGCTGTGCTTATTGTGCTCCGTGCAATCAGTAAGTTTAATAAGGTATATATAAGTATCCTCCTGCACAGGCTTAGATCCTCCGAAAACGGTCCCATCCCATCCTTTATTTAAATCATTGGTGTAAAATAAGTTCATACCCCAGCGATCGAAAATATACATTTCAAAATTGCATATGTAATCACCTTTCGGGCCGAAAGTGTCATTCAGTCCATCACCGTTAGGAGAAAATGCATTTGGAATATACACCGTGAATAAAGGTTCAATGTAAATACATTCCGTTGCCGTACTTATACAACCGTGTACATTGATGACTGATAGCTGTGGACAGAATTCACCTGAATCGTGATATACATAAGAAGCATTTGTATCAATACTTATTGAATTGTAAGGTGCTTCGTTAAATTGCCACAGGTAACTTTTAATTCCATAGACATCGGTACTTTCATTGGTGAAATAAATTGTCGGGTTGGCAGTAGTTGCTTCTTGCGGACTGGTAGTAAAAGATGCAGTGGGGTGGCCAAACACGGTTATCATGTTTGGGTTTGTAAAAGTTGCAGTACAATGGTCATTGCTTGTAACTGTTAAACCAACACTGTATATAGATGAACTGTCGTAGCAAAATGTAGCCGGTGATTTGTTTGAGAAATTTCCATTGCCAAACGACCATAAAACAGAAGAAACCGATCCTCCTGCTACTGTGCTTTTGTCAGTAAATGTTACACAAAGCGGAGAACAACCTTGCGATGAATCGACGTTGAATTGAACTACAGGCTTAGAGGCTATAATAACAGTTACGGTTCCTGTAACAACGGGGGTATTACATGCATCGGCTAAGGTTACTGTATATGTTGTGTCAGTTAAAGGAGAAACATGGATTGAATCACCGGTAATATTGCCTGCTTGCCATAAATAAGTATATGTGTTATCTCCGCCACTGCCTTTTGCTATTAATACAGCACTGCCTCCCGGGCAAATAGTATCTGGGCTTATAGTAACTACCGACAAGGGCGGGTTTACTTTAACAAGTACTGTATCCATTGTACCAACACATTTATTGGAATCGAGTGTTGATGTAATAGTATACGTTGTATTAATTACAGGACTAACAATAATACTGGAGCCTGTGCTTCCGTTGCTCCATGTATACGTGTAAGGTGGTGTGCCTCCCGTGGAAATAGAAAATAAAGTATCTGTTTGGCCAATGCAAAGTATATTGGGCGTAATTGCAGTTGTTACTACTGCTGCAGGTTGGGTTAGAAGTATAGGTACATCCAATATGCACCTGTTCGAGTCAGTAATGGTTACCAGGTATGGCCCGGCAGGTAATCCCGTAGCCAAAGGTGTTGTTTGTGGAACCGGTGAATTCCATAAATAAGAGTAGGGTGGCGTTCCACCTTTTGCAAATACTTTGGCGCTGCCTGTGCTATCTCCATTGCATAGTATTTTGGTAAGCAACACTAAAGAATCTGTTATGTGTGTTGGTTGTGTTATTGTGGCTTTAGCAATTGCTTCACAGCCATTTGAATCTTTTACAATTACACTATCAGAACCGGCCTTGGCTAATATACTTGACTGTGTGCTGCCATTACTCCATGTGTATGTATAAGGCAATGTTCCACCCGTTGTACCCGCAGTGGTTATAGTTCCATTACTATCATAACAAAGTGCATTTGTAGAAATAGCCATTGCAACTAATACGGCTGGCTGCGTCATAGTTGTATCTGCTATTGCGGTACAGCCTTTCGAATCTGTAATTGCAACCGTATAAGAACCTGGTAGCGATCTTATACCTGAAACAGTGCTTCCATTGTTCCACAAAAAAGTATAGGGTTGAGTGCCTCCGGTAATATTATTAACGCTAATTGTTCCGCTGTCTCCGTTACATGGCGGCCCGTTAATAATAAGCTGAGGGTTTATTGCCGGGGTTTGTATTATTGTTGTATGTGCCACAGCCAGACATCCGTCGGAATTTAGCGTAACAAGCGTGTAAGTGCCCGGTTGTGTAACGGTGTATGTTTGAGTATTAACACTACCAGGTGTCCATTGGTAAGATGCCATTCCACTATTAGCAGTAAGTACTACCGAATCGCCAGCACAAAATATTTCAGTGGGAGTAGCTGTAATTGTAGCTAACGGTGCAGACACTGTAATTGTAATATTGCAAGTTGTAACTATTCCACAGCTCGTAACCTCACAGGTGTATGTACCACCTTTTGTCACTTCCATTGAAGTATCGCTACCATTTAATGGCGGTTGCCATAGAATTGTACTGCCTGCTGATGAAACTACATACACTCGGGCGGAATCGCCAGGGCAAATAGTTTGACTTGTTGTGGCCAGGTAAGGATAGGAATATAAAGTAACATTTGCAGTACTAGATAAAACAGGAGTGCATAAATTCGTATCACTCAAGACACAATAATACGATCCTGGTGCGGTAACATATATAAAAGAGCTGTTACCTCCTATAATTCCATTTGGCCCCTGCCACTGAAAGTTTCCAACCCCGGTACATGTTAACTGAACTGAATCACCCGGGCACACAACACTATTTGCAGGTGTAACATTGACTATGGGTGCAGCTTTTGTTGAAACGCTGAAACCGGCTGCTGCTGAAGCAGAACAGCCATATTGGTTAGTTATCTTGGATGAAATACTATAGGAACCCGGACCAACCCAGATGCTATCCTTAGTACTGCCACCTGGAGACCATATAAAGTTAGGCCCAGATGCTATTAGTAAAGTGGTATCGCCAGGGCAAATTAAAGATTTGCCACTTATGCTCAAATTACTATCGGTTGGGATGGGATACAATCTTACAAACACGGAATCGTGAACTACTGAAACAGTTGAATCGCATAGGTTTTTTCTGATAATGGTATCGGTAATACTATACCAACCCGAATCTCTTGGCAGGAAGGAATTTGTTCCCGGGCAATAGGTAATGGCAGTATATGAAGCTGAATCAGGCGTTACTGACCATATGTTTTTTATAAATGTGGAGCCCGGTGGAATACAGAGAGTAGTGCTTATTCCGAGATTTGAAATTGAATCGAAAGCGAACATGGTGAATGTTTGACCTTTACAAAAAGCAATTGTGTCTTGGATGCATTTTATACAGCTTAGTCCGGGTTTAATAACAGGCAATGAGTCTTCAATAGTAACATCAACACAATTGGAATTCGTGCAGCCAAATGTGTTTGTTACATTAAAACAATACTGCCCATTTGTATCTGCTGCTATTTTAAGCGAATCGTTTGTGCCGCCACCCGACCAATAATATGTAGCAGTTCCGAACCCTCCTCCGGTCAACGTAATATTATTTCCACAAATTAGTATAGGCTTGGTTTTTACGGCATTTATATTTACTCCAATATTATCAGTAATAGTTGGTACCGGTGGATTGGGGTGAATAATAACATACATACTATCCACACTTTGAAAGCAACCATCTTGTGAAGTAGCTGTAACATAATATAGCCCGGTAGTACTAAAAGAAGCAACACTACCCGCTGCCCCATTCGACCATGTGTAATTATAATTTGGCCCTATTATATTGCATGTATTCGGGTTAGCAGTTAAGGTACCCGAAACACAAAAACTTACAGTATCTATTGTGGTTGTATCTATTTCCACGCCAACTACCGGCCGGGTACACACATTACCGTTCCTCAGGTAAAAATCATAGGGCTGCCTGCTAAGGTCAATTGGCTTGGCAATAAAAATATCGTTCGCACCGCTCGTTGGTACGTATTGAAAGGAACCAT
>JABCZY010000057.1:0-2841 GCA_013289395.1 Bacteroidota bacterium
GCGAATTACAATACCTATATAATTGGGTAACTCGCTTGCAATTTTAGCCCTATCCCATTCGTACTGCATATCGCAGCTAAACCCAGCAGCTTCCAGGTCCTTTTGCAAGCGTGGATGCTGGTGGCGAACATGCAATAGGAATGTTGCTGAGCTTGTTCAATAATATTTGCAGAGCCAATAATGAAGTTAGGAACGGAATATGGATACGTGAAGGCAATAGGGGAGTGGAGTTGCAAGGAAAGACAGTCGGAATAATTGGCTATGGTAACATGGGCAGTGCATTTGCTAAACGCTTACAAGGATTTGGAGTGGCTGTACTAGCATATGATAAATACAAGAAAGCTTTCTCGGATGAATATACGAAAGAAGCCTCGCTAGCTGAAATTTTTCAGGAGGCAGATGTACTAAGCATACATGTCCCACTTACGGATGAAACACATTATATGATCAATGGTTCGTTCCTCGGGAAGTTCAGAAAGAACATATATGTTATAAATACAGCAAGAGGTAAGGTTGTTAAAACCAATGATCTTGTTGAGTGTATGAAGAAAGGGAAAATTCTTGGTGCTTGCCTTGATGTATTGGAATATGAGGCCCTTTCATTTGAAGGCCTTGATAAAGACAAATTACCTGAACCATTTCAATATTTAATAGAAAGCGATAAGGTAGTACTTAGTTTACTTTTTAGCAGTAGATTTATGCCTTCAAAACACAAATGAAGCCTACACTTAAAAGAATAGCAATACTCGGTTCAACCGGTTCTATCGGTCAGCAAACACTCGATATTGTTCGTGCGAACACTGATAAATTGCAGGTTGAGGTTCTTACAGCTCAGAATAATGCTGACCTGCTTATTGAACAAGCCCTTGCTTTTGAACCAAATGCGGTTGTGGTAGGCGAGGAAAAATATGCCTATGTAAAAGAGGCTCTTCAGAAGCATGATATAAAAGTGTATACCGGTGCCGATGCACTTTGCCAGGTAGTGCAAATGGAAACGGTAGACATGGTTTTAGCAGCTATAGTTGGTTTTGCTGGTTTACGTTCAACTATTGCTGCAATAGAAGCTGGCAAATCAATTGCATTGGCTAATAAAGAAACCTTAGTGGTGGCTGGTGAATTGGTTACAAGCCTTGCAAAAGAAAAAGGGGTTAATATTTACCCTGTAGACTCTGAGCACTCTGCCATTTTCCAATGCCTTGCCGGTGAGTTCCACAACAAAATAGAAAAGATATACCTTACAGCTTCAGGTGGGCCTTTCAGGGGAAAAGATTCAAAATTCCTTTCTACCGTTACCAAGGCAGATGCACTTAAACACCCTAACTGGAGCATGGGGGCTAAAATTACTATCGATTCAGCTACAATGATGAATAAAGGGCTTGAAATAATTGAAGCAGGTTGGTTATTTGGCCTGAAGCCTGAACAGATAGATGTTATCATTCACCCGCAATCAATCATTCACTCGCTCGTTCAATTTCAAGATGGTTCGTTGAAAGCCCAAATGGGCTTGCCTGATATGAAATTGCCTATACAATATGCACTGTTCTATCCGCAACGGGTAGCTTCTTCCTTCAAACGTTTTGATTTTGCCGCATACCCTTCATTAACATTTGAAAAGGCCGATACAGCTACCTTCCCTTCTATTTCACTTGCTTACGAAGCAATGCGGAAAGGTGGTAACATGCCATGTATTTTAAATGCAGCTAATGAAATTGCGGTCAGCTCGTTTCTGAATGATGAAATAGGATTTATTGAAATTCCGAAACTGGTGGAACATTGTATGAATAAGGTAAGTCACATTACCAAACCTACTTTGCAACAATATATAGACAGTGATGCTGAGGCAAGAAAAGTAGCACAATCACTTACTAAAAAGAAAATACACAGTTAAATGCGTTCCAGGTTTCTGTGGATAAGTGCGCTCTTTCTCTTTTGTTCCCTTTGCTCCCTTGCCCAACGCGACAGTATTGCAAAGACAGACACCCTGAGATCTGACAAGTATTATATTTATTCAGGTATACTTGATGCACGCGATCAGGCTGTTGCACCATTTCATTGGAAAGGAACGCAATGGATAACATTTGGGGTACTTGCTACAGCTGAATCGGGCTTGATGTTTGCCGGTGGCGATAAAAGCATTCAGCAATGGGCACAACGTAACCGAAACAGCACTTCAAATTTTATTGAGAATAACCTGGGTGACCCATTTGGCAATGGTTTATATCCGGCTATAATTATAGGTTCTTCATACATTTTAGGCTGTGCTTTTCATAACAACCATTTAAAGAAAATGGCCATGATGACAGCTAAAACCGTAGTAATAAGTGGTTTAACGACAACCATTATTAAATCAATTGCTGAAAGAGACAGGCCCTTTCAGGATAATCCACCCAATCCACTGAAATGGAATGGGCCGGTCGGGCTTTTCTCTAATAACTCATTCCCTTCAGGGCATACTACAGTGGCATTTGCAACGGCAACAGGCATTGCGTTAGCATACCCTCATCCATTAATTATTCCAATACTTGCGTATGGGCTTGCTTCTGCTACAGCATTCGGGCGTATCAATGGTAATTTCCATTGGGGTTCCGATGTACTTATGGGTGCAGCCATAGGGTATTTTACCTCAAGGCTTATCTATGGCCATAATAACTGGGGTAAGTGCCTTAAAAGCAGAAAGATACATCATGTACAGGATAATGATTAATGGTGACAAAAAATGAGGTAACTTTGCCGCCTATTTATTTCTATGGATATACTTATTAAAATAACGCAATTCTTATTAGGTCTTTCGATACTTATTATTCTTCATGAAGCAGGACATTTTTTCTCTGCTCGCTTATT
>JABCZY010000057.1:2851-12592 GCA_013289395.1 Bacteroidota bacterium
AATTCTATCTTTTCTTCGATCCATGGTTCTCGCTTATAAAGTTCAAAAAAGGAGATACTGAATACGGAATTGGCTGGTTGCCATTAGGCGGATATGTTAAAATTGCCGGGATGATAGATGAGTCGATGGATAAGGAAGCAATGAAATTGCCTCCGCAACCATGGGAATTTCGTAGCAAACCAGCTTGGCAAAGACTTATTGTTATGATTGCCGGCGTTACAGTAAATGTATTGCTGGCAGTTGTTATTTACAGCATGGTACTTTTTGTATGGGGTACAGAAACACTCCCTACAAATAATGTAAAATATGGTATTTACTGCGATAGTACTGCCCTTAGAATGGGGCTCAGAAACGGGGATAAAATAGTTTCTGTTGATGGAAAATACATTGATAATTTTAACAAGATCCCTATCCGTATTGTTCTTGACGGCTCACACTCTATTCAGGTAAATCGCAATGGGCAACAGTTAAGTATTCCGATAACTGCCAATGATATATCATCAATTCTTCAGAATTTCGGAGATTTCTTGCAGCCTCAGTTCCCTTGCGTAGTTGATTCAATTCCTGCCGGCACACCTGCTGCAAAAATTGGCCTGATGAAAGGCGATACAATTGTAAAAGTTGATACTATATCAACAGCTTCGTACCAGGTATTTAAGGCTATGGTTGTAAAAGACAGTAATAAAGATGTGGTGCTTGCTATTAAGTCAAACGGACAATCAAAAACCCTCACCGCACATGTAGATAAAGAAGGGAAGATTGGCTTTTATACTAAAACACCAACGAGCTTTTTTGAGATCCGTAAAACGCATTATAGTTTTTTTGCAAGTGTACCTGCAGGTATTAAACTGGCTATAGAAAGCTTAGGCGATTATGTAAGACAAGTAAAAATTATTGCAACAGTAAAAGGCGCTACCAAACAAGTAGGTGGCTTTGGAACAATATTAAAAGCATACGGACCTGTATGGGATTGGCAGCACTTTTGGATGCTAACAGGTTTTCTTTCCATAATGCTTGCTTTCCTGAACATATTGCCAATACCGGCATTAGATGGTGGACATGTATTGTTTTTGCTTTATGAAATGATAACCAAGCGTAAACCAAGCGATAAATTTTTAGAATACGCGCAATGGGTAGGTATGATATTACTTCTTTCGCTTTTGGTATTTGCTAATGGTAACGATATTTACAAGTACTTCCATAAATAATGCAACAAAAAGGTTGGCATAAAATAGTTGTCGCCGGATTCTTTTTAGTATCCCTTGCTGGTTCAGCCCAACAAATTAATTCACGTGGAGGAGCAGTACCAAAAGATACTGCCATGAATGCGCTTATATGGCCTAAGAAAGATACCGTACTGCAACATAAGGTCCTGATCATTCCATTTGAATCGAAAATGCTGATGTCGGAGATCGGTAAAGATGTGAATGCAAAAACACACCAGAGCTATCCTGCAATAACTGAAGAGTTTCGTAAAGAATTAGACCTTGCTATGTTCGCTGCTATACGCAAAAGCTGTACTACTATTTCGTTGCTCGACGGCAAACAAAGATCAGATTCAACACTTACCACTATTTACGCTTCTACCAGTTATAGCTACGATATAGTGCCCGGCACTGCACCTGATGGTGGTGCAACAGATAAGAATGGTAATGGCCGTTATATAAAGAACGGGCAGATCCAAGTTCCGGTAGATTATAGCCAGCGGTTTATGAATGTTACACTGCTAAATTCTAATTTACTGTCTGATCTGAGTTCCAAATACCATACCGATACCTATGTTTTTATAAACGAAATGGATATTAAGAACGTAGATAATAATTCTACCAACCTTTCAGATGATGCTTACAGAAGAGAAGTGGTAATTCATTATTCTATACTCGACAACAATGGTCATTATGTAAATAAAGGCATTGCTACAACGTTCTTCCCTTATCATGAAAACGACCCTAAGGTAATAGGAGAAAAATATTTTACCATAGTTGCTAAGCAAATACTGAATGATTATGTTCAGGGCTTGGTGAATGACAAAAAGAAGGAAGAGCAGAAGAATCAAAAAGCACAATCAAAAGGTCTTTTTAAATAACAGAATAATTCCCCTAAATAAATAATAGCATGAAAACAGCAGAAGTAAAAGACACACATGGAATAGGAAAAATACTTGATGAACTTGGTTTATCAGGAGTATTGCCTGGTGCAAGTACAGGTGAAAACCGTATTAATACTACTGGTGAAATATTAGAATCATATTCACCATGCGACGGAGCATTGATCGGGAAAGTAAAACAAGCTACCAAAGATGAGTACGAAAAAGTAATGCAGGCAGCCTGCACAGCGTTCCCTGAATGGAGAACCTGGCCGGCACCAAGACGCGGTGAAGTTGTAAGACAAATAGGTGAAGCGCTTAGAAAATATAAAGAACCACTTGGTAAACTTGTTTCGTATGAAATGGGTAAAAGCTACCAGGAGGGATTGGGTGAAGTACAGGAGATGATTGACATCTGCGATTTTGCAGTGGGGCTTTCACGTCAGTTGTATGGCCTTGCAATGCATTCAGAAAGACCTTCACACCGTATGTATGAACAATATCACCCACTGGGCGTAGTTGGCATAATAAGTGCGTTCAATTTCCCTGTAGCCGTATGGGCATGGAACTCAATGTTAGCTATGGTTTGCGGAGATGTGTGTGTATGGAAACCTTCTGAAAAAACTCCGCTGACTGCTGTAGCTTGTCAACATATTATTGCGCCCGTACTTAAAAAGAACAATGTTCCTGAAGGAGTAAGTTCAATTATAATCGGTGACTATAAGATCGGTGAACTATTATCAAAGGACATGCGCGTTCCGCTTGTTTCTGCAACTGGATCTACACGCATGGGTAAAAAAGTAGCGGTAGCAGTAGGTGAGCGTTTAGGCCGTTCATTATTGGAATTAGGTGGTAACAATGCAATTATACTTACCCCTCATGCTGATATGAAAATGGCTGTAACAGCTGTATTATTCGGTGCAGTAGGTACTGCAGGGCAACGTTGTACTACAACACGCAGGCTTATAATTCATGAAAGTATTTATGACAAAATGAAAGCTTCATTGGAAAAAGCATATAAGCAAATAACCATTGGCAATCCGCTGGATGATGGCATTTTAATGGGACCACTTATTGATACAGATGCTGTTAAACATTACACCGATGCTATTCAGAAAATAAAAGAGCAAGGTGGTAAGGTTATTTATGGTGGTGAAGTACTTAGCGGTGAAAAATATGCATCGGGGTGCTACGTAGTGCCTACCATTGCAGAAGTTAAGAATGAGTATGCTATAGTGCAACACGAAACCTTTGCTCCTATTTTATACCTTATCAAGTACAAAACAATTGATGAAGCTATTGCATTACAGAATGGAGTGCCTCAGGGATTGTCTTCTTCTATATTCTCAAACAATATATTGGAAACTGAAAAATTCCTTTCACAAACCGGTTCTGATTGCGGTATAGCTAACGTAAATATTGGCACATCGGGCGCTGAAATTGGTGGTGCATTTGGTGGTGAAAAAGAAACAGGTGGTGGCAGGGAGTCAGGTTCTGATGCATGGAAGAATTACATGCGCAGGCAAACAAACACCATTAACTATGGAACTACACTTCCATTGGCACAAGGAATTAAGTTTGATATTGGAGAATAAGCCATTTCATATAGAATTTTAACTTTGTAAGCACTCCATACAAGCGCTGGCTATGATGAATGATTTGATACATAAATTTCCGCAACAGTTAGAAGAAGCGGTGAGTATTGCTGAAAATGCTAAGCTTTCAGCACCTGCTAATGCTATTCATAAAATAGTTGTTTGCGGACTTGGTGGTTCCGGCATAGGTGGTACCATTTTAAAGGAAACCATACAGGAAGAGGTTAAGGTGCCTATAGAAATAATGAAGAGCTATACATTACCCGGGTATGTTGATAAGCATACATTGGTAATTTGTTCCTCTTATTCCGGTAATACCGAAGAAACCCTTGAATCCTTCTCTTTAGCAAAGAAACATAACGCACATATAGTGTGTATTACTTCGGGTGGTAAACTACATGAACTAGCCAAAGCAAATAAATGCGATGCCATAATTATTCCGCCCGGTATGCCACCAAGGGCATGTTTAGGGTATTCATTAACACAACTTTTCCATATTATGGAATCGTTAGGGTTTGTAAAAGGTTATATGGAGAAGATTCTTTCAGGCGCTAAGTTGCTTGTTGAAAACCAAACTTCATTAATGAACGCAGCCAAAAGGATGGCAGAGATACTTGTTGACAGAACCCCTGTTATATACAGTACTTCATTGCATGAAGGCGTAGCGATACGTTTCAGGCAACAGTTGAATGAGAATGCAAAGATTCTTTGCTGGCACCATGTTATACCAGAAATGAACCATAATGAATTGGTTGGCTGGAGCCATGATTACCCGGAGATTGCTGTACTTATTTTTAAAGATGAGCATGAGCACCCGCGCAATGAGTTGCGCATAGAACTTTGTAAAAAGGTATTTGAAACCTATGCACAGGTTGTAATTGAAATAAAATCGAAAGGCGCAAGTGCAATAGAAAAGAAGCTTTACTGGATCCATTTTGGCGATTGGGTATCTATGTATCTTTCCGAAGAAAGGAAAGTAGATGCTATGGAAGTGAAGATCATAGATCAGTTAAAAACAGATCTTTCTAATAAATGAACCGGAAGGTTACATTCAAAGATATTGGGCTGGTAGATTATAAAGATGCCTGGGACTACCAGGAGAAATTATTCAGAGAGGTAGTAGATAAAAAACTGGCCAACCGTTCACTTACCGAAGAAGAAAAAGAATTTACCGGAAACTATTTGCTTTTTTGTGAGCACCCTCATGTTTTTACTATTGGCAAAAGTGGCTCAGAGAACAACCTGCTGGTTAACCAGGAGAATTTGGCCCAACGAAACATAGCCTATTATAAAATAAACCGTGGCGGAGATATTACATACCATGGCCCGGGCCAGGTAGTCGCCTACCCTATTTTAAACCTCGATTATTTCTTTACCGATATTCATCGTTATATGCGCTCACTGGAAGAAGCCGTTATACGTATGCTTGCTGAATATGGTATAAAAGGTGACCGGTTAAAGGGCATGACCGGCGTTTGGCTTGATGTAGATCATCCTGCAAAAGCCCGTAAAATTTGCGCCATGGGTGTAAGAACCAGCCATTGGGTAACCATGCATGGCATTGCTTTAAATGTAAATACCGATCTTCAGTACTTTTCTTTAATTATCCCCTGTGGCATTACCGATAAAGCTGTTACATCAATGGCTAAGGAGCTTGGCTTTGAACCAAATACTGACGAAGTTAAGGCAAAGTTAAAGAAACATTTAGCAGAAGTATTTGAATACGAGTATATTAGCTAGTAAGGGCAGAGGCAAATTTCACCTTTTCCGCATATAGTTTGTTCTTTAGGTCCAATACCTTTGCATTCTCATATTAAAATAGCCCTATACTGTTATTTAATTGTTAAATTGCGCCCTTTAACTCATAAACACAACATGAAAAAAGTACATCTCTACGCTCCGGTTATCTGCCTTACAATTGGTGCAGCCTTGTTCAGCACATCGTGCAAGCACGAAAGCGATGCTGATAAATACAAAGGTGAAGTTGGCCTGGCTTATTTTGACACTACAGCGAAGCCACAAAATGATTTTTACCAATATGTAAACGGTAATTGGCTAAAGAATAACCCAATTCCTGCCAGTGAAGCAGCATGGGGCAGCTTTAACGTGTTGCATGATAGTATTATTTCACGTTTACGTAAACTGTTAGAAACTGCTGCTGCAAACAAAAATGCTGCACATGGTTCTGTAGAACAGAAAGTGGGAGATCTGTATGCTTGTATGATGGATTCAGTAAGCCTGAACAAGCAAGGTATTGACCCTTTAAAAGAAGAATTTGCTAAGATCAATGCTATTTCTGATAACAAATCACTTTGGTCGGAAGCTGCACACCTTATGATAATAGGACCAGATGTATTTTTTGGTTTTGGAGTAGAGCAAGATGCCAAGATAAGCGCTAAAGAAGTTTGCACAGTAGGCCAGGGCGGTATGACATTACCGGCAAAGGACTATTATACACTGGACATGCCAATGATGAAAATGCTGAGAGGCAAATTTGTAGAATATGCTACCCAGATATTCCAACAAATGGGCGAATCAGCAGATATAGCTAATAAAGATGCAGAGAAAGTATTGGATATTGAAACCCAAATGGCTAATGCTTCCATGTCACGTACCGAAGAGAGAGATATATCAGCTCAGTACAACAAAATGACCATGGCTAAACTGGCAGAAACGACCCCTAATATTGACTGGGCTGCTATACAGGATGTATTTGGCTTGAAAACCATCGATACCATTATTGTAGCACAGCCATTGTTCATGAAACAAGTAAGCGATATGGCTAAGTCAGTTCCTTTGGACGACTGGAAGACCTATTTACGTTTCCATTTGCTTTCAAATGAAGCAGGCAAGCTTACCGATACATTGGCTAAGATCAGCTTCAACTTCTGGGGCAGAACCTTCCAGGGTAAGAAAGAAATGCAACCTCGTTGGAAGCGTTCAGTTGAAGGTACCAGCGGTTCATTGGGCCAGGTATTAGGTCAATTATATGTAGAGAAATATTTCAGCCCTGAAGCTAAGGCTAAGGTAAATGAAATGGTTACCAATATTATTGCTGCTTACAAACAACGTATTGATTCAGTAAGCTGGATGAGCCCTGAAACAAAGAAGTATGCACAAGCCAAGTTGGATAAGATAATGCTTAAGCTTTGCTACCCTGACAAGTGGAAAGACTATTCAGCACTTGATATCAAGCGCGATTCATGGGTGTTGAACTCATTCCGTTTAAATGAATTTGAGTTCCATTACGACGTTAATAAGTTAGGCAAACCGGTTGACCGTACCGAATGGGGTATGTCTCCTCAAACCGTTAATGCTTACTATAACCCTTCCATGAACGAGATCGTGTTCCCGGCAGCTATCATGCAACCTCCTTTCTTCGATCCGAACAGAGATGATGCTATGAACTATGGCGCTATGGGTGCAGTTATTGGCCACGAGCTTACCCACGGTTTCGATGACCAGGGATCACAGTTCGATGCACAAGGTAATATGCACAAATGGTGGACCGATAAGGACTCTGCAAGCTTCCATAACAAGCTTGGTGTTATTATCCGCCAGTTCAATAACTACGAAATTGATTCAATGCACGTAAAAGGTGAGCTTACCATTGGTGAAAATACTGCTGACTTTGGCGGATTAACCATTGCTTACGCTGCACTTGAGAACGACCTTAAGCAACATCCGGAAGGAATTGTAGATGGGTTTACACCTGAACAAAGGTTCTTTATTGCATGGGCACAAGCTTGGAGAGAAAACATTCGTCCTGATTACCAAAGGCAGCTGATCACAACCAATCCGCACTCGCCTACTCTATTCAGGGCTAACGGACCTCTTTCTAATATGCCTGAGTTCTACAAAGCATTCAGCGTATCGAACCATGAGAAGAATCCTGAGTTAAAGGGCTTTGATATTAAGCCAGGAGACGGAATGTACAGACCTGATAGCACAAGAGCGAAGATTTGGTAAAATAATTTCTTCAGCTTAAATAAGTGGATACAGGCTGGACTTGTATCCACTTATTTGTTTAATGCGGTTGCCTTGTCCCATTGGATTCGAATTCAGTATTTTTATTGCAAACAAATTGGGCAAGATTCCATAAGGTTGTTATCTTTGCCCACTCAATTTAAGGAGAGATGGCAGAGCGGTCTAATGCGGCGGTCTTGAAAACCGTTGAACCTTACGGGTTCCGGGGGTTCGAATCCCTCTCTCTCCGCTAAATGATAACAGGCTACAGAGGTTCTCTTCTGTAGCCTTTTTCTTTGGGAATAAGTAAAAGGTTGAGTGTGTGAAAATTGCACCGGTCCATAACCCACTTATAGGTTAGTGTTATACTGCTGTAAGAAGAAACTATACTATCTACTTATAAATGGGCAGCAGCTACTTTTTATTCATTACTGCAATATCCTTCAATACAAACTCAAACCAACTCCGATCATTATCATCAAGTTCTTTTGATAAGATAAATCCGTTTCTGTTCAATAACGCTATAAGGTCCGTTTTTGTCATTGCTCCAGCGCATAAATCTTCCCTTTTACTCTGTCCTCGTATTGGTTCATATAAGATCAGCTTTGCATCTTTATCAGATTTCATTATCCTTTTTATATCAGCCAGCATTTTATCCTGCATTTTAAAATGATGCAGAGCTTCTCTTACTATTACAATATTAAATAAATGATCGGGCAATTTTGTACTGCTATCATTACCTATTACAATATTAAACTTGTTCGTGAAGTTACTTCCCCGTATTTGTTCGCATATAGTCTTTATGCTATCGTAATAAACAAAACCAGATTGCGTAATATCGTTCAAGTAAAATACGGATGAGTCAGAGAAAATGGAATATAATAAAGGATAGTATCCATCAAAACTGCCAATATCGGCAATAGTATCATGCTTTTTTATTTTAATAAAGTCTAATTCTTTCCTTCTCCATTTATATATAGTGTCTTTGGTTGGTTTATGTAATTTCAGCCCATTAAGGTAGAAACCAGGATCTAAGCACGTTTGTGAATAAGTTGTAATCCCTATCAGAACACAAACAAAAAATAGAGCAGCCTTTTTTATCAAGCGATGTTTATTTACAAATGCATAAACCTATATTAGATCTTACCAGGCACCTATCTATGCAATTTAAGTAAAATTATTGAGCTGCCAAGCGAGAAGCTCAAATCAGTCCAGTGCTTTTTTGCTTTAGGGTTCTGCAAAATTAAACTACGCCCTGTCAAAACAGGGTTTTTGCTTTTATGACTTTCACTTAACTTCAAGCGCTAAAAGCTTCATTATATTTGGCATATGAATTTTATCATTGTTACATACATAATACAACACCATGATTGAAACAAACATAATTCCACTGTACATTAAAATCATTACCGGCGTATTTGCCCTGGTAAATATGGGTTACGGAGTTGTAGGGTATTTTAAACCTGCACAAATATTTGAGAATAGTACCGAAGGGGTAGATGTAAAAGGAAAAGGTGCCCGCTATGCCGGATACGAATATGCATCAAGAAACCTATCTATTGGAATAGGACTTTTGGTCGTTGCCATTATAGGTTCACCATTATCTATTGTAATGGTTATGGGTGTAAGAGCGCTCGTTGAAGTTCAATCTATGCTCATTAATCTATCACTCAAAAAGATCAATGAAGGTTTTATAACGGCTGCCGTATTTTTTACTATTGAACTGTTTGTTATAATAAAAATGTTCATCTAGTACTAATGTAGATTTGACAATTAAAACCCCATACCTGTTAAGCTTGCATTCGCTTAACGTGTATGGGGGCTTAACTCTTTCCTATCCTTAGTTTTTCCACCAATCTGCAATGGTATCTATAGGGTATATGTTCTTATTCTGTAGTTTGAATACTGATGCCACCTGCGAATTGATAGTATCAGCAAATTTTTTGTTGAAGGTTACGGCCAGGTTCAAATGTTCATTGTAAACAGTATTTATTTTACTCAGGTTATTTATGGAAAGCTCGGTTGACCTGTCAAGGTTTTCCTTTGCTAATTCCACGATCTTATTCACTCCTTCCGGAGTATTCAGGTCTTCAC
>JABCZY010000058.1 GCA_013289395.1 Bacteroidota bacterium
ATAGAGATACCCGATGGGTTTATTGAATACAAAAACACCTTTGGTGCCGATAGTATTTATTACAAAATTGAGGGATCAACAATAACGGAAGTTATTGGAGAAGCGGTTCATGAAGCGAAAGCAAGAGAACGGGTGGATGATTTTGTTTCGCGCCTGAATAAACATTTGGTTTAACCGGGGCTCACAAATATTTATGCTCAACTTACCCTAATGGTACAGGATAAATTGAGCATAAAAAATTATGCCTGTGTAGCATTATAGCTTAAGGCTGGGTGCCGATGCAGAAGTGCCCAAAGCGTTATACAATTGCTGGCCGGTGGTCAGGTCGGTATATTCCGATTGATTGGCATAATCATACGCAGCGGCATATACTGTAAAGTACGCAAGTGAACCCGTGCTTAATCCGCTTTGGTAAATACTGTTAATGGCAATACTGCTTGAAAAGGTAGTTGCATTTGCATTAACTGTAACAGCATAAGCGCCTGAGTAATTACCAGGTGTAAAGCTTACAGTAGGGCTGCTACCTACAAACACTGCTATATTTCTTGGCTGCGATGCAGGCGCTATAGTGCCATATATCACTACCACAGTATCGGTAGCTGTTTTCTTCAGCGAATCGCCACTAACAGTGAATGTAAAATCGGGTATGTGCGACAGGCTAATATCGGTGGCTATACTTCCCCCGCCGGTAAACTGAAATGGACTGCGGTATGATTGCCCGTAACCTGTATCTCTTATATATTCTGAGTAGTCGCCGGCAGGCACATTGGTAATTGAATAGTGACCACTTGCATCGCAATTTACTGAATCAACACGGCTGCCCGATGAGTTATATAAGGTTACACGGACCGATGTACATTGGCTGTAAGGTTGCTTGTCTCCATATTCGTTGTATAAGGTAATAATACCGTCAAGCGTTCCGTTAGGTTGCGAACCTGCCGGGCCTTGAGGGCCTGCAGGGCCGGTGGTTTTAGTACAGGCAACTATTAATGTACTGATGGCAAGTGCAAAAAGAATGTTTGTTTTCATGTTTAGTTTAATTATGAAGTTCAAATTTAAACAAAAGTAGTTGCGTGGCATTGTTGCGTATCTTTTTTCGGTAAACGGCTTTTTATATTCTTTAAAAAAGGAATTATGCACTGCGAAGTTTCAGTCGGGTTTTGAAGAAATTTTGTATTTTCAGGTTTTGATACTCCCCGAAGGATATGGCATATAACCACAAACAATCAATAGCATTTGCTGCATTAAGTATTACAATACTATTTACAGCCTGCATAAAAAAGGAAACTACACCGCCGAAACCTGCTGCTAATAACGGTAACCAAAATATAATAACAACCATGGCCGGGAACGGTGGCAGTGGTTATAGTGGTGATGGCGGAGCAGCTATAGCTGCCTGTTTAGATGAACCTACAGGGCTGGCAATAGATGCGGCCGGCAATATGTATATATCCGACAAATTCAATAACTGCATGCGCAAAGTGAACACAGCCGGTATTATGACAACTGTTGCCGGAAATGCTACGCCCGGCTTTTCCGGCGATGGTGGTGCGGCAACAAATGCACAGCTTAATAACCCCTATGGTATTGCCGTAGACACGCATGGCAATGTATATATTACCGATTATAAAAATGCCAGGGTACGGGTGCTTGGTAACAGTGGCAATATTACAACCATAGCCGGTAACGGTGGAAGCGGGTCTTCGGGTGATGGAGGCGCGGCAACGGCTGCTCAACTATCACCTATTGCAGTTGCAGTTGATGATTCAGGTACTATATATATAGCTGATGGCGACAATAACAGGGTGCGTAAAATAAAAAATGGAATTATTTCAACCTTTGCCGGAAATGGAAATGCCAACTTTGGCGGCGACGGTGGCCTGGCCGATACTTCAGCATTATATTATCCTTCAGGTTTAACCTGCGACCACATAGGTAATGTATATATAGCCGATTACAGCAACAACCGCATACGAAAAGTAAATTCAGCAGGTATTATAACAACTGTTGCAGGAAACAGTATCGGTGGCTATGCAGGCGATGGTGGCGCAGCTACCGCTGCCGAGTTGGCATATCCTTCAGACGTGGTTATTGATGCTTCCGGTAATTTTTATATCGTCGATTCATTTAACGGGTATGTACGTATGGTAAATACCAATGGTATTATTTCAACCTATGCGGGTAATGGTTCACAGAAGTATTCTGGTGATGGCGGCCCTGCCACCGCTGCAGGGCTTGATAGCCCATGGGGCATTGCCATTAATAGCAATGGCAACATACATGTAACCGATTACACTAACCGTGTACGTGCAATATCGGTTCAGTAGTCAGTCAACAGTCGTAAGTGGTCAGTGTGGTTGTTTTTTTCTTTGGGGCGGCATTTGCTCCCTGCTTGCCTGAATTTCCTATACTCGCATCATTTGCAGCTAACCCGCGCCCACATTTTGCCTAGTTTAAAGACCTAACATCAGATGGTAAGATTGCTTCGTGCCTCGCAATGACGAACCGATATAGTTTGCGTTAGGGATAGAAGCGTAAAGCCCGCAGGAACGAGGACTTGCAGTGAAATATAAAGCCTTCCAAATATTAAATGCAGCTTAATATTCATGAGTACCTTTAAGAAACAATTAAGACACGAATAACGCCCGACCCGTAGGGGAACGCCCAAAGAAAACTAAGAATTTACATCCCCAAATGGAATTAAGAAAAGTAAAACAAAAAACCCCGGCTGAGATAGCCAGGGTTTTAAAAGGGTTAAATCGGGTTATTATATTTTGAAGTTTACACCTATTGCAAGGGTTGTATAGCCATATCCCAATTCTCCCCAAATACCCACTGTATTGCTTAAATAATACCTTGCACCCACATATACGCTAAGCGCTGCGTAATTAGGATACGTAGCAGTATAGTATACATAACCAGGATCGCCGGGGTGCATGTAATTAGGATTGTTGGTACTAAACGTGTGGTTTAAAAAGTAATAGCCAAGCATAAGCCCACCATACGGGTCAAATTTAGGAGCACCGGGAACATTAAGGTGATACGCGCTGCGGAAGCCTAGTATCCAATACGTCCAGTTATCTGCATAGCTATATCCATCGCCTCCAATATAATTATCACCTATTCCTTTATAGGATAACAGTGCACCCAGGCTTATAGTACCCGGGCCAACATTTCCAAAGGTTCCGTTTTCATACGATAAAATAAAATTCGGGGTTTCGTAATAACCACCGCCCCAATAATTATAATAACCGCCCATACCAACACCTGCGTTAATAACATTGGTTCCTTTTGAAAAGGCCCAGTTAGTTGCCGGAGCTGCTGTAACAGGCTGCGGTGCTGTTTCCTGCCCAAACGAAGCAGAAAAGATAATTGCGAATAGTGCTGATAATACCGGGGTTATAATTCTTTTTGTTTTCATAGCTGTAAGATTTAAAGTGTTAATACTATAACTCTATTAACTATTTCCGATGTTAAAGGTATTTACCACGGAACGGCATTGCAGTATATTTTCGGTAAACGCTTTAAAGCGGTATCTGAAAACAACAATAAACCACGTGAATTTGATATGAATATCGGGGGTTTATTCAATTAAACCGCTTCGTATAGCATACAGCACTATATCGATGTTCGACTTCAGGTTCAATTTCTCTAATAGCCTTGCCCTATAGGTGGCAATTGTAGCCGGACTTAAAAATAATTGCTTGGCAATTTCCTTGATCGATTGCCCGGTAGCCAACAGGCTAAGAATCTCTAACTCGCGCTTTGAAAGCAGATTTTGAAGCTTTGCTTTTTCAACTTCACTACGCAATACCCTTATTTCTTTATTCTTCAACTCAAGCTCTGCTGATATGGTTCCTTTCTGAGCAAGCATTCCTTCTATTTCACGGTTCGGTATTAACGCCTTTTCCTTTCCTTTCGATGCTGCAACAGTTTTTTGAAAAGGTGCAAATATGTAGCCACCTTTAATTTTCGAAAGGGAGATAACAGCATCCATTTCCATTCCATTTGGGGTTTTGCTTTTAAGTAATGCTTTTGAGTTTTTTGCTTTCTTTGATATATGTATTTTTTCGGCATTAAAAGACTCCGATAAAATAGTGATATGCACCCTTACTTCTATTGTATCTGCAATAGTGGGAATATCTTCGAGTAAAAGTATTTTTAGCTTCATATGTTCTCGGGGTAAACATTTTTTCTGATCTTTTATGTATTACCGCAAAAATATTGTACGCTATGAATGTAGCGTGTAATTAAAAACATGAAAAAATGTCATAAAATTTATGACACAGGCACTAACCTAAATCAATTAGATTATTACGCAATGCATAGTGAATTAGTTCAATAATTGACTTTAAATTGAGCTTTGATAATAACCTTGCCCTATACGTTGCTATGGTAGGAGGGCTTAAAATTAACTGACCTGCAATTTCTTTTATCGACCTTCCTGAAGCAAGTAAATAAAATATTTCAAGTTCACGTTTCGACAAAAGTTTAAGCAGTTTACCTTTTTCAATTTCGCTTCTTAGCTCCCTTATCTCTCCATGCTTCAATTCCAATTGTGTCGATGTTGATTCTTTCATATGTTCCGCTTTTCTTTTTTCTATACACTGCATCATACTTACGGGGAGAGCTTTATAATTTGACTTCAGTATATAACCATCAACCCCTTCGTTCAGGCATTCTGAGGCTAAGCCGCTATTTGATTTTGCTACCAGTATAATAAAGACAGCATTGGGTTTTTGTTGCCTTGAAAGGTAAAATGCATGCATTCCGTTAAATGCACGAAGAAAATAGCTTGCAAGAATAATATCGGGTTTGAAAACGGTAAGGGCCTTAACGAAATCCTGTCTTGTTTTAACTACCTTCGATATATAATGTAAGCGTGCATTATCTAACACCCGCTTTATTTGGGCTTTTTCCTGAATTGCATCATCAAGAATTAATACTTTAAATTTAGAAGAAGCATACATAACCACTTTAATCTACTATTAACCTATTTGTAAATAAAGTATTGGTGTATGCAATAAAGGTTTATTTTTTAAATAGACTTATTTCCCTTACATGCAATTTACGCTCAACCAACAAACCTGCATGCCCATTATCGGTAAACGAGTATTACTGATAGATAAAGTTGCTTAACTCTATTGTGGGGAAGGCGGGGCTGCTTTTGTTCCATGCTTGCTCCCCGAGCACTCGGGACTAACCCGCGCCCCCCTTTCATCTATTTCCAAGAGTTCTGCCAATTTCTATTTTTCAAAAAAATAAACTATATTTGATATCCTAAAACCACCGATATGAAAAAACAAATACTATTTCTTTTACTAATTACATCAATAGTAACTGTAAAAGCACAGGTAAGCAAGTACTATACTTTCCCTGACTCAAATGCGTATTGGAGTGCAGAAAATGACTGGAGCAATGGTTCTGGCCAAAGTTTTTGGGATTACGGTTTTTTGTTATCCGGTGACACCACAGTGAATGGAAAAACCTATCATAAGTTACTTACAGTTGGCGGTGCGGGTTCCAGTGGTTCCGGTAATATCACTTCATACGCTGGCTTCAGGGAAGATACCGCAGCCAGAAAAGTATATATGCTGATAAATGGTGTTGATTCACTTTGGTACGATTTCAATGTTAAAGTAAATGATTCGATTTGTCATACACAACCGAACGGATCGGGCACAGGTAGTGGAACAAGTTATGTATATTCAATCGATTCTGTTCAGATATTCGGTAATTACAGAAAGAGAATAAACATTGCCAATACCAGTACATTTAACGTTACAATAATATTTAGTGTTATTGAAGGAATTGGAGGTACCAATGGGCCATTTGGTTCAGAATTAATTCCGCCGCCTTTTGAAACAAGTTCGAATCTGCTTTGTTTCAGGCAAAATACCGACACGGTTCAATTCCTCCGTGGCAATTTATATTACTACTGTCATGAATTTGTTCCAGTTGGTGTTAATACTATCAGTGCATCGGTGCAGCAGTTTACAGTTTATCCCAACCCGGCTGCTAATGAAGTAGCCATAAATTACCTATTACAACAAGGGCAGAACAAAGGCACCTTACAATTATATAATGCACTTGGGCAAATGCTCACGAGCAATACCATAAGCAATAGCATGGGCCAGGTAAATGAAAATATTTCAGGGCTTAGCAATGGAATTTACTACTATACACTATCAGTAAACGGTGTTATTGCTGCAACAAGCAAACTGGTGGTAATACATTAACCAAAACCACCCATATGAAAAAACAAATACTATTTCTTTTACTAATTACATCAATAGTAACTGTAAAAGCACAGGTTAGTAAGTACTACCCTTTCCCTACTTCAAACGCATACTGGGGCGGAGAAAATGAATCGAACGATGGCTCAAATCTCAGCGTTAATGATTATGGGGTTTTGTTAGCAGGTGATACCACCGTGAACGGAAAAACATATCATCAATTATATAGCGCGGGTGGAGTAACTAACAGCGGGTCCTATACTACTTACGTATACGCAGGCGCCTTCAGGGAAGATACTGTGGTAAGAAAAGTATACATGCTGGTAAAAGGTGTTGATTCACTCTGGTACGATTTCACTTTGAAAGCAAACGATTCAATTGGCATTCCACCACAGCCGGGGTCAGGCACCAGTACTGGCAGAGATTACGTATATTCTGTTGACTCAATTATGATATTTGGCAATTACAGAATGAGAATTAACATTGCTAACTCCAAACCAAACCCAAAACAGATACTCTGCAGCATTATTGAAGGAATTGGAGGTACTGATGGGCCATTTGGTATTATAGCACCACCCGTACCTTTTGAAGCAGTTTCATACCTGCTTTGTTTCAGACAAAATACCGATACGGTACAATTAAATCACGGTTATTTTAGCTATAACTGTTATGAATTTGGCCCGCTTGGTGTAAATACTATCAGTGCATCAGTACAGCAGTTTACCGTTTATCCTAACCCTGCTGCTAATGAGGTAGCCATTACTTACCTTTTACAAGCAGGGCAGAACAAAGTAACCATGCAGTTATTTAATGCATTGGGGCAAATGCTTACAAGCAATACCATAAGCAATAGCATGGGCCAGATAAATGAAAACATTTCAGGACTTACCAATGGAATTTACTACTATACACTATCAGTAAACGGAGTTATTGCCGCAACAAGCAAGTTGGTGGTGATACATTAGAAACTTATAGTCTTATCAATACGCAATATTAGGCGTCATTTTACCAAAAGTGTAAGCTATACCTCCCGTAAGGTGCAGGTAACCCATAGCCGATAAAATTGCAATTTGTCGAGGATAACCTACATAATAAAATCCGTTCCACGATTCTGTGGCTTTAAATTTCATTTCGGCAAATAACACATCAGCATTAGCCATAATAGCCATATGCTGTGTTAGTTTATACCCAAAACTTATACCCGGACTAAAAGCTATAGCAACTGTATTAGCAGCGCTTATAGAGGCAACATGTTCTACAAGGTAATTTGGGTTTCCGTATCCGTATGTAAAAGCAGGCTCCGTAGCAATCATGGGTCCCACCACAAATCTTAATTCAAAAGCTTCGCGTGTTGTGCGTTCCGGTAATTTCAGATCGAGGCCAGTCATCAGGTAATATATATTGTAATTGCCCGACTTGCTTCTATCATACGTATAGTATTTATACTGTTGAGCCGTATCTGGGTTTTGCATTCCATAGTCAGTTGCATCAAACTTAGGTGCGCTATAGCCAAGCATAACCGGTATGCCAAAGTACGATTCGTTTAATGCCAAAAGTGCCATTACAGAAGCCGTTGGCCCGTTCGATCCCCAAAAAGGAGTTATCAGTATTTTAGATGCAGGCGATACCGTGTTCATTCCGTATCCTGCATTTATGCTTACGAACGAAAACATATAGTGTGTTGTATCTTTCTGCGCCGAGGCACTAAGCAGGAATATTGTGAAGACAAAAACACTAAGGTTACGCTTTGTTTTCATGTAAGTGGATTAACGCAAATATAGGCAATGTATTGTAAAATTGAAAAGAGGTCTCATATCAATAATTACCTTGGGCGTTCCTTTGGCGGGGCTACTCTTGCTCCCTGCTTGCCTGTGTTTCCTAAACTCGCATCATTTGCAGCTAACCCGCGCCCACCTTTTACCTAGTTCGAATAAAAATTTATTCGTAATATTGAGTGTATGAGTGAAAACATAAACCTTCCTTTATATTATGGTGCTTCAATAGAAATTTTCATAAGAGCGGAAACGCTGAGAAAGAATATGACCGAAGCAGAAAAACTGTTGTGGGAGAAATTAAACCATAATCAGTTATCTGGTTTTAAGTTCCGCAGGCAGCATCCAATCAATCAATTTATTGTCGATTTCTACTGTCATAAATTAAAACTGGTTATAGAGCTCGATGGTGAAATACATAATAAAACAGAAGTAGCTGAAAGAGATGCAGGGAGAGAATATATGTTACAAAATTTCGGACTTCAGGTAATTCGTTTTAAGAATAGTGAGGTATTGAAAGATATAGATAGTGTAATTACAGAAATCAAGAGAAAAACGGTTGAACTATCAGCCCCAAACCCCTAAAGGGGCTTCAAAACTTAATACCATTTGTCTTTCTATTCAATAAAACTCAAAGCCCCTTTAGGGGTTTGGGGCAAACACGTTAAATAATAGGGCAACCCACCCTGTTAACAACTCCCTTACTCTTTTATTTACTATAGTAAATATATTGTTTAAATTTGTATATACATAGCGCAAGCTATGCACCACCACCATGATTAAGAATTAACCTGAATCTTAATCTATATCTAAAGAAATATGTACACCGAACAGGAAGGCGCTATGCCTGATGATGGCATTGAAAAGCCATTTGAACAGAATGAAATTAATGAAACATTTCCGGAAACCACAGACGACCGCAAGTGCGCTATGTTGCATGCCTTAGTGGCAACGCTTGGTATTGTTTCATACGCTGCACAAAAGGCAGGTATTCCGCGCTGCACACATTACAAATGGTTGAAGACCGACGACAGCTATAAAGCTTCCGTTGACCTTATTGATAACCTGGTGCTTGATTTTGCTGAAGCAAGGCTTTTCAAAAAGCTGCAGGCAAACGAATGGAAGGCTATAATGTTTACGTTGCGCACAAAAGGTAAAAAGCGGGGCTATTCCTTGCATAAGGAGAATAAAACTGTTGAAGACTTTATAATAAATTATATAGTAAAGAGTCAGGAAGAAGCTGACATGATAAAAAGCACAAAAAAAGAACTCTGAAAAGTAGACACCGAAACTCAATCCAGTGTCTACTTTTTTGATCTGGAACAAATGAAATACAACCACTTATAACAAAACAAAATTTCGACCCGTGTCTACTTTTAATCTTACTTACAATTCCAAGCTCTACAAGGCTAATAACTCCCATAAAAGGTATGTAATTCACCAGGGCGGTACAGGCTCAGGCAAAACTTTTTCGGCTTTGCAATACCTTGTTAACTATGCTGTGCTTAACCAGGGTGTTGTAATATCTATTGTAAGTGAAAGTGTACCACATTTTAAACGTGGCGCCCTGCGCGACCTTAAACGGATTCTTTCTTTAAGCGAAGCAACTACACAATTCACTCACAACAAAACCGACCATACCTTTAAAATAGGTTCATCACTCATCGAGTTTTTTTCGGCCGATGCCGAAGCCAAGCTACGTGGTGCGCGGCGCGATATTTTATTTATAAACGAATGTAATAATATAGACTATGAAGCATTTCAGCAACTCGACGTACGTACCCGCCGGCAAACCATACTCGACTTTAACCCGGTGCGCCGTTTTTGGGTACACGACCACTTATTACCCACGCTACACGCGGACGAACACCTGTTCATTAAATCTACCTACGTGGATAACAACCACCTTAGCCCGCAGGAAAAACAAAACATAGAACGCCGCCGCACTAACCTTAACTGGTGGAAAGTATATGGCGAGGGAGAGATTGGTATGGCGGAAGGGGTTGTGTTTAGCAATTGGACAATTATCGGCCCCACCCCGACCCTCCCCATTGTGGAGGGAGATGGTGAGATTGTACCTAACACAACCAAACAAAGTTTCCCCCTAATGGGGGGACTAAGGGGGGCCGTCGGGAACCTGTTGGGCTATGGTATCGATTTCGGTTTCACCCACTCCCCTACTGCATTGGTGCAAATACATGAATGCAATGGCGAGCTTTATATACACGAACTGCTCTACCGCACTGGTATGCAAAACGACGAACTGTTTGCATTTGCACAAAAACACATAAACCTGCGTGCACTTACTGTGGCCGATAGCGCCGAGCCCAAAACAATCGACTACCTGTACCGCAAAGGGTGGCATGGCCTGAAGGCTGCTACCAAAGGTTCCGACAGTGTTGAGTTTGGCATTAACCTGTTGCTCGACCGCAAGCTGAACATAACTGCTGAAAGTGTAAACCTTATAAAAGAGCTCCGACAGTATATGTGGGATACCAATAAGGATGGGCATTTTATCCGTCGCCCAATTAAAGATTTTGACCATGCCATTGATGCTATCCGCTATGTGGTGACTTATCCTAAAAAGAGGAAATTGTTTTTTGTGTAAAACATGAAAGCTACTATTCATAATACATTGGGCGTTCCCCTACGGGTCGGGCTATACGCTGCAAGTCCTCGCTGTGCTGCGGGCTTTACGCTACTATCCCTAACGCTAAGATACTGAGCCAAAAATGCTATATTTGCCAACGCTAAAAACAACTGTGCTTACAATCCTCCATAAAAAAAGAACTTTAGTAGCCATTGCACTGCTTTCAATGGGTATTGCCAATGCGCAAAAGGACAGCCTTGTGCTGGGCCAGCCATGGTCGCTTGACCAATGCGTAAGCTACGCATGGGCGCAGAACCTTACCGTTAAGCAAGCCGAAGTTAGCCGCCAGATAGCTAAGAACACCGTAAACGGCAGCAAAGCCAATATATTACCCAACCTGAATGGCTATGCAGCCAATACCTGGAACGTGGGCCGTACCATTGACCCTTTTACCAACACATTTGCTACCAGTGAGGTACTGTCGCAGGATTTTTATTTGAGCAGTGCTTTTACCATTTGGGGCGGCGAACAAGCAGTAAACACCGTCCGCCAGAACGAAGCCAGCTACAAAGCCAGTGGCTTTGATGTGGATATAAGCAAGAACAACCTTGCCCTTAATATAGCATCGGGCTACTTACAGATATTTCTCGACCAGGAACTATTACAGCAAGCTAAAGACCAGCATGAAGTTACCTTGCAACAGGTAGAACATACCAAAACACTGGTTGATGCAGGAAGCCTTGCACGCAGCAACCTGCTTGATGTAGAAGCACAGGAAGCCAGCGATGATGTTAACCAGGTGAACATGCAAAACAACCTCGATCTTGCCATGCTTGGCCTTGCACAGCTGCTCGATATTGATTCTACCAACCTGTTTAAAATACTTACCCCTGAATTACAAATACCGGCTAACCCTGCTATACAGGGCCCTGAACAGATATATAATACAGCAGTCTCCACCCTACCCGATATTAAAAGTGCTGAATTGAAATGGGAAAGTGCTGAAGCAGGCAAGCAGGCTGCTGCCGGTGCCTTATACCCGAAGCTGACCTTTAATATTACAATGGGTACCGGTTATTCAGGTTCTAACAGGCAATCATCAACCACCATTGCCAACGACACGGTTGGCTATGTAGGCGCCTCGCCTATAATTGCTAAAGTGCCTTCTGAAACCGTAGGCGCCGTTACTCCATGGGCCAGCCAGTTGAACGAAGACTTTAACAAATCATTCGGGTTCAAACTGAACATACCTATTTTTAATGGCCTGCAAACCAATGTTGCGTATAAAAA